>CAMNOS010000179.1 GCA_946546925.1 uncultured Butyrivibrio sp.
ACTGCGATCTTGACACGATACTTGCCAAGGTCAAGCAGATTGGCGCAGCCTGCCACACAGGAAGCTATTCATGCTTTTTCAATGAGATCGCCAGGAAAGAATACAGGGAAAAGAACCCTCAGAAGGTCCTTGACAGCGTATATGAGGTAATAAAGGACAGAAAAGAGCACCCAAGAGAGGGCTCCTACACGAATTATCTGTATGAAAAGGGCATTGACAAGATCCTCAAGAAGGTTGGCGAAGAGGCAACCGAGATGGTCATAGCCGCCAAGAACCCGAATGACAATGAGGTTATTTACGAAATGTCGGATTTCCTGTATCATATGATGGTCCTTATGGCTGTGAAAAATGTCAGCTGGGAGGATATAACAGACGAATTGTCACGAAGATAGGAAATACATATGAATTCTAATTTAGCACTTTCAGATGAGATGCTCCTTAGCATAGAAAAGCCGGAGAGATACATAGGCAACGAAGTCAATGCTGTCTACAAGGACAAGGACAGAATTGACATAAGATATGCCTTCTGTTTCCCCGATGTCTATGAGATAGGGATGTCTCATCTTGGTATTCAGATTCTTTACGGAATGTTCAACTCATACAGCGATGTCTGGTGCGAGAGAGTTTATTCGCCCTGGATGGACATGGATGCGCTTATGAGAAAAGAGAACATTCCGCTTTTTGCGCTTGAATCACAGGATCCGGTAAAGGATTTTGATTTTCTGGGATTCACCCTTCAGTATGAGATGTGCTACACAAACATACTTCAGGTACTGGATCTTTCAGGGATACCTTTTTTTTCAACAGACAGAACCTGGGATGACCCTATAGTCATAGGAGGAGGTCCCTGCAGCTATAACCCTGAGCCCATTGCCGACTTTTTTGACATATTCTATATTGGCGAGGGTGAGACGAGATACCGTGAACTCTTTGACCTCTACAAAAAGGCAAGGAAAAGCGGTATGTCCCGAAGGGACTTTTTGCATGAAGCAGCGAGGATCCCGGGCATCTATGTCCCTATGTTCTATGAAGTAAAGTACAAGGATGACGGCACCATTCTTTCCATGGAGCCTGTCTTTGATGATATTCCAAGGACCATTGACAAGGAGATGTGCAGAGACATATCGGAAGTCTTTTACCCGACCAAGCCAGTTGTTCCATATATCAAGGTGACACAGGACAGAGTTGTCCTTGAGATCATGAGAGGCTGCATAAGAGGCTGCAGGTTCTGTCAGGCCGGTCAGCTCTATAAGCCGCTTCGCGAAAAGGACGTTGACTTCCTCAAACGAATTGCGCTTGAGTCACTTAAGAACACCGGCTACGAAGAGATCTCACTGAGCTCACTCAGTTCAAGCGATTACTCCAGACTGCCTGAACTTCTTGATTTCCTCATAGACAGCTGCAATGAAAAGAAGATCAACATATCACTGCCGTCTCTCAGGATCGATGCATTTTCTCTCGATGTCATGAGTAAGGTCCAGGATGTTAAAAAGAGCAGCCTCACTTTCGCTCCTGAAGCCGGAACCCAGAGGATGAGAGATGTTATTAACAAGGGTCTTACTGAGGAGGATATCCTTAGAGGTTCGCACGAGGCATTCCTTGGAGGCTGGAATAAGGTCAAACTCTATTTTATGTTGGGCCTCCCCGGAGAGACTGATGATGATATCGCCGGGATCGGTGATATTGCCAACAAGATTGCAGTGGAGTACTTTGAAACTGTTCCCAAGGAGAAGAGAAACGGCCGAATAATAGATATAACTGCCAGCACTTCCTTCTTCGTTCCCAAGCCCTTCACACCTTTCCAGTGGGCCAGGATGGACACCAAAGAGGAGTTTCTTGACAAAGCCAATAAGACAAGAAAAGGCATCATGAGCCAGCTCAATCAGAAACATATCAAATACAACTGGCATGAAGCTGATGCAAGCATGATGGAGGGAATATTCGCAAGAGGTGACAGAAAGCTCTGCAGAGTCATTCTGAATGCTTACGAGAAGGGCTGTATATACGACGCCTGGAGTGAGTATTTCAAATTCGATACCTGGATGCAGACTTTCGAAGAATGCGGCATCGATCCTTTCTTTTACACAACCAGAGAAAGAGCAGACGATGAGATATTCCCATGGGATATCTTAAACTGCGGAGTCACTAAACAGTTTCTGCTTCGGGAATGGCACACCGCAAAAGAAGGAAAGCCTTCATCAAACTGCAGAAAAGGCTGCCTTGGCTGCGGCGCTGCAGCTTACGGAGTAGGAGTATGTAAGGAGAGTAAGTCAGGTGAATAAACTTCGCTTAAAATTTACCAAGAACGGTCCCATCAAATTCATTGGGCATCTTGATGTAATGAGATATTTTCAGAAGGCCATACGAAGAGCTGAGATAGATATCAAGTATTCAGAGGGGTTCAGTCCTCACCAGATACTTTCTTTTGCCCAGCCCTTAAGTGTCGGCGCGACAAGTGACGGCGAATATCTGGACATGACCGTAAACAGCATGGTGAGCGCGCAGGATATCATGGACAGACTCAACCTTGCCATGAATGAAGGTATCAGGATAACCGCAATAACAGAGCTTGATCCCAAAGAGGAAAAAGCGATGACCTTATCGGAAGCCGCAAGATATTCTATCGGCTTCAGGAAAGGCGGAGAGCCTGATTTTGACTGGATAGAAGCTTTTTCCGATTATCTGTCTAAAGAGACACTTCCTGCCATGAAGAAGACCAAGAGCGGTGAAAAAGAGATCGACATGAAGCCCATGATCTTCGAATATTCTTTTGACAAAGAAAAGAGTAAAGTCAGCTTGCTTCTTGCCATGAGCAGCAGTGCCACACTAAAGCCTGCTCTTTTATTCGAGTACTTTTTCAGAAGCCTTGGACGAGACTTCGATCCCGTGCATCTTGATATTCACAGGATTGATATATACAGAGGCGGCTCTGACGAGAAGGGCGCCTTCATTGAGCCCTTTATAACAGATGATATTAGTGAAAGAGTGTATATAAATGGCTGACATTCTTATTGGTGAATATCAAGGATTCCAGGTAGTTTCCGCTTATGAGGACAACAGACTCGAATACCTCTCCCTGGTCCACGAGAGCGACCTGGGGAGCATCTACCTGTGCCGGGTGGACAATATCGTCAGGAACCTTGATTCCGCCTTTGTTAAATACGGTGAAGACAGGATCGGCTACGTTCCTCTAAAGCACATTCTTCCTTCCACAGTGATCGGAAGAAGCTTTGGGACCGGCGATAAGATAAGGCAGGGGGATGCAATCCTCTTGCAGGTTGAGACTGACAGCATCAAGACCAAGAAGGCTAAGCTGACTTCATATCTGTCAATATCCGGCAGATACTGTGTTGTGACTCTTGGAAGAAAGGGCGTGGGAGCTTCGCTTAAGCTCTCCCCCGAAAAGAGAAACCTCCTTATCGATACGGTTAAGACGGAATATGAGGCGCTGAAGGCAGGATTTGCCACAGGCATTCTTCAAAGGGACGGCTTTGGCATAATTGTGAGGACTGAGGCGGCTTCACTTTCTGAAGCCGAACTGAAAGAGAGCCTTCTTGAAGATATAACTTCAGTTGCTGAAAGGCTTGAAGAAATCCTTAAGAATGCTGAAAGCAGAACGGTATACTCCTGCATCAGCAAGGGGGATGCGGCTGATCTTAATGCCCACATAACCAGGGCCGGGAATTTCCTTAAGACAAGGGGAACAGAGGAGTATGGCATCCTTGAGTCCTCATATGTTTACAGCTTAAACCGTGATATCGACAAACTCCTGATGAACAAAGTCTGGCTGAAGAGCGGCGGATATCTGATAATTGAGCAGCTTGAGAGCTTCAATGCCATCGATGTCAACACCGGAAAGGCAATAGATGGCAAAAAGGACTCAGCCTTTGCCGTCAATATGGAAGCTGCGGATGAGATATTCCGGCAGATAAGGCTTCGAAACCTGTCGGGGATGATCCTTATTGATTTCATTAATATGAAGAGTTCAGAAGATATACAGAAGCTTTGTGATCATGTTAAAAAGCTCTGCAAAAAAGAGCCTGTCCATACCGAATTCATCGATATAACGGGTCTTGGTATCGTGGAACTGACCAGGAATAAAAATGAAAGATCCTTAAAAGAATTGTTGACAAAATAATATACGCATGCTAATATATCATGGTATGCCGCTTAACTAGGCATAAGTGGGCCCTGCCCCGCCGAAGTTAGCGAGTTTTTTAGAAGAAGGAGGTAACTTATGTACGCAATTATTGTTACTGGTGGTAAGCAGTACAAAGTTTCCGAGGGCGATGAGATCAGAGTTGAGAAGCTCGACGTTGAGCCCGGAAAAGAGGTAACATTTGATAATGTTATCGCAGTAAATGATGACACTACACTTAAGGTAGCCGGAGATGTTGCAGGCGCTAAGGTTAAGGCCAGCGTTGTTGAGCAGGGCAAGTTTAAGAAAGTTATCGTTTACAAGTACAAGAGAAAGACTGGCTATCACAAGAAGAATGGTCACAGACAGCCTTTCACAACTGTTAAGATCGACAAGATTGAGCTATAATCCAAACGAAATACTATGACGACTATTACTATAACCAAGGATGCGGACGGAGTCTACAGGGGCTTTGAATGCAATGGTCATGCAGGATTTGCAGACAGTGGTAAGGATATTGTATGTGCGGCAGTTTCGGTACTTACTATCAATACCATCAATTCCATTGAGAAGTTTACTGATGATCAGATAGATACTTTTCAAGATCAGGAAGAGGGGATTCTTGGAGCTAATTTCAGGAACAGGCCTTCCGATAAGGCAGATCTTCTCATGAAATCTTTTGAACTTGGTGTCACTGGTATATTCGAGCAGTACGGTAAGAAATTTTTGAACATTAAATTTAGGAGGGTATAAGTCATGATGAATATGAACCTTCAAT
>CAMNOS010000180.1 GCA_946546925.1 uncultured Butyrivibrio sp.
AGAGCTCCTTCTTAGCCTTCTCTGCAGCTTCCTTAAGTCTCTGCATAGCCATCTTGTCGCCGGAGAGATCAACGCCCTCTTTGTTCTTGAAGTCCTGAACCATCCAGTTGATGATTGCCTGGTCGAAGTCATCACCACCGAGGTGTGTATCACCGTTGGTTGAAAGAACTTCGATAACGCCGTCACCGATATCGATGATTGATACATCGAATGTACCACCACCTAAGTCGTATACCATGATCTTCTGCTCTTTCTCGTTGTCAAGACCATAAGCAAGGGCTGCTGCTGTAGGCTCGTTGATGATTCTCTTAACCTCAAGGCCTGCGATCTTGCCGGCATCCTTGGTTGCCTGACGCTGTGCATCATTGAAATATGCAGGAACTGTGATAACTGCCTCTGTAACTTTTTCGCCGAGATACTGTTCTGCATCAGCCTTGAGCTTCTGCAGGATCATTGCTGAGATCTGCTGGGGTGAATACTTCTTGCCGTCGATAGTGCGGCCTCTGTCTGTACCCATATCTCTCTTGATTGATGAAATTGTGTTTTCAGCGTTTGTAACTGCCTGACGCTTAGCTGGCTCGCCGACGATCCTCTCACCGTTCTTGGTGAAAGCAACGATTGAAGGTGTTGTTCTTGCGCCTTCTGCATTGGCAATAACGGTGGGCTTACCACCTTCCATAACTGCTACGCAGCTGTTTGTTGTACCGAGATCGATACCGATAATCTTACTCATTTCTGTTTCCTCCATTTATTATGAAAAAGTTATTGTACTATGTTAAAGCAGGGGTGCCACCACTACGGTGTGACTCCCACCATGCTGTGTCTAAGAACCATGTCGTGGAACATGTAGCCCTTCTGCAACTCCTGTGCTACTATTCCGGACTCGTACTCCTCTGACTCCACCTGCATCACTGCGTTGTGGAAGTTTGGATCAAACTCCTTGCCAAGGGCCTCGATGGGTGTTACTCCCAAGTCCTCAAGCTGCTTCATCAGCTGCTTGTAGATCTTGTTCATACCCTCTGCAAAGGCTCCGTCCTTCTCACCTTCAGGAACTGCCGCAAGGCCTCTCTCAAAGTTGTCAACTATGGGAAGGAGCTTCTCAAGGATGTTGGCCTGTCCCATTTCAAACTGCTGAGCTTTTTCCTTGTCTGTCCTGTTCCTGAAGTTCTCAAACTCTGCCATCTGGCGAAGAACCCTGTCATTAAGTTCATCAACCTTCTCCTGCAGAGGGTTCTTTTTCTCTTTTTTGGAGAAAAGACCTTTCTTCTTCTCCTCGGTAGCTTCTGCCTCTTCGGAAGCATTGGCCTCTACCTTGGAATCTTCAGGCTCCCCGGACGTCTCAGCAGTCTCTTTATCGGATGAATCCTCTGCCTTGTCAGCCTCAGGTTTCTTATTTACTTCGTTCTCTTTGGCTTCCTCTTCCAGCTCTTCCATGATCTCCTCAAGGACTTCCTCCCTGACTTTCTCATCATTGGCCTTGCCGGCTTTGGAAGATGAAGCGTGTTTCTTATTAACTTCGCTCAACTTAAGATTGCCTCCTTAATACTGCTAATTCTTCTTATAAAGATCATCAAGTGCATGTCGCATATTCTTGAGTGTCGATATGACCTTGTCGTAATCCATTCTCTTGGGTCCGATGATACCTACGGTTCCCTTCATGCCGTCTCCAAGCTCATAGGTCGCTGTGACAACGCTGCAGTCCTTCATCGCCTGTACCGGCGACTCACTTCCGATGTAGACCTGGATGCCTGTATCCTCACCATCAGATGAAAGGGTATCCTCAACGATACTTGACAGGTCCTTAGTATCCTCGAAAGTGCTGATGAGCTCACTGGCCTTGGCCGAATCCGTAAGCTCGGGGTACTTGAAGAAGTTCATTGTACCGCTGGTGTAGATCTGAAGATCCTCATCCGCTGTGATGGACTCTGCAGCTGCATCTATGACGCCTCCAATGATCTCACTGTGTATACCCGCTTCCTGCTTGACCGCTGCAATGAGTCCCAAGTTGATGTCCTCAACCGCAAGACCGTCGAGCCTCGTGTTCAGAAGGATGTTGAGCTTGAGCATCGTTGCGTCGTCAAGAACCTCTTCGACGGTTATGATCTTGTTCTTGATAACATTGCCCTCAATGACTATGGTTGCCAGAAGATGTTCATCGTCCACCTTGGAGATCTGGATAAACTTGAGCTTGTTCTTCCTGATCTGCGGAGCCGAGATCATTGTGGCGTAGTTGGTATCCGTCGCCAGTGTCTTGGCCACCTGTTTGAGAAGGGTCTCCAGTTTCTCCTCCTTATCAAGGAGCATCTCCTTCATGTTCTCAACTTCTTTCTCCTTGTCGCGGAGCATCTCATCGACATAGACTCTGTAGCCCTGGTCAGATGGAATCCTGCCCGCCGAGGTGTGGGGCTGCAGTATCAGTCCCATCTCCTCAAGGTCTGCCATCTCATTTCTGATGGTGGCTGAGCTTAAGTTCAGATCAGTGTACTTGGAAATGGTACGGCTCCCTACGGGTTCTCCTGTCTCTAAGTAGTTCCTGACTATTGCATTAAGTATGGTTCTCTTTCTCTCATCTAGTTCCAAAGTGCACCTCTTCCTCTGTTAACCGGTATTCTCATTGGAATGGCTCTTGTTCTTAAGTGTTAGCACTCAACTCCATCGAGTGCTAACATCTTCTGTATCATAAAATATCACTCCCGGATGTGAATGTCAACATCCCAATTCTTAAATAAGGATAAAATGCATCGGGGCGAGCAAAAAAGAGCTGCCTCGCAATGAAGCAGCTCTTTTGGAAGATAATTATTTGGTTGTGGCTTTAGACCTTACAGTTTTACTCCATTTTCCGGTAACGTCGTTATAGCCTGAATCTAAATCTGCAGAGCAGACACGTACATAATAGGCATTTCCTGAAAGACCACTTATATCTACATGATCGGAATTTACATCGATATAAGCTGTTTGGGGAAGCGTCTTTTTAAACCTGGAGTCGGTTGAATACTCAACCTTATACCTGTGTGAGCCTGCCACCTCATCTGCAACTCTGACCCTCAATGTTTTATTGTCTCCGGCTTCAAAAAGTACTGCAGATACATTTTCAACTTTAACAGTGCCTATCTTTTCCCAGATGGCATACACTGTGAGTGTTCCGTTATTCTTGGATACAAGTCTGCTTGCCCCGTTATATCTGGCGGTATAATTGCCGTCGCTGTCCATGATCATGCTCTTGCCCTTGGAATCCGCAGCAATACCAACGAATCTGTATCCCTTTTTTGAAACACCAATCATGGAACTCAGATCAGAAGACGTAATACTCTTACTGTAATACAGTTCATCAATGGTCTGATTACCTTTATAGGCCTTCCCGGTCTTAGGATTAGTTACCGTTCCGCCCTTGGTATTGAAGTTGAGTTTGTACTTGTTCATGACAAATACAGGAACAACAGTTACATCCGATAAACTGTCTTTATTAATCTTTGTAACATATCCGGTTCTTGACTCGGTAACCTTAAGTTTGGGAAGATCTTTATTGCAGTCACTGGCTTTATCATAGAAAGACTGTGTATCCTGGTTATAGATCTTCCACCCCAGGAATGTATATCCAGTAACGCTTACGGTCGGCAGCTTAAACTCTTTCCCAAACTGAGCCAGTGAAGCTGTGCGGTCTAATGTTATGGACGGGGCAGGCGAAGATATGTCAGCATCGTAATAGACAAATGCTTCGCTGTGGTAAGATACTAACGATCCGACAGGCTTATAATAAGCATAGACCTTTACTGTTGCATTATTCTTTGTTGAAAGTCCTGCGAAGGATTCTGCAGGATAAGCCCAGCCGTTCGGGGTAAACAGATCGGCACCGTCCTCACCGTCGCCTGCTATCTTCACACCTTTGCCGTTCTTGCCGGTGTAAAGGCCCATGAATGCATAGCCTTCTTTCCCGGTGGTATTAAGATAGTATATATCGTCTTCTGCATTTCCTTCATAATCAAACACGACTCCGTCAACCAGCGTTCCGGTTGCGCCATATTGATCCGCTGCCTTAACAGTATAAGAAATGGCATCCCACTGAGCGGTGAGACTCAGGTCGCAATTGTTATCAGCACTCTTTAAAATGCTGAGGGCATAAGTCTTTGCATTTTCCTCAAACCTGGAAGCTTCCTTAGCAATTTTTTCACCTGTGGAAGCGTCTTTAACAATCCATCCCCCGAAACTGTATCCCTTTCTTGAAGGATTGGGAATCCTGGCAAAAGCACCGGGTGTATAAGTAGCCACAGGTTTTTTCAGTTCTCCACCGTCAAGGTCATAGTAAACATGGTATATCTTTGTGGCCGAATACTGAGCGTAGAGGTTCAAAGGCTCATAATCACCTTCGGCAGACTCAGCATCACGGTCGTAGAGCTTTGAGTACAGCTTATCAAGGGTATACTTTGTTCCCTTTCCATCGGGTTTTGTGTTGAAGCTGAGGATTGTCTTTGCATTCAGACTGTCGGCTGTAAGAAGCGCCTCTACATCTTTGGTATAATCAGCAAAACTCAGAGGCTGGTCATATACAATTTCGTCAGTATCAATGTAGCTATCCTCACCCTTAAGCTCGTCATCTTCAACATTTGCATATAGTCTTACCTTGTATTTCACAGGCTCATATACCGCTGTAAGGGTAGCTGCTCCATGGGATGATCCGGTGATGGTATCCGCACTTACACCATCTCCAGAAGCCTCAAGGCTTACTGTTTCCATTCCTGCAGCAACACCATTCTGGCTGATCTTCCACTCTTTGAAGATATATCCCTTCTTCTCGGGTGCAATAAGAGTTACCTTTTCTCCGGAGACATACCTGGAGGGATTACTCTGCTTTCTTCCGTCCTTTGTTTTAGGTATTGCACCGCCCTCAAGCTTATATGTCAGTTTGTT
>CAMNOS010000181.1 GCA_946546925.1 uncultured Butyrivibrio sp.
AAACTACGGAATATAACCGTGCAGTTTGACTTTGATCCGCTTCACTGACTGGCAGCATTGACATTGCGGTAATTGGTCAACGGAGCAGGATACATGTGTATGTATTGCAACATATGAAAAACTCAGGCAGAGAATAAAGTTGACTTATCAGGTGACAGAAGCACCGGGTATAATGATATAATTATGCAAGGAATATCGCATAATAGAATGGAGAAAAATATGGCACTTAGAACTATCAGAGAATATGGAGATGACGTCCTTGGGAAAGTCTGCAAGGAAGTTAAAGAGGTAACTCCCAGAGTAAGAGAACTGGTGGAGGATATGCTTGAGACCATGTATGATGCCAACGGCGTCGGTCTTGCTGCCCCTCAGGTGGGAGTCCTTAAGAGGATCGTGGTGATTGACGTATCCCCTGAGGCAGATGATCCCCTTATCATGATCAACCCCACAATCCTTGAGACTGACGGCGAGCAGACCGGATATGAGGGATGTCTTTCCCTTCCCGGCAAATCAGGGGTTGTCACAAGACCTAATTATGTAAAGGCAAAGGCTTTTGACCTTGACATGAACGAGTACGTGGTGGAGGGAGAGGAACTCCTTGCCAGGGCTATCTGCCACGAACTGGATCACCTGGATGGACACATGTATGTTGAAAAAGTAGAGGGTGATCTGGTGGACAATGAGGAACTTGCTGCGCAGCGGGAAGAGGAAAGTGCTGACTGATGACGGAGTTTTTTCGGAAAATCCATTCCGACAATTTCAGATGGAATGATTCCCTTCCGGTGGTGTTTTTCCTGACATTTATGCTCAATGTACTGGGAAGTCTGTTGGGAGAGCAGATAAGCTTTTTTATGCTTAGCCCCTTTAAGTCGGATCTGGCGGATACACTGCAGTATTATCTGTGGTTTATCGGCATCTGGGTGGTGTTTCTGCTGTATTTTTCCACCGGGGCTAACAGATTCATGTTCGGCATTATCGGTAAGGGGATGCAGGGTAATCGTCTGAGGAATATTATTGTCGGACTTTTTTTCGGATATTTAATGAACACTCTGTGTGTCGCAGTGGCAGTGTATCACGGTGACATTCACATATATTTTGAAGGCACGGAAATTTTGGGCCTTGTGATACTTTTTTTGGCAGTGTTCATGCAGTCGGCTGCAGAGGAACTCATGTACAGGGGCTTCATGTATCAGAGGCTAAGAAGAGGCTACAGGAACCCGGCTGTGGCAATTATGGGCAACTCTTTATTCTTTGCCGGTGTCCACATATTTAATCCGGGAGTATCATTTTCGGCCATCATGAATATTACTCTTATGGGGATATTCTTTTCGCTGCTTGTCTATTACTTTGACAGCCTGTGGATGGCAATGGCTGCCCATACTGCCTGGAACTATACCCAGAATATAGTATTCGGTCTTCCAAACAGCGGGCTTGTTTCAAAATTCTCTCTGTTTAAGCTGGATGCGGCAAGTGCCCGCACAAGCTTTGCGTATGATGTGAATTTTGGTATTGAGGCTACAACCTTAGCTGCCTGTGTGACGGTGTTCATATGTGCAGTGATCATATTTACCTGCAGAAGAGACAGAATGATGTAAGAAACGAAAATTGAGACGGTAAACTGTACCGTCTCAATTTTTTTACGTGATTCATTTTTGTGTGATTATTTTAACTCAATTCTTTTTAAATGTAGTCTTCGAATAAACATAGTCCCTAAGATATGTTGATTTAGAACCTGCTTTGAATTTGCCGCTTAGTTTTTTCTTTTTGCTGTCAAATTGTATCTTATAAGAATTCTTGATAGAGGGAGGATTTTCTCCAAATCTGAGGATTACAGGGGACTTGCCCTTAGCAGCATAGGCTGTTATCTTGGTTTTCTTATCTATTACCAGTTTATCTCCGTACCAGGAATACAAAAGAAGTGAACTTGCGGGATCCTTAACGCTATTGACAGTCAGGGAACCGGTTCCGGTAAAGTGCATGCCGCAGGGCCATTTATTACCATAGGACTCAATATGCTGAATGGTATTTTTCCCCACCAGCTTGATCTTGAAGGAACTGCCCATATTGTTTGCTACAATCCTGTAGTCCTTCTTTTTACAGTTGTTTAGTGTAAGCGTGTTATTCTTGTAGCTGTAGGTGATTCCCTTTACTTTGCCAATATTTGCCTCCTCTTGGCGAATGCCATAGGGGCTTGCAAATATAAGTGTCTTTTTGCCGTACTCGTTCTTGTGCTGTACCAGAATGGAGCAGGGCCTCAACCAGCGAGGGTCTGGCATATAATAGGGCTTCTTTTTATTTGTTTCGTTGTAATATTTTTTTACCCACGAATTGCCCGGGGCATTGGTGTCGTAAGGTGTATATTCCTCATACGGATAGCAGTTTGTAAAGGTCATGTAATCAATATCAAGTGCCGTAGTGAGGGTTGGCGGTATGCTATATGATGTATAAAAGGTCAGATACAGATCACGATCACCATAGACATTAGACATATTAAACTTGGAAAAATCCTGTGTGACATAATCATTATTTGCCTTTGTCTGCTTGTTCAGGTAGAAAGATCCAAGGATCGGCCCGTTCTCAGAGTCAAGACGTATTTTTACTTCAACATTATAAGAATGGATCTTGGAATAAGAGATCGTAAGATTCTTAAGCGTGCTGTACTGACTGCCAAGATCCACACCGGGAAACATGGCCTTATCACCATTTGCAATAGTTCCAAGTTTTGCATGTCCGTTGGCGTCATAGGTGATTCCTGTACCGTTTGTGACACTGTAGTTGCCGTCATAATCCCTGGGATATACAGTGACACGATCCGTTGCACTGACCGGAATGCTGTCAAAATAGCCGAGGCATGATACTGCCATGATCATGCATAGTACCGTTACAATCAGCTTTTTTACTCTTCTCATAATGGTTCCCTCCTTTTGCGCATTGATGTGTATATATTCATTGTACCAAATCGCTGGAGTGAATAGTGAGACTCACGGTAATCTTAAGAAATTATTTATAGGTTACAATTCAGTTGCCAGGAAGGCCCATCAGTACAGATATAAACCCAGATGCGAATCATGTCGACGAGGAGATGATTTATCGGATTCAAAAAAGAATGACCTCCGATTGTCCCGAATAACATGAGATGAGGAGGTCATTCTTTTTTGAATCCTGATAAATCACGACACAGTCGGAGTGAGCAGATGGGTTTATATCTGTACTGAATAGCCTTTCCGGCAACTGAATTGTAACCCGTGGACTATATTCAGGACATGGTATATAATGATATGACTCATTATCAAGAAGGAAAATGATAAGTATGACAAACACTCCGAAGACAATAATCGTCATGCCTGTGGCCAACGAGGCTGATACCATGGAACAGGTCATCGACGAGATCTTTTCACAGGGCTTTCAGAATCTGTATTACTATCCCGTTATAGACAACTTTTCCAAGGACGACACTGAAAAGATTATCAGAAAAAAAGCGCAGAGCAATGACCACATCAAACTTATTTTTTACAAGCAGTCGAGAGGCGTCATCAGCTGTTACCTGGAAGGGTACAAACAGGCTCTTGCAGACGGCGCCGACAGGATAATCGAGATGGACGGCGGCCTGAGCCATGACCCCAGACAGCTCCCTATGTTTATGAAAAGACTTGATGAGGGCTATGACTGCGTATGGGGCTCCAGATTCATGAAGGGCGGCGGTGTCAGCGACCTGCCACTATACAGAAGGCTCCTTAGCGGCGGCGGAACCTTTCTCTCAAACCTGGTTCTGGGAACTAAGTTAAAAGACATGACCAGCGGCTATGAAGCTTTCCAGAGACACGTTCTGAAGAACATAAACTTAGACCGGATAATGTCCACCGGCCACATGTATCAGACAGAGATGCGCTTCTACTGCAGAAACTTAAACTGCATTGAAGTCCCCATCCACTATGTGGGATCCTCCACAGGCTTAAAGCCCAAGGCTGTCCTGGAGGCCCTGTCCATACTGTTCAAGCTCAAAAAACATGAAAAATACATTTGGAAGAAATCAAACACATGATAAAAACTAAGTATCTGATCCTGGGGGCAGGACCTGCGGGCCTTGCCTTCGCAAGACGCCTGAAAGATAAAGGCGAAACAGACTTTATAATCCTGGAAAGAGAACAAGAAGCCGGAGGCCTTTGCCGGTCAGCCGATGTTGACGGAAGGCCCCTTGATATAGGCGGAGGACACTTTCTGGATGTGAGAAGGCCAGAAGTCTGCAGCTTCCTGTTCCGTTTCCTTTCGAAGGATCAGTGGAACATCTTTGAGCGTGATTCCAGGATAAGGATCCACGGATGTGAGATCAGCCACCCCTTCGAAGCCAACATCTGGCAGCTTCCTGCAGACATTCAAAACAAATATCTTGAATCCATCAAAAGAGCCGGCTGCAACACCGGTGTGCCCATGCCGGAGAAATTCACAGACTGGATAAGGTGGAAGCTTGGCGATGAGATTGCCGATAATTACATGCTTCCATATAACAGCAAGATGTTTTCAGACACTCTTGACGAACTCGGCACATATTGGCTTGAGAAGCTCCCCAGTGTCAGCTACGAAGAGACCCTTCAGTCTGTGAAGGAACACAGGAGCTTCGGGACACAGCCCGGCCATGCCAGGTTCTACTACCCCAAAGAGTATGGCTACGGCGAAGTTTTTAAGAGGATTTCCGATTCCATGGCCGGGAACATCATCTATGAATCCGCAGTCTGCGAAATGTCTTTTGCCAACAGGACCGTAAAAACAGATGGCGGAGAAACCTATCAGGCCGACAGAATAATCACGACCATCCCCTGGACATCCATGAAACTTACAGATGTATCCGAAGACTTAAATACAGCTGTGTCGAACCTCAAGCACTCT
>CAMNOS010000182.1 GCA_946546925.1 uncultured Butyrivibrio sp.
ATGAGAGATGGCGTGATCCTTGGAACAGGCAAGGGGAACGAAGACTGGAACTGCTCTGCACCACACGGCGCAGGCAGGATCTCATCCAGAGAGCAGGTTACCACCAGCCATACAGTATCTGAGTTCAAGGCAGCAATGAAGGGCATCTACACCAGCTGCATCAGCAAGGACACACTGGATGAGGCACCTTTTGCTTATAGGGATATTGATTACATTAAAGAGGCTGTAAAGGAGACAGTTGAGATTACTAAGCTCCTTAAGCCTGTATATAACTACAAAGGAGGTAATGCAAATTGATACTACAGATCAGCTCCGGCTTGGGTCCTGTGGAGTGCAGGGCCGCCGTGGGCGGAATATACAGAGCATTGGAAAATGAGTTTCCGGATATTGAGATGATTGCGTCAGTGAAAGGAGAAGTTGAAGGCGCATACTCATCCATCATATTTTCATCCGACCGGGATTTATCAGAGCTTGAAGGTACTATGCAGTGGATCTGCAAGAGAGGCTACAGACCTGGCCACAAGAGGAAGAACTGGTTTGTGGACGTAAGCATCATTGAAGAGTCTGATGAAGTGGATGAGAAAATCACGGAAGACAAGATTAGAATTGAGAAGTTCCACAGCGGAGGACCGGGCGGACAGCACGTGAACAAGACGGAGTCAGGTGTTAGGATCATCCATCTGCCTACAGGTATTACCGTGTCCTCCACCAAGGAGAGAAGCCAGTTTATGAACAGGCAGGATGCACTGAAGAAGCTTTCTGCAGTTCTTAAACAGACAAATGTAGACAGTAAGGATAAACAGAAAAATAGCGCATGGAGTAAGCATGCCCAAATAGTTCGTGGCAACCCCGTGCGCATCTACGAAGGTGAGAGCTTCAAGCTCACCTATGTAAAAGAAACAGAGGAGAACGAAGATTTATGAATTTACCCGTAACAGTAAATCAGGAGCAGCTTCTGGACATACTGCTCAATATAGCACCTGCCCGCCCTGTATTCATCTGGGGAGCTCCGGGTATAGGCAAGTCGGCTCTGGTGGAGGAGTTTGCAATTGAGGTGGGCCTTGACTGCGTGTCCCTCCTGGGAAGCCAGCTTGCACCTGAGGATATCATCGGTATTCCCCAGATCAGAGGAGAGACTTCAGAGTTTCTGCCTCCCAGGATGATTGCAAGAAAAGAGCCATATGTTCTTTTCCTTGATGAGCTCAATGCCTGCTCGCAGGAGGTACAGAAGGCCTTCTACAGCCTTATCTATGAGAGAAGAATCGGAGAATATCACCTTCCTGAAGGCAGCATTGTCATCGGGGCAGGAAACCGCACGCAGGATGCGGCAATAGTTAAGACCATGTCCAGCGCACTTATCAACAGAATGTTTCATGTTCAGCTAAAGCCTGACGTAAAGAGCTGGCTCTCATGGGCATACGGCAACGGGATCCACAGCTGGGTGACTGACTATATCAGCCAGAGACCGGACCACCTTTTCGCCGAGCCGCCTAAGACTGAGGAGCCTTTCTCTACACCCAGGTCATGGCATATGCTGAGCGACGCACTTAAGGAATTCGGTGCCGGGGAGAAAGAGATCCCGATCGATACCATCAGAATGCTTGCTTACGGCAGCATCTCTGCCAGCCACGCAGGGATGTTTGCAGCCTTCGTCAAGCAGCTTGATAACAAATATCTTCTCGAGGACATCATCAAGGGAGAAGCGAGATGGCCTGAAAAGGCAGAGGACAGGGATGTTCTCTACTTCCTTGCTCAGTCCTTCAGGGCAAGACTCCTTCATGACCTGCCTGAGAAGAAGGCTGAGATTGACAGGCAGACTCAGTATTTTGCCCACAGAGCGAAATCTCTTTTAAAAGAGCTTGCTCAGATCAACTACGAACTGGCACAGATGGTGGTATCTGCCGATGACGGCAAGGTGCTTCCTGAGTGGTTCATGATCGAGATCGTAAGGGATCTTCCCAGGCTCGCAGCACAGGAGAAAAAGAAAGATGGGAAAACAGCATAAGGAGAGAGAAGACCCTAACCTGGTTCAGCTTCATAAGGGTATTGACCTGGTGTATGAGCACGACGTGTTCTGTCATTTTGCGTACTATGTGAGGATCGCGGGCAAGGGTGAGATTGGGAAAAAGACACCTGCCTGCTCCGAAGCAAATGGCACGATCCTCGTCAATAAGCAGATGAGCCTCTCACCCAGGCAGTGGGCCTTTGCAATAGCCCACTGCATCCTTCACAACTGCTTCGGTCATTATGACCTTGATAAGGTGCCGGGATATATGGTCCGGGATGAAGCAGGGAGAACGACCAAGAAAGCGAGCTTTAACGAGAAGCTCTGGAACATTGCCTGCGACATCTATGTGGACAGGTTCCTTCACGATATTAAGTTCGGCGATCCGCTCTATCAGTCCCCTGTGGGGGCGATACCCTTCAGTGTCATGGAGGATGAGCAGAAAATTTATGAATTTCTTTTGCGTGAGCACTGGGATGAAGACAACAACATCTACGGTGTCGGCGCCGTGGATTCCATGGACATGATAGGGCTGGATAAGCCGCCTGAATATGGGCAAAACAGATGGGGCATACAGGAGAGGAATGAATTTGCCTTTGATTTTGCATACTACCTGGCAAGATCTGTTTCAAATGCCATCGACCGGGTCGCAGATCATAACGACGAGGACTCTTTTGGCAAAAAGATCGCCTCCTGGTTCATCAATGCATTCCCGCTCCTGGGAGCGATCGCAGCGTCATTTGAGGTTGTGGATGACATCGAGGAATGCAGGAAGTACGACATCAGCATTGCCGCAGTGGATGCATATGAGGGGATAATCTACATCAATAACTCCAGGCATCTGTCCGATGTGGAGTGGAGATTTGTCATGGCACATGAGTTCCTTCATGCGGCACTTCTCCATCACAGAAGGGCAGTGGGAAAAGATCCTTACCTCTGGAATATCGCGACCGACTATGTGATCAATGGATGGCTCTTTGAAATGCAGGTGGGAGTAATGCCTGAAGGCGTGCTCTATGACCCTGCACTCAGGAATATGTCAGCAGAAGAGATCTATGACATGATCTGTCAGGACATGAGGACCTTCATGAAGATGAATACCTTCAGGGGAAACGGGCAGGGGGATATTCTGGGCAAAAGAACTCCCGGTTCATTTGGTGACAATGGAAGAGGTGTGTCGCTTGATGAGTTCTACAGAAATGCCCTCTCCCAGGGGCTTGAGTATGAGTCCTCTCTTCGTGGAAGGGGATTCATCCCTGCGGGTCTTGCTGAAGAGATCAGGGCGCTGGCAGTTCCGCCTGTACCATGGGATGTGAAACTGGCTGAGTGGTTCAATGCTCACATCAGGCCGGCAGAGAAACACAGGAGCTATGCACATCCCAGCAGAAGGCAGAGCTGTACGCCTGATATTCCAAGACCCAGGTATGTTCTGACTGAAGATATTAATAATTCAAGGACCTTTGGCGTGATCATCGATACATCAGGGTCCATGACTTCGCCCGATATCGGGAAGGCTCTCGGCGCTGTAGCAAGCTATGCCGCAGCCAGGGAGGTTCCGGCGGCAAGAGTAGTCTTTTGCGATGCGAATGCTTATGATGCAGGATATATGGCTCCTGACGACATCGCAGGCAGAGTGAAGGTGATCGGGAGAGGGGGAACAATACTCCAGCCCGGGATAGATCTTTTGCAGAATTCAAAAGACTTCCCGAAGGATGGGCCTGTCCTCATCATCACAGATGGCGAGATAGACCGGCACCTTGATATTAAGAGGGAACATGCATATATCATGCCAACTGGGTGCAGGCTTCCGTATAAGGCAAGGGGAGAGGTCTTTTATATGTGAAAAAAGGATGGACCTTTGTGCCGGATGTAGTCCGAATCGCAGCAAGTGCCAAACCGAGCTGGACATATAATGTCTCTGCTGTTTGGTACAATAATAGTATAAGGAACTGACAACGCACTTAAAGAGGAGAAAAGGATGCTGGGAGCTATTATCGGTGATGTATATGGAAGTTTATATGAATTTGATAATGAGAAGGACAGAAGTAAGATCAAGCTGACGAGATACAGCACTCCGACAGATGACAGCATAATGACAATAGCTGTATCTAAGGCACTTTTGATATGCTACGACGAGCTTATCAACAAGACTCCGGATTATGAGAAGCATTTTTATGATAAATGCGAAGACATCATGGTGGCTTACGGTACTGCATATTCGCGCAAGGGCTATGGCGGACGCTTCAGACATTGGCTGACTGATCCTAACAGAAAGCCCTACAGAAGTTATGGCAATGGCTCCGGGATGAGGGTATCCTCGGTTGGATGGATGTTTGATTCTCTGGAAGATACTCTCAACATAGCAAGAATATCAGCAGAGCCTACTCATAATCATCCGGAGGGAATAAAGGGTGCACAAGCGATCGCCGCCGGAATATACCTTCTTAGAAGTGGGAAAACCAAGGAAGAAGTGAAGGCATATATCTCTGAGACTTTTGAATATGATCTGGACAGGAAACTGGATGACATCAGGAAGAACTACAAGTTTGAAGTATCCTGTCAGAAGTCGGTTCCGGAGGCAATCATTGCATTTTTAGAAGGAGAATCATTTGAAGATGTCATCTTCAATGCAATCTCTTTAGGCGGAGACAGTGACACGATAGCATGCATGGCAGGTGCTCTTGCAGAAGTGATTTATAAGATCCCTGAGCATATGCGAAATGGGGTGATTGACAATATAGTAAATCAGCATGAACTAAAGCCAAGAGACTTTGAGTTCTACAATAAAGTGGTCGTAAGAAAGAAAAACCCTGATTTTCACGAGGAACCGGTTGAATTTGAGTATAAGGAATTT
>CAMNOS010000183.1 GCA_946546925.1 uncultured Butyrivibrio sp.
ACGATTGAAGGCTTGCCATCCTCAAGGCACATAACACCTACCTTCTCATCCGGAGCGTTCTTTCTTACAACCTTGGCACCGCAGCTTACTCCTGCATCAAGAGTTGCACCCACAAAGCAAGGGTCTGCAATTCTCTGAAGAACATTATCAACAGCAAAGATGTCGATCCATTCGATTCCCTCTTTCAGGATGAGATCACGAAGTCCGGCTTTGAGCATTGAAGCGTACCAGCCGGCGTTACCGTTGGGGGAAGTGGATATCCTTGATTTGGATTCCATATAAACCTTGCCCTCGTAGTCGGATGCGGGAGCCATCTCCTGTTTAAAGAATGTCACCTTCTCCTCAGGATATCCGAAGAAATTGTGTTCCCTGAGGAAAGAAACGGTGGCATCGTTGTTCTTCTCACTGGTCATGATAAAGAGACGGATGTAAGAACCATCAGCCTGCTGTACGGTGTCAAGAAGGTTCTCAATTATTCTCTGAAAGATGTAAACATGCCTGGTCAGACCAATGTCGTACATTCCCTTGGGGTTGTCGGAACCAAGTCTTGTACCCATGCCGCCTGCAAGGAGACATGCAGCAACCTTGCCTTCCTTAAGAGCCTTTTTGCCAATTTCAAAGAGCTCGCTCTTCCTTTCTTCAATCTCTGATACCTGCATCGCAGCAAGAGGAGCAAACTCACCTCTGCCCTGGCTCTTGCCAAGGTTTTTGCAGTTCTCAAGAACAGCAAAATCCGTATCCTCAATCTGAGCGATAAGCTCTGCCTTTTCTGCATCGCTAAGCTCGTCATAGTATTTCAGTACATGTGTCTGTCCGAATTGTTCAAGTTTCTTTTTAGCTTCATCAAATGTCATCATAATACCTCCAAATCAACTCTTGTTTCAGCCAATATAATACCATTACAGCCCTGTAAAGTCACTAGAAAACAGTCCTAAAGTTAAGCCTTGCAAATTACAGTTTCGGGTAAATTCTGCCATGCAAAAAGCCGGTCCGCCCGGAAGTGAATCTGTTTTACAGATACAGCTTCCCGGAAGACCGACCATTATTTAAAAGTATTCATTCATTGCACGAAATTATGGAGTCAAAACGAACCGTCCCCAGTGACTCCCCGGTGGCTCAGTTGCCTTCGGGAGCGGGTGCAGGTGCGGGTACGGGAGTTCCCGGTGTCCATCCTGCGGGATCTATAAGCACTCCGGCCTGGTTAAATGTGCAGTTCACATTCTCAAGAGGCACTGTCACATTTGCAAGCATCCTGCCGTTATTGGCATCGAAGTAGTGCCATCCGTCAGGAAGCTGAACCCAACCGACCACCTGATGTCCGTCTGCGGGATCGAGGTAATATACGCCATCGGGAAGAGATGCAAGACCAAGTACCATCTTGCCGTCTGCCCCAAAATAGAAGTTCCTGCCATCGATCGCATTCCAGCCTGTGACCATTCTTCCGTCCGGAGCAAAATAATATCTTGCTGCCACGTCACCTGACCAGCCTGCGAACATAACGCCGTCATCTCCAAAGAGATAGTTGGCGCCGTCTATTGTCTGAAGTCCCACAAGCGCTGCACAGCCGGGGCCGAAGAAGAATCTCTGTCCCTGCTCGTTGGCATACCAGCCGCTCACAGCAACACCGTCGGGACCAAACATATACTTGCCTGTCTCAAGAGCAATCATGCCTGTTTGCATGATACCGTTGCCATCAAAATAGTAGAGGCTGCCACCGAGCTGAGTGAGGCCTGTCCTCATCACATAGTTCTCATCAAAGTATCTTACGCCGTCATCAAACTGAACGAATCCTCTCTGGCAGAGGCCGTCGGCATTGGCATAGTACACAGGGCCTCCAAGATTGAGAAGTCCGGTGCAGCGCTGTCCGTTCTCGTTGAAGTAGTAGTGACCGCCGTCGATATCAGCAAAACCGGTAGCTGCAAGTCCGCCTGCTTCCGGATTGAGGTAGTAGATCCCGCTCTCATCCTGAAACCACCCGGCCTGAATGAATCCGTTGGCATCTGCATGGTACCTCTGTCCGCCAAGATTGATCCATCCGTACTGCTTGCGGTAGTTGTGGTAGTAGTAAACATGCCCTCCCCAGTTGGAAAAGCCCTCAGGGATGATCCTTGAAAAATAATCGGTGTAAAGATGGTTGACATCAACTCTTGTTGGGATTCCCTTGTAGGAGCCGCGGCTTGATGACTGCCACATAGCATAATCTCCGGGATAGTCACACACAGGTGCATACTGGGCAACCCACTTGGCTGCTGCTACATTGGGCATCCTGCCGGCGAACCAGTTCCTGCTGGCATATACCATTGCCTCATATCCGTTGGCGTTGATTATACCGCAGAATGTATCGGCAATTGCCTGAAGCTGAGCAGCGCTCAGTCCCTTGTGCACAGAATCCTCAATGTCTATCGCAATTGGGAATGTAACCGTATAAGGAGCTATCCATGCAAGGACCTGATTGGCCTCCGCTGCTGCCGCTTCCGGTGTAGTTGCATAGGAATAAATATAGATTCCCGTGCGCACTCCTGCGGCATTGGCTCCGTTAATGTTATTGACAAACTGCTCATCCAGGCCCTTCTTGGTGGTGCCCACACGGATCATGGCAAATCTGATGCCCTGATTCCTGACCTGCTGCCAGTTTATTCCGCCCTGATATTTGGAAACATCGATTCCCACCGCAACTTCAGCGCCGACCGCCTCTGACCGGATAGTTGCTGCAGGACTCAAGAAAAGGAGTGCCGCCATTACAAACAGCATTCCCATAGAGACTAAAGTCTTTACGATACTTTTTTTCATTATTTAACCCCCGTATATCATTCAACAAATACTTACACTAATTATAAGGGAGAGTTAGCCGTCCGGTCAATGAAATGATAGGTATTTATGTCTTTTCGTATGCAACTTATCGGTGCTATTCTCCCCTGCAGCCAACCACTTCGTTTTATATGTTTTTATGGTATTATAGTAGTTAGAATATCGTATATATCGAAGGAGGATTTTCTATGCTGAAAGACTATACCCGGCCCGAGTTTCCATCAGAAGAAGAACTAAAAGCCAAGCTGAAAGAAGAAAGAGAGCGTCTTTCAGCATTCCAGATGAAGATAAAGGAGGCAGGCCTTCCTGTCATGGTCCTTTTTGAGGGCTGGAATGCCGCAGGAAAAGGCGCTGTCATAGGAAAAGTGATCCGCAACATAGACCCAAGGTTCTTCAGGGTTGCCACAATGGACAGGGCACCGTCCGATGAGGAAAAGAGATATCCCTTCCTTTACAGATACATCAAAGAGATACCAGAAGCAGGCAAGTTCAGGTTCTTTGACACCTGCTGGATGGAGGAAGTAGTGTCCGGTGTTCTGGACGGGGAACTCACAGATGAAGTCTACAAAAAGAGAGTCCACTCTATCAACGTCATAGAGCGTCAGCTTTGTGACAACGGATATCTTGTCATCAAGTTCTTTTTCCATATATCAAAAAAGGAACAGAAAAAGAGGCTCGACGCCCTGCAGTCAAGCAAGAACACCAGCTGGCGCGTCGACAGAAATGACCTGCTTCAGAACAAGCATTACGAGAAGTGCCTTAATGTGTTTGAGCGCTATCTCGAAGACACCAATGAGTCCCGCACTCCCTGGTACATCATTGATGCCAAAGATAAAAAGTTCGCTGAACTCCAGGTCCTTGAGTTTCTGAATCAGGGCATCGACATTGCCCTCAAAAATCAGAAGATGAATGTTCCGATACTGCAGAATACTTTCCCTATGGAGAAGTACACCAAGCTTGCAGATATTTCTCTTACTGACAAGAGCATGTCCGCCGAGGAATACAGCGCAGAGCTTGAAAGGCTCCAAAAAGAACTGCGGGATCTTGGCAACAGGGTATACCGCAAGAAGATTCCTGTTATTATCGCCTATGAGGGGTGGGACGCCGCCGGAAAAGGCGGGAACATCAAGCGCATCACGGAAGCCCTCGATCCGCGCGACTACGTGGTTGAGCCGATAGCAAGTCCCGAACCCCACGAAAAGGCCCGTCACTACCTGTGGCGCTTCTGGACCAGGCTTCCAAAGACCGGTCACATCACCGTCTTTGACCGCACCTGGTACGGAAGAGTTATGGTTGAGAGGCTTGAGGGATTCTGCTCAGAAAACGACTGGCAGCGTGCCTACAACGAGATCAATGAGTTTGAAAAAGAGCTCAGGGACTGGGGCGCCGTTATAATCAAATTCTGGGTGCAGATTGACAAGGACACTCAGCTTGCCCGTTTTAACGACAGGCAGAATACCCCCGAGAAACAGTGGAAAATAACCGATGAAGACTGGAGAAACAGAGAAAAGTGGGATCTTTATGAAACAGCGATCGACGAGATGATAGCAAAGACCGGCACATCTTTTGCCCCCTGGCACATACTCGAGTCCGTGGACAAAAAGTACGCAAGGATCAAGGCTCTTAAAATCGTGATTGAAGAGATCAAAAAAGTGCTGTGAGCCAGCAGGGACGTTTCAGTTTGACTCATGATAAGGCCGGATGAAACATATTTGTATCATCCGGCCTTAATATATGAGTCAAACAGAACCGTCCCCAGTGACTCAGTTCACTATGTTTCTGGGGCGGCCGTTTATCCAGCCCTCGATGTTCAGCTTGACTTCCTGAAGGCAGCGGGTTCTGGCCTCGGTGCTGGCCCAGGCAAGGTGCGGAGTCACGATGAGTCTTCCGCTGTCCTGTATCTTAAGGAGCGGAGAATCCTTGGCCATGGGCTCGGGGTTCAGGACGTCCAGGCCTGCTGCGGCGATCTTGCCTTCTATGAGGGCATCCGCCAGGTCTTTCTCTGTCACAACCGCTCCTCTTGC
>CAMNOS010000184.1 GCA_946546925.1 uncultured Butyrivibrio sp.
CATCTCTTCTCTCAAATGCTCCTTGTTGGCATCTTCCATCTCTGTGAGTGGAAGGCGAAGGGGACCTGCCGCGAAACCGATCATGTTGAGGGCTGCCTTTACAGGAATAGGATTGACCTCGGAGAAAAGAGCTTTTACAAGAGGATATGCCTTGAACTGAAGCTCTCTTGCCGCAGCGAAATCGCCCTCGAGGCACTTCTGGCAGATCTCGTGTGTCTGTCTGGGTGCGACATTAGAAAGAACAGAAATTACGCCGAGTCCTCCAACCGACATGATGGGAACAATCTGATCGTCATCTCCTGAATAAAGGTCAATGCAGCCATCAGCAAGTGACATCATCTTGATAGTCTGGGAAATGTTGCCTGTGGCATCCTTAATACCCACGATGTTGCTGTGCTCTTTTGCAAGCTTCACAACAGTCTCGGGAAGGAGATTGCACCCTGTTCTGCTGGGAACATTGTAGAGGATTATCGGAATTGAGATGGCATCAGCAATTGCTGCAAAGTGCGCGATAAGTCCACCCTGTGTTGCCTTGTTGTAGTAGGGTGTAACCGAAAGGACAGCGTCGGCTCCGTAGCTCTCAGCCTCTTTGGACAGTTCAATTGCTGTCGCTGTGCAGTTTGAACCTGTTCCCGCAATTACGGGAACCCTCTTAGCAACCTTATCGATACAGAACTTCACAACTTCCATGTGTTCTCTCTCGCTCATGGTCGCTGCTTCTCCGGTGGTTCCGCAGACGATGATCGCATCGGTTCCGTTCTCGATCTGGAAATCTATGAGTCTTGCAAATTCCTCATAATTGACATCCCCGTTCTCATAAAATGGTGTTGCAATTGCCACTCCGGCGCCCTTAAAAATAGCCATATCTTCCTCCTGTAATCATAAATAAAACCGGCTCGCAAGGAGCCGGCTAACTATCAACATACATACCCTGTTAAGGTAAATGATAATCACGATAGCGCCCCATCTTGCGATGACAGTCATACAGCTCTTAACTGTATGCCCAAGCATCCGGCCTTCGGGTGACCGAACCTTTCGGCATGTTCCCCTTTTGCTGTGCATCAACTGTGCCTGACACATCCGCATAGCTACTCTTAAAACATGCAACCTCTATCTGTTATTTATCTCTGGTTTTCTAAATATTACAACGATGTCAAGCACATGTCAACACACACGCACTTTTTACAATGAAGTCCGCAATATATCGGCCGCTTTGCTATCACGCCGCAATTGCATATTACTTTCCCCTTTAGTTTACGCCGGCGATAGTGACGTTCTCCAGCCTGACAACAGAGGGTATAACCTTGTTGTCGTACTGACGAAGCTCTTTGGACATTCTGACATTCTTCATAAGTTCCGTCAGATTGCCCGATACGGAGCCGCCGCTTACAGGAGTAACCTTGTCGTCCTCATGCAGGTATGCAAGACGGATCTCCCCTGCAAAATCACCTGTTATGGGATCCACACTG
Source organism: uncultured Butyrivibrio sp. (assembly GCA_946546925.1). Classification (GTDB taxonomy): domain Bacteria; phylum Bacillota; class Clostridia; order Lachnospirales; family Lachnospiraceae; genus Butyrivibrio. The sequence goes on from CAMNOS010000184.1 coordinate 1,470, forward strand.
AAGTCGGAGAACTCTACGGGTTCAAGGTAAGTGCCGCACCTCAGTTCCTTCTCAGAAGCCTTGCCACCCTCTGCATAGAAGTTACCTGCTATGAAGGAGTCTTTTACACCGGTGTAATATCTGAACTGGCAGTCGCCCCAGTAGTTCTTCGGAATATTGTCAACCATGATGTCCATGTCATGGTAAAGCGCTCCCTCGGAATCCACAGCAGAATTTCTTGATGAGTTGGGAAGCTCCTTAAGGGCCTTTATGGTGATCTTATCGCCCTGAGCGCCTTCAAGGATCTCTTTACCGATCTCCCAGTCCGAGAAGCCTCTGTACTTGAAGCTGGCGTGCATCTTGGTTGCAGCCCACTCAAAAATCGAGCCCGCATCCTCGGTTGAGAAGATCACCGTGGCCTTTGAGAGAGACGGGGTTGGCTTGGCAATGAGCCTGTCGCGGCCAAACTTAAGTGTGTCTGTTATGTTTTTGACCAGATTATCCCTGTCGCAGGTGCCCGCATTGTACATGCGGTAGAGCTCGATCTCATGATCGTCATTTCTGGCATTGACCACCACCTCAGCCATGGAAGTGGGGAATACCGTGGTTACATCAAGTCCTTCCGAGTTCACAAATCTCCTGGTGCATACTTCTGTAAAAATCTCGTAGGAATTGATGAACTCTCCCTCGGTTTCGGGAACGGATCTGATGGCTTCAATGTAATCTTTTGCCATCTGCTTCGGATCGTATTTCTTATTCTCTATCGTTACCTTTTCCTTATTGAGTTCAAAGTACGGATTTCTCACAAAAGAAGCCCTCTTACAGAGATCGTCTACGATCTTTTTGGCCTCTTCTTCTGTTGCAGTCGGTGAAATCTCCTCCGAAGCGCTTCCCAGGAACCGGCCGTCCTCAGATTTTTTGAAGACCTCAACCTTTATGTGTTCAACATCGCGAACCCTGTTCTGGTCCAGCTTATGTCTTATGAAATAAAACTCCCAGCCCTCTGTCACCGTATCTGTAACGGCGTAGGCATCAGCTTCGGAGTTCTTCAGAATCTCAATTATCTTGTCTGTCATCTCAACCTCCATATATGTTCATCCAAATTCTCATCATCCAAGCCTTGCTACAGCTTTGAGATATGGACCGCCGTCAGAAACCTTGACCCATTCCTTGTGTCCCTTGCCGCATCCGCCGTTACCAAAGGACTCGTAGTCTCCGCTCACCATAGAAACTGATCCCAGAAGGTCAGGCACATAGCCTGTCATGACAACAGGCGCAACCACCTTGCCCGTGAGCCTGCCGTCTATTATTTCGTATCCCCTTGCCACTATGCACTGAATTCCCCAGTGCTTGGGGTCCTCCATCCCTGAGAACATGCCGGACAAAAGATATCCCTTTTTCACAGAAGCGATCATCTCCTCCCTGGTGCTGTCGCCCGGATCAAACATGGTATTGGTCATTCTGGTATATACCTTGTGCTCAAAGTTCTCCCTCTTGCCGTTGCCGGTGGGAACAGTACCGAGCCTTAAGGCCGCAAGCGCATCGCAGACACCGGTCTTTAGGATGCCCTTGTCAATCTCTGTCACATCTCCCGCCAGAGTTCCCTCGTCGTCAAAAGCATAGCTTGCAACGTCTTTGACGCACTTTGCTCCCTCATGCATCGTAACAAGATCGGAACCCACACGCTTTCCGATATATTCAGCTCCGAGAGCTCTCTTTTTGACAAACATATCCATCTCTACGCCGTGGCCGAATGCCTCATGGGCAATAAGTCCCGACACGAGAGGGGTGGTGACTATCTCATACTCTCCGGGAATCACGTGCTCAGCGGATAGATTCTCAAGAAGCTCCTTGTGGGTGACCTCTATAAGATCTCCGAGTCTGTCAAAAATCACCGAGCCGTCCCTGTCGGACACTCCGTTTTGTGTAGTGTCTGTCCTGCCGTCTCTGGCACCAAGTACCACAACGCTTCCCTCCGAGTAGACATAGCTCTGCCTGAGGTCTCTGTTTGCCGACAGGAACAGCTTGCATACATGGGTTGTCTGAGCCGTAACGCTGCAGTCTATTACTTCATCAGACATAGCCTTGCCCCTGTCGGAGAAGCCCTGAAGCTTCTTCATAAGAGCGTCAAGATCTGTCTCCTCCGGAAGCCCCTCTGCTTCCATCTCCTCGAAAAGAGTAAACGGTTCATCGGGAAGAATTGGAGTGTCGTATATCTCAGCCCCCGTCTGCTTTAAAACCTCGAACTGCTCATCAAGTATTCCCCTTATCCTGTCAGCAGTCTCAGATACCCTCTCGGGATCAAATCTGTTAAAAGAATACTCGCTGTAGAGTCCGTCTCTGTGCACTCTTACAACATTTCCCCTCTCAACCATCATGGTATTTGCACTGATCTTCTTCACTCTCTGAGATGCAATCATGCTAAAGCCTACAGAATCTGTGGCCAGAATGCTGACATAGTCATAGCTCTTTTGCAGTTCACCAATGAGCGCCTTAAGCCCCGGTGCAAGTTCAGTCAGATACCCCGAAAACTTTGCTTTCATACCTTTTCCTCTGCTTTCTTTATTCTGTATAATGATCAGTCTGTCCGCCGAAATAGCCTGTTAATGCCGTTTTCTGATGGTAATCTCCATTAAACCAAGTATTCATCGGACTTTTGACCTTCTAATAATAACATATATGGTATAATCACACTATGGGAAAAAGAGAATCGATCAAAGTAATAACTTCAGACGGAAGCGGTGAGATAATTGAGAAGAAATCCCGCTTTATTGCCAATGTTTTCTCTGTGGGAAGCGTATCTGACGCGGAGGCCAGGATAGCAGAGATCTCAAAGAAGTACTGGGACGCAAGGCACAACTGCTATGCCTATGTGATCGGCGAAAACGGCGAACAGACCAAATGCAGCGACAACGGAGAGCCCTCCGGGACTGCCGGCAAGCCGATACTTGAAGTGATAAACGGCGCAGGCATCACCAATGTTCTCATAGTTGTCACCAGATACTTCGGCGGTATACTCCTTGGAACAGGCGGCCTTGTGCGGGCCTATACCCAGGCTGCCCAGGCAGGCATTGCGGGCTCGGGAGTCGGTGAACTTGTATACTCGCAGAAGCTGACTCTTACAGTAGACTACAGCAGAGTCAACACCATTCAGTACCTTCTCGGTCAGAAGAACATCAGGATACATGATGCCCGATATGCTGCTGATGTGGAGTTTGACATATGTGTGAAGGAATCAGAAGTTGTACAAGTCACGGACGAGATCGTGAGCAGGTGCGACGGACAGATTGAGATAATTGAAGGAGATACAGGATATTTCCTGTTGTGACCGTTGGGG
>CAMNOS010000185.1 GCA_946546925.1 uncultured Butyrivibrio sp.
ACTTTCTCTGCCTGAGTCTGGTATACCATGTCGGAGAGGCGGACGCTGGCCGGAACGATAAGGAACAGCACAATTCCCAGAAAGGCCACCTTGGCGGCAAGCATCGACCAGTTCTTTTTATTAAAGATAACTCTGCCGCACTGGATAATGAGTGATGCGGGTATGAAAAATGCAAAGGTTATAAAACCCGATATCACAATAAGAAATTTCTCCAGATAAAGTGCACTCAGTATAAGAAGAAAGTACTTGGCAAGTTCTGCGAGCTGCTCCGCTATAGGGGTGCACATGTCTCCCGGAAGAAGCGACAGAGTCGCAGCTGTTGCCGCAGCTCCCCCGGACAGCGTCATCACAGTAGCTATCTTGTCCTCGGTCTGCTCTATGGAATGGGTATGATTCTCAGGATCCATGGCCCAGGGAGCTACTTTCGTAACGGAAAAGACAGCCAGGAGTATCAGAAGAACCACAATCATTATCTTTTTAAGATTCATCCTGCTCCCCCTTTACTCAAAAGCCACTGTATAGTCCGCTGCATCAGGAATACTCCTGATAAAGTTCATCACCAGCTTCATTGCCTGATCGTCTGCTCTGTCCAGGATTCCGCTGTCGATGGCTTTTTTCCTGGCAGCATTCTCAAACTGAACTCTTGACCTGCTGTAATCCTCGAGTTGGATCCTGTTCCAGAGATAGTCCTTCTCCGAATATGCCTTAAAAGACTTCTCGTCAATTATGACAGCGTTGATCTCAGATGGCGGAAGGGTGACGGTCAGTTTTTTGGTGTCATCATCCTTGGTTATCTCAATTTTCTCAAAGTCTATCCCCGCCTGAACAGAGCCGTCATAGCTGTAGAGGATCTCAGACTCTGAGGGCACAAGGCCAAACAGCCTGGTCTCCTTGGTGTAGCGCTCCACCTGTGTGAAGTAGTACTCCTGGGTCACAAGAAAGCCCATGTCACTCAGACCGTCCTCAATTATCTTTGTATCCACGGTGATCTTTGGCTCGGCGAGTTTTTTCTTTTTCATCTCAGTAACAGTCACATTCTGAGCCGCCTCGTCAGCCTGTGCCTTCTTTTCACTCCTAAACTGTATGACCATTACGATCATGGCAATAACTGCTGCCGCAATCACCGCTATGTAGATCAGATTCCTGTTTGCTCTTAGTTTATCCATATCTTCTTCCTTCTAAATATATATATTAATCATATCACAATTATAAATATTCTATCAAAAATCCGTCCGTCATATTGAAGGAGGTCACTGTTTTCTGATAAATTATTAATGTAAATTGCGTTTGTGTGGTCAGGGAGTACTATGGAAAAATTCAAACGATACTTTCTTGAACTTGATGATGATCTGAATATCAGAGACTGCAGCAAAAGCTTCATTGAATACATCGGGCAAAGCGATGTGAATGCCCTCGACAAGATAATCCCGGTGCAGGATCTTTCCGGTCTTAAAAGCGCGATCTTCGCGATCAACCCCGGACAGTCCGCTCTGAGCTGCTTTCGGGTGCGCAAAAAAGACGGCTCCCTCTCCTGGATTGCAGCAACAATAGAAAAACCTGAGAATTCAGGCGACAGCATAAAGATGGATCTGTCTGACATCCAGTCCATGAAGACTGACCGCGCAGACGGATTCTATGACAAGATGACCGGAGTATATTCCAAGAGCGCCATCACCGAATATGCGCAGAGCCTTATGCATAAGGATCCTCCCGAACCGTTTTATTTCTTCCTCATGGACGTTGATAATTTCAAATCTATCAATGACACCTACGGCCACATGAAAGGTGATGATGTCATCATAGAAGTCGCAAAGACAGCTCAGCATTTTGTCGGCGACAAGGGTTACGTCGGAAGGATAGGCGGCGATGAGTTCATGCTGGTCCTTGAAAAAGTAAGCACTGAGCCGGAACTTCGCGAGATTCTCAGAAATATCAGATATACCATCCGGGAAAAATATATGGATGAGGAAAACAATACCACCATCACAGTTTCCATGGGTGGTGCCCTGTATCCGGAGAATGCCAAAGACTATGACAGCATGTTCAAGCTGGCAGACAAGATGCTCTATATGGCCAAGGCCAAGGGAAAGGACAGATATATCTTTTACACTCCGCATGTGCACGGCAATATCCTCTATGACGGCAAGGTGATGACCATCGCACAGCACATGCTTATCTACAGGGACAAGAGCAGTACGATACTGGATCTTCTGGGAGACTTCCTTCTGAAAAAAGAGGTGTCCTTTGAGAGCGCCCTGGAGCGGATCCTGAAGGCTTACAACCTTGATGAATTCTATGTTCTGGGTGAGATTGCCCTTAAGAGCAGCTTTGGGCTTAAGATGATATCAGCGGGCGATCAGAAATCCTTTGAACCTTCAGAGCTTGATCTGACACCGACTCAGCCCGAGGATTTCCACCCGATGTTCAGCACGTTCCCCATCAAAGTCGTAAATATGTACGACCTTCAGCGGGAGAACCATCCCAGATTCGCCCAGTTCATGGCTCAGAACGACTATCGGGTGCTTATCGTGTATCACATGACTGTAAGAGTAAAGGGCGGGTTCCTGATATACGTGAGCAATGCCGGAAGCTCCTGCCGCTTTGCGGAGACGGACTTCGCAGACCTGACATATTTTTCAAGAATGGCAGAATTAAGCGGACAGTGCCCATGAGCACTGCCCGCTTTTTATTGTATGTTATGTATTAAACTTCTCAGTCTTCCTTGGGAAGAACTGTCCTTATATGAAGCTCTTCAAGCTGCTTGTCCGTTACATATCCGGGAGCATCCATCATCACGTCCTGCGCGTTCTTGTTCATAGGGAAAGGAATGATCTCACGGATTGAATCCTCTCCTGCAAGAAGCATTACCATACGGTCTACGCCGGGAGCAATTCCTGCGTGAGGCGGAGCACCGTAGCAGAATGCGTTGTACATAGCCGGGAACTTGGCCTTAACGTCGTCCTCACCGAGGCGCACCATCTCAAATGCCTTGATCATGATCTCAGGGTCATGGTTTCTAACAGCTCCGGATGAGAGCTCAACGCCGTTGCACACGAGGTCGTACTGGTCTGCTGTGATTAAAAGAGGATCTATCTCACCTCTCTCGGCCTTAAGGAGCGTCTCAAGTCCGCCCGAAGGCATTGAGAAGGGATTGTGGCAGAACTCCAGCTCCCCTGACTCCTCACCGATCTCATACATAGGGAAGTCAACGATCCAGCAGAAGGTGTACTGCTCTTTGTCCATGTGTCCGGGTACGGCTGCGCCGAAGGTCTTGACGATGACGCCCGCTGTCTTCTGGGCTGCCAAAAGCTTACCTGCAGAGAGAACCACAAGATCCCCTGACTTAAGAGAAAGAGCTGATACAACACTGTCTTTTATAGGTGCAACGAACTTGGATATTCCTCCAACCAGTTCCCCGTTCTCATCCATTCTGAACCAGTAGGCCTTGTTGCCTGCCTGAACCTCTACATCTCCGATTGTCTTGTCGATGAACTTCCTGCTCTCCTTGAAATCGGATACAACAACTGCCTTGATGCGCACGTCTGTAGGTGCACCTGCAGTGAGAGCGCCCTCGCTCTTCTCAGCCATCTCCTCGGAAACTGTTGTAGCAAAAGGTCCGAATCCGCAGTCCTTAAGGACTTCTGTGACATCCTGAACTGTCAGGTCGATCCTGAGGTCAGGCTTGTCTGTTCCGTATTTCTCCATGGCCTCAAGATAAGGAATCCTCATGAAAGGAGCTCCTGATGCCCTGTTGTAGGTTCCGTACTTTGCAAAGATGGGAGGAAGAACATCCTCACATACTGCAAATACGTCTTCCTGAGAGGCAAAAGCCATCTCCATATCCAGCTGATAGAACTCTCCCGGGCTTCTGTCGCCTCTTGCGTCCTCGTCCCTGAAGCAGGGTGCGATCTGGAAGTAACGGTCAAAGCCTGCTGTCATGAGAAGCTGCTTGAACTGCTGAGGCGCCTGAGGCAGCGCATAGAACTTGCCCGGATGCTTTCTTGCAGGAACAAGGTAATCTCTTGCACCTTCAGGTGATGAAGCTGTAAGTATGGGAGTTGTGATCTCCAAAAATCCGTGCTCTGTCATCGACTGCCTGAGGGCTGCCACAACATTGCATCTGAGGATGATATTCTTTTTGACCTCCGGGTTTCTGAGGTCGAGGTAGCGGTACTTAAGACGCGCTGTCTCATCAGCCTCCCTGGAGTGATTGATCTCGAAAGGAAGCTCGTTGTAGCGGCACTTGCCAAGAACCTCGATCGACTCGGGAACGACCTCGATGTCACCGGTCTCCTGCTTGGGATTCTTGGAACTGCGCTCCCTGACAACGCCCTTTACTGATATTGTGGACTCCTTGGTGATGGCCTTGGCAGTCTTAACCATCTCCTCAGAATCAAGAACGATCTGTGTTGTGCCGTAGAAATCTCTGAGGACAACAAAACCAAGTCCGCTTCCGACCTCTCGCATATTCTCGAGCCAGCCCACAAGCTTGACGCTCTCGCCGACATTCTCTATGCGAAGCTCACCACAGTTATGTGTACGTGATTGCATCATAATATTGACTCCATTTCTACTATTAATCTCACAACATTTTAGACCATGAAGCCCCAAGTTTCAAGTCAATCTATTAATCAGGGCCGCGTCTTAGGGATCTATGAAGTGAAAAGTTAAATTCCACTTCAAAGTGGTAAAAGTTGAAGTTAGTCTT
>CAMNOS010000186.1 GCA_946546925.1 uncultured Butyrivibrio sp.
CGCTTTATATCAGCTGTTCTCGTTTACGTAGATGCTTACTCTGCTCTGGATTATGTCTGCGACTTCTTTGGCAGTCTTCTGACCTGCAAAGAAGGGCGCAACCTCCTCGGTGATGATGTTATAAACGTTGTTGTTTGCATTAAAAGTATTAGTCAGTGAACCGATGAAGCTCTTCATGTAATCTACGTCTTCCTGAGTGAGGGGCTGTATTTTGACCTCCTGATCTCCGATCCAGTAAGTTTCATCTTCGTAGTGCTTGGTTCCGTCATCATCAGTCCAGGAATATCTCTCCTTGGACTGCTCAGCCATCTTGTCAAAGCTGGACTTTCTTACAGGGAACTCGTATTCCAGGTTATCCTGATAGTCCTCGAGAAGGAACTGTCTTAATATCTGCCAGCAGACATCAGAGTATTTACTCTTGGCGCTTATGCAGAGCCTGCTGTTAGGAACAATGACTGAACAGTTGCAGCCAAGTTCGTTAGGGAAGCCGATCAGCCTGGTATCCTCTCCAAAGGTACCATCCACGTATCTTCTGTAGTTCCTGAAACTGTTAATGTATGCGATGGAAAAGAGAGATTTGCCTTCTCTGTACACAGCGTCGCTGTAATCATCCCATGCGTTGTCAGGGAGTTTCTCAGGGAACTTGTTTACAAATTCAAGAAATTCTATAAAGCTGTCACTGCCAAAATCACACTTCTTATTCTCCCAGTCAATGAACTTCGAACCACCTGCGAGAAGACCCTGGTAGAGCATCTCCTCTCTTGTTATGAGGCCGAATGCATCGGCATATTCAACGCCCTTGCCCTCTATCATTTCCTTGCATTCTTTCAGAGATAGATAATCCCTGCCCTGAAGATATGAGGCCTTTGTGGCAATGCTTGTCACATAGAATGAGGGGATGAGCTGATACATCTTGTCGCCTGTTTTAAAGGCATCAACTATATTATCGACAAACTCTACGTCCTTGAGTTCAGGGTCATTCTTGAGATTAGTTGTAAGATCAAGGAAAAGACCTTTGTTGATGTAGCTGTCAACCGGCTCCTCCGTTGTGAAGTACATCATATCCGGAACATTGCCCGAAACAATGTCCAGGTTGAACTGTGTGGCTCCGGCATTATAGTCATCACCGTTTGAAAGAGTTGAATAGTCAACAAGCTTTATCTTATAATCCGGATTCTCGTCGTTGAACTGATAAACCTTGCGCCTTACGTTGTAGTCGATATAGTTACCTGCAAGGGTTATCAGAGTTCTGTCCTTGACCTGATCGGCAGGGATCTTAATAAGTCTTGTAAGTCTGTAGTTGTACTCTTCATCAGGAATGTTGGCAACAAACTCAGTGTCACTTATCGCAATAGCCGATGAGGTGCTGTAATTAAGGCCAATATCTGAATCTGCATAATCAAGGAGCTTGGTCTTCTCATCTTTGGCAAGATCATATCCATAGAAGCCGTCCTGCATAGATGCATACAGGTCATATCCGTTTCCGCCGAAGAATGCGATGTCGCCAAATCCGTTGAAAGCTTCCTTCTTCTCTGAAAGCTTGCCGGTTGCAGGATCAAATGTGTGCAGCTCAGTACCCTGATCGCCCCAGTAATATGCAAAAATCCTGCCTTCAAAGCCCTGTACCAGACTCATTGATACGTCGCGAAGCTCGCTTGAAGGATCTCTTGTGTCGACAATAGTCTTAAATGTACCACTTTCTTCATTAAAGCTCATCACACCCATCTCAGAGCTGATAATCAGTCCGATCTGGTCATCATATACGATTGAGTATATGTAGAAGTCACCTTCTTCTCCATCTGTGTTCGCAAGAAGATCAATTTTCATGATCTCATTTCCGGACTCGTCATATTTTAAAAGATATTTCGAATCTCCGTCGGTTTCTGCATAGTTGGTTCCCATTGCAACGTCGCCATCTTCTAAAGGTGCCTCCGGATCTGTATCCTGCGCAGCGCCCTCGGCTGTATTATCATCAGCAGAAGCTCCATTTGCAACCTTCTTGGCATCAGCGGCTTCCGCTGTAGCATCAGTTCCATCGGCTGTAGCATCAGTTCCATCGGCCGTAGCATCAGCACCATCTGCTCCACCGGCTGAAGCATCAGCACCATCAGCCGCAGCATCAGTACCATCAGCCGCAACACCAGCTCCATCAGCGCCACCGGCCGCAGCACCAGCACCATCAGCTCCATCAGCCGCAGCCACATCTCCTGCAGCTTCGCCGCCTTCAGCACTTCCGGAATCTGTAGCAGATCCCTCCTCGTAAGTTACAACATCGCCATCTTCCATATCAGAATAATCATAGATACTGTGTATGGCGTAAAAATTGCCTTTGCCATCCGGAGTTATATAGCTGTAGCTCTCATTGTCCTTCTGGGAGAGCTTGACTGTCTTGAGATCAGTCCCGTCAGAATTCATGATAAAAACTGTGCAATAGCCATCATCTGTATAGCTGGACATATAGAGCTTGTCCCCCTTGTAAGCTAAGCTGTTGCAGTCGTAATCACCGCCCAGATCGATGTGTTCTTTTCTGAAAACATATTCCTTGCTGTTCTTGGTTGCCTGATCCACAAGGCTCTCACCGCCGCTATTGCCCTTACCGCAGCCCGTAACTGCAGTAGCCAGGGTTGCAACGCAAAGGCCAAGGGTCAGCGCCTTTTTAAGTATCCTTTTCCTCTTCATAATAGTTACTCCTCTCCGCCGTCAGTCAAATTGCCGGCATTTAACACATTCTTTTCCGCTTTCCTCTGTTTATATGAAACCTCCAGATCATACTTCTTATCTGAGAGGTAATTCACAATTCCTCGAACAGTCCACTTCTTGTGCCTGTAAATATTGACTATGACAACCGCGATGATCACAGCCATTGTCAAAAGAGCTACCGCCCTGAAAAACAATAGCACCGCCAGCATGTCCTCATATCCCCTTGCTATGTTCTCCCAATAGGGATAGAAAATAGCTTTGCTCCACATGCTTCTTGTGCCGAAGGACTTCAAAACCTTGAAAAGAGCAAATGGTGAGAATCTGTCAGTGTTGTCGATCACGGTACAGCCCATTTCATCAAGTCCTATTGCTTCGCCTGCAAGCTTGGCTGCAAGGCCGTTTACAGGGTTAGGGCACACCACTTCTATGCAGTTGATGCCGCCGTCCATTGCTGACGCCCCGTCCTCAGATATCTCCTTGCTGTCATACCTGCCGCTGAGAATGCTTGTTCCGTACCTGGATAGGGATTCAAGTGACATGAACACATAGCAGTTGGACAGACCAGCAGCCTTCTGTATGCGCCCTGTGTCCTTCTTCACAACACCTGCGACGTAGTGGGGAATACCTCCCACAAGAACCTGCTGGCCTACGATATCGGTAGATCCGAACAGCTGCCAGGCTGTGTCCTCATCGATCACGAGCCTGTCCTTCATCAGGTCGTCACCGTCAAAGTATCCGCCGTTTACAAGTATCATCGGATGGAACAAAAAGAAATCTCCCGCAACTCCTATTACCGACGCATTGTCGAGCGTTCTGTTTTCAAAAGAAATCGATGCTGTCCCCTGTGCCGAATAGGAAATGGCCATCATCTTCTGAATCCAGGTCTCTTCCTTCTGTGGTAGCTGCTCTTCCTCTGAGTTCATCTCATCGATGCCGATGGTCTCAACAATCTCAGGACCTTTCTGCTCATCTTCGTCTTCATCTTCCGGCTCTGTAACACCGGCGTCCACGAGCTTGGTCTCCAGGGTATAGGAGAACCTTTTTATATCATTCTCGGTGATCATCTGATCCTGAGTGGTGAATATGCTGACCTGAGCCATCCTCATTGAATCTGACCATCTGTCTGCCTCAAGCTGATCCGGAAGCTCGGATATCAGAGCTTTGGAATAAGCACCTGTGACCACATAGATGAGAAACATCACAGCAAAAACAATGCTGACGACAAGGTTCTTTTTTACAGAAATAAAGTTCTTCAGTAAGACCTGTACATATTCTTTTGTATTGTCAAGTATTTCCTTAAGCTTCATCACTGATTTGCAAGCCTCACCTGATCACCCGGTTTGATAAGTGTCGTAGCAGTCGTCACAACAAACTCATCTCCGTCTATTGCTGCAGCTATGGCTGTGTTGTTGTCATCCTGCGCCTTGACTGTTACATCAACTCTTGATGTGATGTATCTGTTTCCAAGAGGGCTTGATTTGCTCCTTACAACAAGGATGTACTTGCCGTCTGATGCCGTCTTGATGGCAGAGTTGGGAACTACCAGGTCGTACTCTACTGACCGCTCACCTATCGCAAGGGAGAGTGACTGACCCGGTGTTACATCCTTACTCTCAATCTTGAAGGTAAGAACTCTCTTACCGGCAGGATCTGACTTGTCATTCTTGATGCCTGTAAGAGTTGCCTTGAAATCATCGCCGTACTGCCAGACATTCTGAGGCTTGGCTGCATCCCCAACCTTAAGCTTCTGGGCCTGGGATGTGGTTACAGAAAAGCTTACAGTCATGTCCTTACCGTCAACCTGGATGACTGCTACAGGCTCATCAGCTGAAGTCGACTCGCCCGCCACCTTGGCAAGACTCGATATCGTACCAGCCACGGGAGCCTTTACTGAAGCTCCCACAGACTCCTCCTCAAGTCTTGCTATCTTCTCCTTCTGCTCGGCGATCTTGTCTCTCTGCTGGCAGAGGCTTATTTCTGTGTTGATGCTCTTTAAGAG
>CAMNOS010000187.1 GCA_946546925.1 uncultured Butyrivibrio sp.
GGATGGCAACTCCCAGAGCAGGTCCCTGCTCCTGATTGATGGTTGCAACCTTGCAGCCGTACAGATCTGCGAGCATCTGTCTCCAGATCCTGCTCTTGCCGCCGCCTCCGCAGGCCATCATCTCTTTGACACTGATGCCCATCTCACCAAGGATGTCGTTGCAGTCGCAGAGTGAGTAGGATACACCCTCCATAACTGCACGAAGCAGGTGCTTCCTTGTATGTATGCCTGAGAGTCCGAAGAACACTCCTCTTGCCTTGTCGTCAAGGTGCGGTGTTCTCTCGCCGTTGAGGTAAGGCAGATAGATGAGTCTGTCGCTTCCAACGGGAACGGTCTCAATGTCAGCATTTATGAGGTCATAAGGGTCAACACCCTTCTCTTTGGCCTCTTCGATATAACTCTGGCAGAAGTTATCCCTGAACCACTTGAGCGAGAAACCTGCTGCCTGTGTAACTCCCATGATGTGCCATGCTCCGGGAACTGCGCAGCAGCATGTGTGCACCCTTCCCTTGGGGTCGATGGAAACCTTGTCGGTGTGAGCAAATACAACTCCACTGGTTCCGATGGTTGTGAAGGCTGTGCCCTCTCTCACAACTCCTGTTCCGACAGCAGCTGCAGCATTGTCTCCTGCGCCGCCCACGACAACGGTATCTGTTGTAAGTCCAAGCTCAGATGCAATCTTGGGGAGAAGCTTTCCGGTAACCTCACATGACTCGTACATCCTGCCAAGAAGAGATCTGTCTATATCAAGCTTCCCAAGAACCTCGTCGGACCAGCATCTATTTGATACGTCCATAAGCTGCATTCCGGATGCATCAGAAACTTCTGTCGCAAACTCACCGGTAAGGACATACCTGATGTAGTCCTTAGGCAAAAGAATATGTCTGCAGCGCTTATAATTCTCCGGCTCGTTGTTCCTCACCCAGAGTATCTTGGCTGCTGTCCATCCTGTAAGAGGCGGATTGGCTGTTATCTCTATCCACTTCTCCCTTGGCATAATGCGAAGCATCTCTTCTACTTCCGCACCAGTTCTCTGGTCACACCAGATGATAGATGGTCTGATCACCTCTCCGGATTCATCGAGCATTACAAGACCATGCATCTGGCCTGAGATACCGATTCCCTTGATATCTGCAGTATCGGTAACCCTGCCTGATTCAACAGCTTCTTTGACAACTGCGGCAACTGTCTCAAGGCTTGCCTTCTTCCAGTCGTAAGCATCCTGCTCAGCCCAGCCGTTCTGAGGTGTGTACATAGGATATTCATAAGATTTCTCAGCTATAACTTCTCCGTTATCATTAAAAAGAACTGTCTTGGTAGCGGATGTTCCCACATCGATTCCAATAAGAAAATTCATACCTGCTCCCTTCTTGTAAGAATACAAAACAGCCAACTTGTATAGCTGTCCCATACAACTAGATTATCATTATGCCACCCATCTATCAATGTGGCAGATTGCAGAAAATATCTATGTTTTTTTATATAAATTTTACGACACCTGTACTTGTGGCCGGTTTAAATTGTTACATCTTTTTCAATACAACTTACGCCAGTAAGTACCTCTGAGCGTTTGTCTGGCTGACTTGTTCCCGCATACACTTTAAAGCTCTTTGAGAAGAGATCTCTGACGCCCTCATTATCTACTGAAGCGCTCCTGTCAGGTACGGATCTTCTCCGTAGGTCTCATGTCCCCTTCCCCATCTGGGATCGCGGAAGATATTGACAATTGTACACTTGTCTACAGTCTGTAGCGTTTACTTAAACGTTTAATATTTTCCGTCGCAATGTTATAATGTTGGCGTCAAAATAAGTTTCTTTCCGTGGGGGATTAGAATTATGAAGAAAAGTACACACAAAAGAATGTGCGCTGCCATAGCGGTTGCATCGCTCATGTCAGCATCACTGTCAGGGTGCGCAGCAAAAGAGCCTGCAGAGACACCCGTCGTGGCGACAGAATCAGATGATGCAGCAACTGTTAAACCATCAGAAGCATCGGCTTCCGATCAGTCCGCCGAAACTTCCGACACAGCTGCAGACAGTTCAGAAAGCAAAACTGCAGACGGCGCCGGTTCATCCGTGACAGGCGAGAACATGCTCACAAACGGGGATTTCTCAGCCGGAACTGACCCATGGCTCACTTTCTGTCAGGACGGAGAGTGTTCCATATTCGTTGGAAGCGACGGCGTTCTGGATGTGGACATCAAAAACCCCGGCACTGTACCTCACGGCGTACAGATCTACCACGACGGTTTTACTCTGGAAGAGGGATGCGTATACAAGATCACCTTCAACGCCCACAGCGACATCGACAGAACAGCAGAGATGCGCTTCCAGCTCAACGGAGGCGACTATCACGCCTACTTTGAAGACCACGTTCCCATTACTACCAATGACACACCTTTTGAATACACTTTTACTATGGAAGAGACAACAGACCCTGCTCCGAGATTCTGTATAAACCTGGGCCTTGTAGACAGTGACGAGCCCGTACAGGACGAGCACCACGTGTACTTTGACAACTTCATCCTTACGCTGATCGATGACTCCCAGAGAGTTGAAGGGAGCGGTCAGATCATCATGCCGGACATCGCCGTAAATCAGCTTGGATATTTACCGGACGCCTTCAAAAGTGCTACTTTGAGAGGCACTGCACTGGGCAACACAGCACGACTAATTGATGAAGCAACAGGAGAGGCCGCCCTTGAAAAAGAAATAGATGGCGGAATCTTCGATCCTGACACTGGTGATAATGAAGCACTGTTTGATTTTACTTCCGTCGCAGCCGAAGGGACCTACCACATAGAATCAGGAGAAGCCGTTTCTCCGTCATTTAACATTTCCAAAGATTCATATAAAGAGGCCTTCAACGCAGCACTGAAGATGTTCTACTATCAGAGATGCGGCACAGAGCTGACTTCGGAATTTGCCAGAGACTTTGCTCATCCCGTCTGTCATTCTGATAAGGCAATATTATACGAAGATAAGTCGGTTACTCTTGATGTATCCGGCGGCTGGCATGATGCCGGTGACTACGGAAGATACCCTGTTTCAGGAGCAAAGGCTGCTGCAGACATTATGCTTGCCTACGAGAATTACCCGGAAGTCTTCACAGATGACGTAGGAATTCCGGAGAGCGGGAACGGCGTGCCGGATGTCCTCGATGAAGCAAGGTACGAACTTGACTGGCTGCTCAAGATGCAGGCATCTGACGGCGGCGTATACCACAAGGTAACCTGCGCAGTCTTCCCGGGATTCATTCTTCCCGAGGACGAGACAGATCCGCTCATCATAATGCCTCCGACCACCACCGCTACCGGAGATTTTGTCGGAACCATGGCCATCGCTGCAAGAGTCTATAAGGATTTTGACAAGGCCTATGCCGAAAAGTGCCTCGAGGCAGCCAAAAAGTCAATTGAGTACCTATATAACACTCCTCCTGATACGGTAGGTTACAAGAACCCGAGCGATATCGCCACCGGCGAATACGACGACACCTGCGATGTAGATGAGAGATTCTGGGCATTTGCAGAGATGTACAAGACTACCGGCGACACCGGATATGAATCGGACATCAGGAAGGTACTTCCCGATAACGGATACTCCCTGGGATGGCAGGGCGTTGCAGGATATGGCGGTTTTGCTTTCCTTACCAGCAGAAATCCCGACCCGTCTCTTAAGGAGCTCATCCTTGCAGAAGCAGAGAAGATGGTAAAAGAAATAACAGACAACGCTGCAACATACCCCTACGGTTCAACACTCATCGGTGAATATCCTTGGGGAAGCAACCTGTCGATTGCCAACAACGGTTCATACATGCTCATGATGAAAGATATCATTCCATCATGCAATAAAGACATAGCAGATATGCAGCTTAATTACCTCTTTGGTAACAACTCAACCGGCTACAGCTTCCTCACGGGACACGGAACGACCTATCCTGACCACCCTCACCACAGGCCATCCCAGGTGAAAGGAAAGACGCTTCCGGGTATGCTTGTGGGAGGACCCGCCAACGGACTCTTTGACCCCTATGTTCAGAACGTCTTAAAGGGCGTTCCTGCCGCAAAATGTTATGCCGACAGCGACCAGAGCTACTCCACCAACGAGATCGCAGTGTACTGGAACTCGCCGCTTATCTACCTTCTGGCAGGTGAACTTGCAGCAGCCAGATAAAGCCTTGATACAAATGACCTTCCGACCCCCGGCAGACACGTGACATTCAAAAGGGAAGCGGTATGCATGCACCGCTTCCCTTTTTACTATCAAGAGTGAGGATATTCTTATCATTTCCCCTCTTCTTCCTTCTGAATTCTCTTCATTGCCCTCATTCTCACTGCTTTTCAGCGTCTTGTCATAAAATGTTGAAAAAAGGCGGCTCAAATAAACCTGATTTATCTGAGCCAGCCTTTGTTAAATGTGTCATTATTCTTTTAATCGCGGTCCTGTCCGTGGGTGCCGATTCTTACAAGGGCTCTGTAGAGTTTAGCCTCTGCGCGGATCCTTGCGTCTTTATCAAGCTTCTGATCCTTAAGGCGTTCCTCAGCATATTTCTTGGCGGCCTTGGCACGCTCAAGGTCAATTTCCTCACTCCACTCCCAGGTGGTTGGGAGAACTCTGACCTCACCCTTCATGACCGAAAGCATTCCACCGATACAGGCTGCTTTTCT
>CAMNOS010000188.1 GCA_946546925.1 uncultured Butyrivibrio sp.
AAATCACAGGGAATCAAGCAGCTGATGGCGGGCGGAGGTATCGTAATCATCGCCCAGACGGTGATCCCTCAGCTTACTTCTCTCTTTTCATAAGGAGAAGATCACGATAGATGAACACTATCGTTGAAAAGATTACCGAACTCATAAAGGAAATGCTGCAAGGTTGGGTAATGTCTAACCTCGAAGGAATGTTTACCGATGTGAATACAAAGGTAGGCACCATTGCCGGAGAGGTTAGCCAGACTCCCAGCGCATGGAACGCAGGTATTTTCAATATGATCAAAAACCTGTCAGATACGGTCATCATACCGATAGCCGGGATCATCATAACCTATGTGCTGTGTTATGAGCTGATAACGATGGTAATAGACAAGAACAACATGCATGAATTCGATACGAGCCTTTTCTTCAGATATCTTTTCAAGGCCTGCATAGCAGTAATGCTACTTAGTAAGACCTCGGATATCGTTATGGCAATCTTTGATGTAGGCGGTCACATGGTTAATGAGGCTGCAGGTGCCATCACAGGTTCCACTTCGCTTGATGTGGGAGCTACGATTCAGTCCATGTTTTCATCACAGCTATCCACCATGGAGATAGGGGAGCTGATAGGTCTTGGCATAGAAACGATGTTCTGCAGCTTTTGTATGAAGATCATGTCCGTTTTGATCACCGTCATATTATACGGGCGCATGATTGAAATCTATCTTTATGTTTCGGTAGCACCGATGCCTTTTGCAACTCTTGTGAACAGGGAGTGGGGAAGCATCGGATCCAACTATATCAAAGGATGCATAGCACTGGCTTTCCAGGGATTTTTCATTATGGTTTGCGTGGCAATCTACGCAGTCCTCGTAAATGCTGTGGCAGTGGCTTCAAATCTGCACTCAGCTCTTTGGCAGGTAATGGCTTATACCGTTGTCCTGTGCTTCTCCCTGTTTAAGACCGGATCACTTGCAAAGAGCATCCTTCATGCTTCATAAAAACGGAGGTGACTAAAAACATGGCAATCGCAGTTGATGTGGCAAAGGACCCGAAGGCGATCAAGTCGAAATTCATCGGGAATTTCACAAAGCGTCAGGTCATTTGCTTTGGAGCGGCTGCTGTGGTGGGAGTACCATTTTATCTTCTGACAAGAAAGGTAATCGGGACGGACGTGGCTGCCCTCATGATGGTGGCAGTCATGCTCCCGTTCTTCTTTATAGCAATGTATGAAAAGGACGGAGTGCCTGCGGAGCAGTATCTGAAGCAGGTCATTGAGATGAAATTCATCCGGCCCGGGATAAGAAGGTACAAGGTGGAAAACCTCTACGAGCAGTTAAGAGAAAGAGAATCTATGGAAAAGGAGGTGGAAGCTCTTGAACGCAAGCAAAAAAAGTGGAAAGAAGAGCGTTACGGCAAAGCAGACGGCAAGTCAAAAGAAGACAACTAAGCCTGCAAAAGCCGTGCAGAGCAAGAAAGGCGGCAAGTCGCTGTTTGAGAGATTCACGGGACTTACGCTTGCGGAGTTCTTAAAGCTGAAAAAGCTTAAGAAAACGCTCTCCGGAGATAATGGTCAGTCCGGCAAGCAGATTTCCACACAGCAGACCATTACCTTTGACAAGATGTACCAGGATGGCATCTGCAAGGTTAGAAAGAATTATTATACGAAGATGATCGAGTTTTATGATCTGAACTATGTGCTTCTGGATGAGGAAGAAAGGGCGGATATACTGGGGCTGTATTCACAGCTCATAAACTATTTTGATCCGACCATCAACTTTCAGATCTTCCTCTTTAACAGGCATGTGAATGAGGAAACACTGGCGGCACAGTTTGAGATCTCTCCCCAGGGAGATAAGTTCGACGATATCCGTGAAGAGTTTTCGGATATGTTAAAGAGCCTGTCTGCAAAGGGGAATAACGGAGTCATCAAGAGCAAATATATCATTTTCGGCATCGAAGCAGAGAATATCAAGGAAGCAAGGCAGAGGTTCATAAGCCTTGAGGCAGATATCATAAAGAACCTCAAAAACCTTGGTACCAATGCGAAGTGTCTCGACGGAAAGGAACGCTTAAGAGTCCTGTATGAGTTTTTCAATCAGGATAAGATGGAACCTTTCCGTTTTTCATTTAAGGAAATGGCAGAGTCCGGCAATACGGTTAAGGATTATATCGCACCGCAGGGCTTTGAGTTCCGTTTCCCCGGCAGATACAAGATGGGGCATATGTTTGGAGCTACAAAGTATCTTGACATCATATCCCCGAAGCTGAATGACGAGCTTTTGAAAAGGCTCTTGGATATAGACAGCAATATCTCCATATCTATCCACATGAGAACCATTGAGCCTACAGAAGCGATCAAGCTCTTAAAAAGAGCACTGTCGGATGTTCAGAAAACAAAGATCGACGAGCAGAAAAAAGCAGTCAGAGCCGGGTATGACATGGACATTCTTCCTACAGACATTGTTCTGTATGAAAAGAATACCATGGAGCTTTTGGATGATCTGAATACCAGTAACCAGAAGCTTATCTGGACAACGATCCTGATATCGAGCTTTGGAAGAAACAAGAAGGAACTGGAGAGCGTATCACAGAGAGTATCGGGTATCATTCAGCAGGCAAACTGTAGGCTTATCGACCTTCAGTACAAGCAGGAAGTGGCTATGAATGCCGCAGCTCCCATAGGCATCAATGAAACGAAGGAGGGCAGGCATCTGATCACAAAGAACCTGGCAATCCTTGTGCCGTTCAATACACAGGAGCTTTTCCAGTCGGGACAGTCTTTGTATTACGGACTGAATGCCCTAAGTAACAACATGATCATGGCAGACCGTAAGAAGCTTCGTACACCGAACGGCGTAATCTTAGGTACGCCCGGTTCCGGTAAATCATTTTCTGCAAAGCGTGAGATCCTTGGAAGCTTCCTTGTATCAAGGGATGACATTTTGATCTGTGATCCCGAGGGCGAGTATTACCCGCTTGTAAAGGCACTTGGCGGCGAGGTGGTGAAACTGGCAACCAATTCAAAGGATTATCTGAATCCCATGGATATACAGCTTTCCCATAAGAATGACAGGGAGGCTCTTAAGCTTAAGAGTGATTTCCTTATCACGCTCTGTGATGCAATCGCAGGCGGGGAGACAGGTCTTGCAAATGATGAAAAGGGTATCATCGACCGCTGTATCGAGGGTATTTATGATGAGTATTTCAAAGACCCGAGACCGGAGAATATGCCTATACTGGAGGACTTATATAACGCACTGGTTAAGTATGAGCCGGATAAGGCAGTATCAGAGGAGCTTGCCATTGATGCAAAGCAGAAGGCGGTGCGTATCGCAAACAGCCTTGTTTTATATGTGCATGGTTCTCAGAACTATTTCAACCACAGGACAAACGTGGATTCTCAAAACCGTATTGTCTGCTTTGATATCAGAGACCTTGGAAAGCAGCTGAAAGAACTGGGAATGCTGATCGTGCAGGATGCGGTATGGAACAGGGTTTCCCGTAACCGTGAGCGCAGGGTGGCTACCCGTTACTACTGTGACGAGTTCCACTTACTTTTAAGAGATAAGCAGACTGCGCAGTATTCAGTGGAGATCTGGAAGCGTTTCAGAAAGTGGGGCGGTATTCCAACAGGTCTGACGCAGAACGTGGGAGACTTCCTTCGTTCGGAGGAGATCGAGGGTATCCTTGGTAACAGCGATTTTGTATATCTCCTTAACCAGAACGCAAAGGATCAGGTGATCCTGGCAGACAAGCTGGGACTTTCTGAGAAGCAGCTCCAGTATGTAACAAACTCTGAATCCGGATGCGGACTCATTCTTTTTAATGATGTGGTCATTCCGTTTGCGGACAGGTATCCGACAGATACCAAGACGTATGCGATCATGAACACTCGTCCACAGGAGGAAGAGGAACATACTGCTGACAAGGGAGATGATGCGGATGGCGAAGAAAAAGAATAATACGGCAAGGAAAGCAGTATCGGATGTTAACGGGGCAAAACCCGAGGGATTTGATGCGAAAGCCGATGCCGGAGATTTTAAGAAAGCACGGGCGGGTCCTTCGGGATCCGCGGATGGAAGAAGTAAGGGCAGTGCCGTAAAAAGTAAGGCTGTAAGCGAAGCACAGGAGATGTTTAATGCTGCGCCTGCAAATACGGTTTCCCAGGCTGACGAAAAGAGCAGAAAAGTTAATCAGGAATTCTTTAAAAGGCATGAGAATGAGGATGAAAAGAATACCGAGTATGCTTCTCAGCGTGAGGAAACGAGAGCACTTCGCAAGCACAGGCAGCATGAGAGTCGTACAAGGGTAAAGGATAGCTTCATACAGTCTGATGGAGATTTCCATGGAAAGACCGGCTTTGTGGAAGAAGCAGGTGCTGAAACGGCAAAGAGCCATAAACTTGAGATGCTTGAAAAGAAAGCGGAAAAGGCTGGTGCTAAAGCACAAAAGGCAAGGAAGAAGCTGCCGCAGCGTAAGGAGTACAAGCTGGTGCGGCATTTCGATGAAAAGACCGGGAAAGTAACCTATGAGCTTCAGACCAATAAGGTACTAAAAAAGCCGAAGTCAGATAATCCCATAACTGCCGCAAACCGCAGGGCGATGATGGAAGCGCAGGGACTGGTGCATGACAAGATATCGGAGGATGAAAAGGATAACTCCGGTGTTGAAGCTGC
>CAMNOS010000189.1 GCA_946546925.1 uncultured Butyrivibrio sp.
ATAGGTACCACCACTTTTCGCTAATTCCTAAATTGAAGTGGTACCAACGGCCCTATCGCAAGGGGTTCCTTCCCTAAGAGGCGACACCTTTTTCACTGTTCCCTATTTTAGTTGGTACCATTAGTCCTATCACATGGTCATCCATCCTGCCTTTCCCCGGGTGGGTGCTGATATGCATAGTCTGTGATTAGTAACCTTTAGTTGAATGAGGGCGTTTTATTGTACAGCTCGCGAGTACAATCATAAGTACAGGAAGCGAAACAAAGGTGCATAGGCACAGCTGAGGCGCTTATTCAACAGGAGGTGGGTTATGGATGCAGCTTATATACAGTACAGAGAGACAAGGATCGCCGAGAACAGGAAGAGACGCCTTCGAATCGTGAGAAACCGCAGGATCGCACTTGGACTTATAATAGCAGTAATAGTTTTCACGACATCTTTTATTGCGGCTGTGCTCATGTCCAGGGCATCATCAGACGATGTGTCTGTTAAGTATTACACCCAGATAACAGTCCAAAGGGGAGATACCTTAAGTGGGCTGGCTGCAAGGTATATGTCTGATGACTTTAACAGCACCTCATCTTATATTAACGAAGTCCGCTCGATCAACCACATGAGTGAAGATGAGGAGCTCATTGCCGGGACCAGTGTGGTGGTTCCGTATTATACTTACTTATCAGAAGATTGACATTACTCGTACAGGTTCGTTTAGCCGGGCAACCTGAGGGATGTAACCATTTGATGAATTACCAATATTTTTTATATAAACTTGACGTTTCACAGTTTATGTGGTATGTTCTACATGATACTAGAGTAGAAGTGAGCTTTTCGGAGCTCACTTTTCTTATGCACTTGCGCATATCTGAGACGCGGAATGCGCATGGTGACAGTATTTGAGGTAAATATATGTCGAAAAAAAGCGAAATAGAGAGTAAAACCGAAGCTCTCCTTGAGCCCATCGCACAGGCGAACGGCGTTGAGATCTATGACGTTGAATATGTCAAGGAAGCGGGAGAGTGGTACTTAAGGGCCTATATTGACAAGGAGGGCGGCGTTGATATTAACGACTGCGTCAATGTCAATCATGCTCTGTCTGATGCGCTGGATGTGGACGACTTCATTGATGAGGCCTACACGCTGGAAGTCAGCAGTCCCGGTCTTGGAAGACAGCTCAAGAAGGACAGGCACCTTGCAAAGAGTATCGGGCAGGAGGTTGAACTTAAGCTCTATAAGCCCAAGGACGGAACCAGGGAGTTTGCCGGTATTCTGAAGAGCTTTGATGATACTTCGATTACCGTAACTATAAATGATAAAGATGAACAATTCATAAAGAAAGAGATATCAGTTATTAAGCTTGCTCTGGATTTTTGATCCGGACGGAAATGGAGATTACAATGAGTAAAGAATTAATGGATGCCCTTGAGCTACTTGAGAAGGAGAAGAACATCAGCAAGGATTCCCTGTTTGATGCAATCGAGAATTCTCTTGTGACAGCCTGCAAGAACAACTTTGGGAAGGCAGAGAACATCAGAGTTGAGGTTGACAGAGTAAACTGTGACTTCAAGTGCTATGCCGACAAGGAAGTTGTTGAGCTTGCTGATGACGTAATGGATCCTCAGCTTGAGATATGCCTTGACGATGCAAGGAAGATCAGCAAGAAGGCGCAGGTGGGAGATATTGTTGCAGTTTCCCTCAACTCCAAGGAGTTTGGCCGTATCGCAACACAGAACGCCAAGAACGTTATCCTTCAGAAGATCCGTGAGGAAGAGCGCGGCGCAATCTACAATGAGTATTTCGAAAAAGAGCATGATATAGTAACAGGTGTCGTTCAGAGATTTATCGGCAAAAACATCAGCATCAATCTTGGAAGGGCAGATGCGATCCTCAACGAGAACGAGCAGGTTAAGGGCGAGGTCTACAGACCCACACAGAGACTCAGGGTATATGTCCTTGAGGTCAAGAACGGTTCTAAGGGACCCAGGATCCTTGTATCCCGCACACATCCCGATCTTGTCAAGAGACTCTTCGAGCAGGAAGTTGCAGAGATTCAGGACGGAACTGTTGAGATCAAGTCGATTGCAAGAGAGGCAGGAAGCAGGACCAAGATCGCTGTTTACTCCACAGACCCCAATGTTGATGCAGTCGGCGCATGTGTAGGTGTGAACGGAAGCAGGGTCAACCTCATAGTTGATGAGCTCGGCGGAGAGAAGATCGACGTCATCAACTGGGATGAGAACCCCGGTAACCTTATTCAGAATGCTCTTTCACCTGCCAAGATCGTAGCTGTATTTGCTGATCCCGATGAGAAGAGTGCCAAGGTAGTCGTTCCCGATTATCAGCTCTCACTTGCCATCGGTAAGGAGGGACAGAACGCAAGACTTGCAGCCAAGCTTACCGGCTACAAGATCGATATCAAGGACGAGACCCATGCCAAGGATACACCCGGATTCAGAATGGAAGATTATCTGGATGATGAAGATTACGATGAGTATGAAGAGGGTGAATACGAAGAAGGCGAGTATGAAGAGGGAGAGTACGAGGAAGGCGAGACTATTGAGCCTTCTGAGGATGAGAACGCCTAAGGAGTAATTACTTAAGATGGCAAAGACGATTCCGACAAGAAAATGTGTGGGCTGCCGCGAGGAGAAGCCAAAGAATATGCTCATCAGGGTCATAAGGACTCCTGAGGGAGAGATACTCCCTGATCCTACAGGGAAGGCCAACGGCAGAGGCGCGTATATCTGCAGAAGTGCTGAGTGTCTCAGGATGGCAGTCAAAAACAAAGGCCTTGAGAGATCACTTAAGGCACAGATACCACCTGAAGTACTTGAGAGGATCGAGAAGGAGCTTTTATAAATTTGGATTCAAATAAGGTTTATTCACTGATCGGCCTGTCAATGCGGGCCGGGAAGGTTAAGAGCGGAGAGTTTGCAGTTCTTGAAGCAATCCGCAAAAAGACTGCTAAGCTTGTGATCGTTACAGAGGATGCCTCTGATAACACCAAGAAGCAGTTTGGTGATAAATGTAAGTACTATGAAATTCCCATGATCTTCTTTGGCGACAAGGAAAGTCTGGGACATGCAATTGGTAAGGATGTTCGAACAAGTCTGGCAATTACGGACTTTGGGTTGTCTGAGTCACTTCGGAAGAACTTACTCGTAGAAGAATTAGACGGAGGGAATGTTAATGGCGAAAATTAAAATATCCGAACTTGCAAACGAGCTTGGATGCGAAGGAAAAGAGCTGATAGCTTTTTTGCAGGAAAAGGGAATAGAAGCAAAACGTTCTAACAGTTCTATCGAAGAGACAGACGCAGACGTTGCTAGAAATCATTTTGGCAAGGGTGCAGGCAAAGCGCCTTCAGCAGCTCAGCCTGCGGCTGAAGAGAAGGCAGCACCCAGGAAGGAAGAGGCACCCGCAGCAGAGCCTGTCAGGGAAGCAAAGGCTGAAGAACCCAAGGAGCAGAAGGCTGCAAAACCTGCTGATGCAAAGCCTGAGAGACGTGCTGACGGCAAGGCGCTTCCTCCCAAGAAAAAGAAGACTATCATTGTTGTAACCAACAGCAATAATTCACAGAGAGGCGGTCAGAGTTCTTCCCAGGGCGGAGACAGGAACTTTGGCGGCGGTAACCAGAGGCGTGACAACAGAAATCAGGACAGGAACAATCAGGGCGGTAGAAGAGGAACTTTTGCACAGTCGCAGAATGTCTATCATCCTATTAAGCCCCTGACAGCTCCTTCACAGCTTGAGAGCTACAATACACCTGTCAATAAGTCAACCCAGCCCAAGCCTCAGCCCAAGAAGGCAGCTCCTGCTGAAGTTAAGGAACAGCCGCAGGTACAGCAGCCTCAGGCACAGACACAGCCTCAGGTTCAGCAGTCCCAGCCTCAGAGAGCAGCTGAGAACAAGGCACCGGCAAGACCTGCACAGACTCAGTCTGGTGAGGGCAGACCCAGAGACAGCAGAGATTCCCAGGGACAGAGAAACTTCAGGTCTGACAGAGGACCGTTCCAGGGTCAGAGAGATAACAGAAACGACAACCGCAACGACAACAGAGGCGGTGACAGAAACGGCCAGGGCGGCGGTAAGTTCGCCGGCAAGAACGACAACAGATTCGGTGGTAAGTTTGACAAGAATGCATCAGGCCGCGGTGGGTTCGATGCACCTTCAGAGAAGGGTGAGAAGAACCACAGAGAGGACGACAGACGCAGGCAGAATCAGGAGAAGGATAAGAGGAACAAGAAGGATCTTGCCTACGATCAGGATGAGATGATGCCAAGAAGCAAGCGCGTCGGCAGATTCATCAAGCCTGAGGTCAAGAAGCAGGCTGAGCCTGAGGAGCAGATCAAGGTTATTTCAATTCCCGAGAAGATTTCCATCAAGGACCTTGCCGAGAAGATGAAGATGCAGCCTTCTGTCATCATCAAGAAGCTCTTTATGGCAGGACAGGTTTCAACTGTCAACACTGAGCTCAGTTATGAGGATGCAGAGAATATCGCTGCCGATTATGATATCCTTTGTGAGAAGGAGGTTCCTGTAGATGTTATTGAGGAACTCCTCAAGGAAGAAGACGACGCACCTGAGACACTTAAGAAGAGACCTCCTGTTGTCTGCGTAATGGGTCACGT
>CAMNOS010000190.1 GCA_946546925.1 uncultured Butyrivibrio sp.
GCCTGGGGCGGAGAAGTGGACGGTCTCTACGCAAGCTGGGATAAGGACGATAAGGTTGCCGTGAGCTTCTGTGATGAGCTTTTGGCAGATTTTTATGATGCATCGCCTTTTGTGCTTGAGGGCGGAAGCATCCACTGCGACGGAGAGGGAACTGTCCTTGTGACTGAGAGCTGCCTTCTGAGTAAAGGGAGGAATCCTCTTCTTACCTGTGAGCAGATAGAAGAAAAGCTGAAGAGTTATCTTGGCGCCGGAAAGGTACTGTGGCTTCCGCGAGGAATCTACAATGATGAGACCAATGAGCATGTTGACAATGTCTGCGCTTTCACAGCCCCCGGAGAAGTGGTTCTGGCATGGACTGATGATAAAGACGATCCTCAGTATGAACTCTCACAAAGTGACCTTGAGTACCTTGAGAGTGTCACTGATGCCCGGGGAAGGAAACTTAAGGTTCATAAACTTCCAATCCCGGATCACCCGGTCCTTGTAACAGACAACGACCTTTCAAACTACGAGTTTGAAGAGGGCGAAGATGTGCGTGAAGTCGGAGAGCGCCTGGCAGCAAGCTATGTCAATTTCTATTTTGTTAACGGAGCCGCCCTTGTTCCTCAGTTTGGCGGGGAGAACAAAGAGAGCGACAAAAGAGCGCTTGATATATTAAAAGAAATCCTTCCGGACAGGGAAGTTATCGGAATAGATGCCCGCCCGATCCTTCTTGGCGGCGGCAATATACACTGCATCACACAGCAGATTCCGGCCTGTACATAATAAGCGTTAGTTTCTGATCTTTTTGTATCGATGCGCCAATATTATAAGGAGTTGTGCAATGTCTCAGAATATTAGAGTGGCCTGTGTTCAGTTCGCCTGTGGCGAGGTTGCAGGTACTGACCTGGAACAGGTAAAAAGAAATATTGAAACTGCTGAGAGACTGACTCGGGAGGCTGCCGTAAACGGAGCGCAGATAGTTCTTTTGTCAGAGCTCTTTGAGAGAAAATACTTCTGCCAGGAGAGGAATTATGACTACTACGAGCTTGCTCTGCCAATCCTTGAGAACCCTGCGGTGAAGCATTTTTCCAAAGTCTGTAAGGAACTCGGCATAGTAATGCCCATAAGCGTCTTTGAGAAGGATGAAAATGTCTTTTACAACTCGGTTGCAATGATAGATGCTGACGGACAGATAGTCGGTGTGTACAGAAAGACCCACATCCCCGACGATCACTACTACCAGGAGAAGTTCTATTTCACACCCGGGAATACGGGATTTAAGGTGTTTGATACGAGATTTGGAAGGATTGGAGTCGGGATCTGCTGGGATCAGTGGTTTCCTGAGACTGCAAGGTGCCTTGCACTTTCTGGTGCGGACATAATTCTTTATCCTACGGCAATCGGCTCAGAGCCTATCCTTGATGTGGACAGCCGGGGCCACTGGATGAGAACCATGCAGGGACATTCTGCAGCGAATATCATACCGGTTGCAGCTGCCAACCGTATCGGAAGAGAAGCTGTTGAGCCTTCTGAAGCTAACGGCGGCCAGAAGTCTTCCCTGACATTCTATGGATCAAGTTTTCTGACAGACGAGACCGGTGATATAGTAACCCGCGCAAGCCGCGACAAAGAGGAGATAATCTACGCCGATTACGACTTTGACGAAATCCGCAGAATGCGCTCCTCCTGGGGATTGTTCCGCGACCGCCGGCCGGAGTGCTACGGACAGATAACAGTTTGATTTTGATACTCCAGGTTCATATTTCACAATCCGCTTTTTGACAGACTGCGCTACATGACCTTCTGGTATGGCTGAACAATAAATTCTCTTCATAAGATCAGGATGGACGAATATGAGTATAACAGAAAAAGTGCTCTTTATACTTGAATCTGCAAGAAATGGCTACACCTCTGGCGAGGAGATGGCATCGCAGTGCGGTGTTTCCAGGAATGCAGTCTGGAAATCCATTAAGGATCTCCGGGAAAAAGGATATGATATCGAGGCTGTCAGCAACAAGGGGTACAGGCTTAAAGACAATAACGACATTATCTCGGCTGAGGGAATAAAGGCAAGGCTGTCTGAAAATTTAAGGAAGGCTGATATACGTGTTTATGAAAGCCTTAGCTCCACAAGTGATACAGCCAAAGAACTTGCGATAAAGGGAGCTTTGCATGGTACTGTCGTAGTCTCGGCATCCCAGTCACAAGGAAGAGGAAGGAAAGACCACACATTCTTTTCGCCTGAAGGCGGGCTGTACATGAGCATTGTACTAAAGCCGGACAAACTATTCACCGCTGACAGCCGCAAGATCACTTCATTCGTCGGTGGTGCTGTGATAAGCGCAGTAAAAGAGCTCACCGGGATAGAGCCATACATTGACGGAGTCAACGACCTTTATGTGGATGGCAGGAAAGTGTGCGGTATACTCCTTGAATCGGGGAGCGAATTTGACACAGGCGATCTGCAGTGGATAGTGGCAGGGATAGGAATTAATTTTGACTCTGATATCGACAGTTTTCCGGAAGATGTAAGGCAGAGGGCATCAAGTCTTTTTGCAGCAGGAGAAGCCACGATAACCAAAAATGCGCTGATAGCGAGGGTAATTGAGAAAATATTGAATTGTCAACCTAAATAGCTTACTGGGTTGACAATTCTTTTTTTGATGTGTTACCATCATAGATGTTTTTGGAAATAATATTTGAAATGGATATTTGAAAAATACTCAAAAGAGTAGTTGTTGGAGGAGTGATTCATCATGAGTAGTGCAGGAGCAGTTAAGACAAGAGAGAATTCCAGGGTGCTTGATCTTGTTTATATCGCCATTGGGGCAGCGCTTATAGCTGTCTGTTCCTGGATAAGCATACCGACTGCAGTTCCGTTTACGCTTCAGACGTTTGCGGTATTTTTAGTTCTTTTACTTTTGGGAGGAGAGAGAGGAACCATAGCAACGCTTGTGTATGTTCTTCTTGGTGCGGTTGGTGTTCCGGTTTTTGCAGGCTTTACGGGAGGGATTGGAATTCTCTTCGGCAATACAGGGGGATATATAATCGGATTCCTGTTTACAGGTCTAATATATATGCTGTTTACCAGATTCTTTAAGAAGAGCAGAGTCATAAAAGTAGCTGCACTTGTCCTTGGGCTTGCAGTGTGCTATGCATTCGGAACTGCATGGTTCATGCATGTTTATATGAAAAGCAGCGGAGAGGTAGGCCTTCTTACAGTGCTTGGCTGGTGTGTATTCCCATTCATCATACCCGATCTTCTGAAAATGGCACTGGCTGTGGTCGTTTCAAAGAGAATAGAGTCGGTGATCAGATAACACTAAACATTAAAACATCCTGCCTTAACCGGATAAGGCAGGATGTTTTTGTGATCTCATTCATTTCCTTTTAGTACTTCGCTGATGTCTTTCAGGATCT
Source organism: uncultured Butyrivibrio sp. (assembly GCA_946546925.1). Lineage (GTDB taxonomy): Bacteria > Bacillota > Clostridia > Lachnospirales > Lachnospiraceae > Butyrivibrio. The sequence goes on from CAMNOS010000190.1 coordinate 3,403, forward strand.
CGTCTTCATTGAAGGGCTTGCTGATAAAGCGCTTCGCACCGACTTTAAGAGCTTTGATAAGCTTATCCTGCTGACCGGCTGCTGTGATCATGATAGCCTTGGCATCCGCATCGAAGGCAATGATCTGTGTAAGTGCTTCAAGACCATCCATTTTAGGCATTGTTATATCAAGTGTAACTAGATCCGGTTTAACTTCTTTGTATGCTTCAACTGCTTCTTCGCCGTTTGAAGCTTCTCTGACTATCGAATAGCCGGCCTTTTCCAGAATGTTTCGAAGGATGCTCCTCGACATACGGGAGTCGTCAACGATAAGGAGTTTTCCCAGGCTGCCATCTTCGTTTGCAATCGGGGCAGAAGTGCTTACGACTGAGCCGGTCTGCTCGGGATTAACACCGGGAACAAACTCTTCGTTAATTGAGATGACAAGGTCCACTTCATGACCTTCAAGGATCACGGGGATTGCATAGAAATCACCACTTGCCACCTGATCATGAAAACTTAAGGGCGGTTCCATGTCGAGATCGATCTGCTTTTTGCTTATCTCTGATGCATACAGTCCGCTGGTAACATTTATGAATTCGCCGACAGCATCATAAGCTGCAGAGTCCACAGACTTCATTTCCTGACGCGAAAAGGCGCCTGCAATCTTAAGAAAGCTGTTGTCATCATCGGAAGAAGCAATTCCGATAAATACAGAATCATCTCCCGACAGCTCCTGAAGAGTAAAATGGGTGTATTGGAAGTCTTTGACATGTTTAGCCTTACAGATGTAGTAATCCGAGGAGATAAAACGCATAAGGTTCTTGGTCAGAAGTGCAGTGATCTCGCGAATGTGCGGTTTGGAAGACACTACAAAGAGAGGGATCAGCTGATCGATATCATCCGCTTTGAGAGCATCCATCTCCTGATCGGTGTATCCGGAATCCTTCTGGAATTCTTTTACAAACTGATCTACTTCAGAGGCAGCAAGCCCCGTAAGCTCTGTCGTCAGCTGGACAAACTGAAGATATGCATTGCCCTGTTTTGACAAAAGAGCATCCATCTGCTGTGATGTAAGATACCCTTTCTCAATGGCAATATCCCCGAAACGTTTGTCCTGAGTCCTCTGCAGGTTGTTTATTTCATCGGCCTGTTCAAGGGTCAGCATACCCTCTGCAACTGCAATGGTACCGAGTTTTACACGCACTGATTTCTGTTTATCGATT
>CAMNOS010000191.1 GCA_946546925.1 uncultured Butyrivibrio sp.
AGGTAAGGTCAAAGTCCTCTCCTGCTGCGAACATACCGTGGTGAGCCCAGATTGCCACATCGTACTTCTCCATGAGCTTGCTGGTCTCAACAGCGATCTGCCTTCCGCCCGGAACCATCCAGGGCACTACACCGATTCCGTCAGGGAACACAACGGGACACTCGGTTGCCATCTCCCAGAGCTCTCTTGTGAAGGCTTCATCGGTGAGGGGAAGCACAAAAGTAAGTGCAATGGTGTTGGTTGTGTGAGCGTGATAGATAACTCTGTACTTTCCGCCTGTCACACGCTTTTTAACTTCATGGTTCATAAGATGGGAAGGAAGCTCAGAGGTAGGTCTTGCACCGCCCAAAAGTCCCCACATGATGCGGTAGTTCTCACCCTTTTCGTCGATCTCGATTATTCCGAAGCTCTCTGCAGGCTTGATGATCACATTCCTGAAGAATTTGCCGGATCCGGTCACCATGAAGAACTCTCCTGCAAGGTCGGGAACGGTGGTTCCGATCTCCTTCCACTCGCCATCAGTGAACTCCTCTTTCACCATCTCTACTTCTTCCGGCTTCATTCTGTATGAGAGGTTTCCACCGTTTCTCTCATGCCAGCCCTGCTCCCAGCCGTCATTGGCCATACGAATAAAGCCCTGTGTAAATTCTGCATCTAAAACTTTCATAATTTATCAAATCTCCTCTTTTTAATCATGCTGTGTCAATGTACCTTCCGGCACCTGAATCATATATTCCAGCTATATCAGTTTCTCTTGAAAAGGACTTCCTTCTCGTATCTCTCTACTTCCTCAAACCACTTGCCGTCCTCAGGTGCGCCGCATCTTGTGCAGTACTCGTTCCATACATCACCGAAAGGCATGGTCTTGAGCTCTTCCTGCATTACCATGAGCTTTGTGAAGTTTGATGTATCCTGGAGTTTTTTGAGCTCCTCATGAGGTGTAAGAAGGGCGTTCAAAAGAGCTTTCTGAGTATTTCTGAAGCCTGTAGCCCATGCGCCTATCCTGTTGATCGAGGCATCAAAATAGTCAAGAGCCATGAATACTCTGCCCTCAAGACCTCCGCAGCGAACGATTTCTTTTGCGATCTCTTTTGTCTCATCATCAAAGAGCACAACGTGGTCTGAATCCCAGCGTACAGGCCTTGTGATGTGAAGAGCGATGTTGGGATAGAATGACAAAAGTGCAGGAATCTTGTCGCTTACAACCTCTGTTGGATGGTAGTGGCCGTTGTCCATAAGAGGGATGCACTTGTCTGAGTGAGTTGCCGCAAAAGAAAGTGTGAACTCTGCACTTCCTACAGTGTAGGACTCAACTCCGATTCCGAATACCTTAGACTCTACGCAGGGTTTAACCTTGTTGAAGTCAAAGGGCTCTGAGAGGATCTGCTCGATTGAATCCTTGTATCTGTCCCTGGGTCCCTTTCTGTCGGCAGGGATGTCCTTGAAGCCGTCTCCTGTCCAGATGTTCATAACGCAGGTCTCGCCAAGTTCATCAGCGAGGTAATTGGATATCCTGATGCATGCCTTGCCGTGCTCGATCCAGAACTTTCTGGTCTCCTCATCGGGAGAAGAAAGAGTTAAGGGATCGCATTTGGGATGTGAGAAGAAAGTGGGGTTAAAGTCGCATCCAAGCTTTCTCTCCTTGCAGAAGTCCACCCACTTTTTGAAGTGCTTGGGCTCAAGCTTGTCTCTGTCTACCCATCCGCCGTTCTCATCATCAAAAATCGCATAGCTGGCATGAAGGTTCATCTTGGCTCTGCCTGGAATGAGCTTTAATACCTCATCGATGTCAGCCATGAGCTCCTCGGGAGTTCTTGCCCTTCCGGGGTAGTTACCTGTAGTCTGGATACCGCCTGTAAGGGGCTTATTGGGATCTGTATCAAATCCTCTTACATCATCCCCCTGCCAGCAGTGAAGGGCTATCTCAGCCTCTTTGAGCTTTTCAATTGCCTTTTCTGTGTCGATTCCAAGTGCTGCATATTTTTCTTTTGCCTGTGCGTAACTCATTGTTTTCCTCCATATTCTTTAATCTCAAAACTCTTAAATATCACGTCTCTGGCTGCCTGAAGGTCATCAAATTCCCCTTCTTCTATCATCTGGACAACCAGATTGCCGATTGCGGTCCCCTCTATTGGTCCTGCATATACGGTAAGACCTGTAGTCCTTGCAGTAAGCTCGTTGAGGTAAGCATCCTGGCAGCCACCGCCGATGATGTTTACACTGATGATCTCTTTACCTGTTATTGCAGAGATCTCTTTAACTGTGTCTGCATAGCACCTTGAAAGGCCTCTGTAGACGCACTGCATGATCTCCCCAACGGTCTTAGGAACAGGCTGGCCGCTTTTTGCGCAGTGCTCCCTGATGGCATCTATCATGCTCTCAGGAGAAAGAAAGGCATCGTCGTTCACATCTATATCTGCCGCGAAGTCCTCACACTTTCTTGCTTCCTCTATGAGGTCCGGGAAGCTGTAAGATCTGCCGTCAGCGTATCTGCTCTTTCGCCCTTCGACGTACTCGGTTCCGTTAAGTTCTCTTCTTATGGACTGAATGATCCAAAGTCCCATGATGTTCTTGAGAAACCTGTATCTGTACCATGCACCGCCCTCGTTGGTGAGGTTCTGCTTCTGCGCCTCCATAGTTGTGATGGGCTCTTTGTTCTCAAGTCCTAAAAGGCTCCAGGTGCCGCTTGATAAGAATACCGATGAATCAGATCTGGCGGGAACAGAAAGGAAAGCTGATCCGGTATCATGAGTGGCAGGCATGACCACTTTGCAGTTAAAGCCGACCTTCTCCTGTATCTCTTTGGTGAATTCTCCAAGTACCGTGCCGGGCATTGACAGCTCCTTAAAGAGCTTCTCCGGAAGACCAAGTCTTCTTATTATCTCCATGTCCCAGGTCTTATCCGCTGCATTAACAAGATTGGTCGTTGTTGCGTTGGTGTACTCCTGTTTTTTGACTCCTGTGAGCTTAAAGCCCAGATAATCAGGTATCATCAGAAGGCTGTCAGCCTTATCAAGCTGTTCGGGATTTTCCTTTTTGAGGGCCATAAGCTGGTAAATGGTGTTAAAGAGCTGTTTCTGTATCCCTGTCCTCTCATAGAGCTCTTTTTCATCGATGAACCTCTTAACTTCCGCGTCCATGCCCTCGGTGCGCAGGTCTCTGTAAGCAATGGCATCGCCGATCATGTTGCCGTCTCTATCAAGGAGCACATAGTCGACTCCCCAGGTGTCGATTCCAAGGACAGTGGGTATCATGTCCCTTGACTTGCAGATCTTAAGCCCCTCTGTAATGCCTTCAATGAGATTGTCTACATCCCACACAAGGTGGCCGTTTTTCTGAAGCTGATGATTGTCAAATCTGTGCATCTCCTCGAGCTTCATAGAGCCGCCATCAATCCATCCCATTATGAGGCGCCCGCTTGATGCACCAATGTCAATTGCAAGATAATATTTGTTCATATCGAAACCTCAATACATTTATAAGTTATAATGCTATAATATGGGACAAAAGGGTGTTATTCTAGAACGAAATCCAATTAAAAAAGGAACCTTATTTGACATCATGAATTCCACTCTCGAAACAGTCCAAAACAGAATAATCCGCAATCTAAAATAAAAGCAGGATCATTAAAAGGGTACAGAACATGCGAAAAGAAATCCTGGACATGATAAGCAGGCTAACTCCCGAGGAGGAGCAGCTGATCGCCGGCAAAAATGACATATCAAAAGAGCTCTACACCTCCGAGGACGAATTCGTCATCGACAGTGCAAAGCTCCTTGAAAAGGGCAAGCTCATTGCACTTCGCCCACACACGAGATTTGCCTATTTTCCTGTGCATCGGCACAACTACATAGAGATGCTGGTAATGCTTAAGGGGAATCTGACCACGAAGATAGTGGATGGGGATACATTGTTTTTATCTGAGGGGGATATTCTTCTCATGAACCGCCACGCAAGGCATGAGCTCATGCCCTGCAGTCAGGAAGATATTGCGGTGAACCTGATAATCCTCCCGGAGTTCTTTTCCCGTAGCGATATTTCCTATGACAGGGAAAATGTGCTCAGGAGCTTCATCATCTCTTCTCTCTCTGAGAAAAAGAGAAACAGCGACTATCTCCTCTATCACACAAAGGGGATGATCGCCGTGGAAAACCTTCTTGAAAATATCATCTGGACACTGACCTTGGGCCGCGGCGGAATGAACCAGATAGTCAACACAACCATGGACCTGCTTCTCATGAACCTCTCTGCCCTCTCCTCAGACACATTAAAGGACATGGCTTCCAAGGGTCAGGCCGTCACCATAAGTGCCCTGGAGTACATCGACCACAATTACAAGGATGGCACACTCGAGGAACTTGCCGAGAAAACCGGTTACTCCACCGCTTACCTTAGCCGCCTCTTAAAGAGCCACACAGGCAGCAACTTCAAGCAGCTCCTTCAGACAAGAAAGCTCCAGCAGGCAGCATATTATCTGGAGAACACCACTCTCACCACCGAGAAGATCATAGAGAAGATCGGCTATGAAAACAGCGCCTACTTCTATAGGAAGTTCTCCGAGAAATACGGCTGCTCGCCTAGAGAGTACAGG
>CAMNOS010000192.1 GCA_946546925.1 uncultured Butyrivibrio sp.
TCATTATGGCCATCTTTTAGTCAGCAAACAGAGGTGTCGAGAGATATCTGTCTCCTGAGTCGGGAAGGAGAACCACGATATTCTTGCCCTTGTTCTCTTCTCTCTGAGCCAGGATCACAGCTGCCTTAAGAGCAGCACCTGATGAGATTCCCACAAGGATTCCCTCTGAATGAGCAAATTTCCTGCCTTCAGCGAAGGCATCATCGTTCTCTATCGTGATAACTTCATCATAAACCTTGGTGTTGAGTGTATCAGGCACGAAGCCTGCGCCTATACCCTGAATCTTGTGTGCACCTGCTGTTCCTGTTGACAGGACCGGGCTGCTTGCGGGCTCAACCGCAACTACCTTAACATCGGGGTTCTGCTCTTTGAGGTACTCGCCCACACCTGTGATGGTTCCGCCGGTACCTACACCTGCTACGAAGATGTCAACCTTGCCGTCTGTCTGCTTCCAGATCTCAGGACCTGTTGTAGCCCTGTGAACTGCCGGGTTGGCAGGATTTACAAACTGTCCGAGGATCACTGCGCCTTCGATCTCAGCTGCCAGCTCGTCTGCCTTGGCGATAGCACCCTTCATTCCCTTTGCTCCCTCAGTGAGGACCAGCTCTGCCCCGTATGCCTTGAGAAGATTTCTCCTCTCAACACTCATGGTGTCGGGAAGTGTAAGTATTGCTCTATATCCCTTTGCTGCAGCAACAGCCGCAAGTCCTATTCCGGTATTGCCGCTTGTAGGTTCAATGATCGTAGCGCCGGGCTTAAGTTTCCCGGACTTCTCCGCATCCTCTATCATACTAAGGGCGATTCTGTCCTTTACCGATCCTGCGGGATTTAAGTACTCAAGCTTTGCAAGGATGGTCGCATCTGTAACCCCTGCTGCTTTGCTGTAGCCGTTAAGCTGTAAAACAGGTGTTCCACCTATAAGTTCAAGTGCGCTCTGTTTGATATCTGCCATGATGATTGTCCTCCGGTTCATATTCTGTAGTGTTTTTTCTGATAAAGTAAATATATCACACCGGCACCTTGAGCAAAACTAAAAAAGACTTATAGGCAGGTATAACTTTAGTTTAATTCTCATAGCTTCTTTATCCTGTCGATGGCTCTTATGCTGCCCATCCTGCTTCCGAAGGCCGTCAGCCTGAAATATCCCTCTCCGCCCGGGCCAAATCCCGATCCCGGAGTTCCAACGATCTGTGCCTCATTTAACAGGTAGTCAAAAAACTCCCAGCTGGTCATATTGTCTTTGGTCTTCATCCAGATGTAAGGAGCATTGACCCCTCCGAAAACTTCGTACCCAGCTTCCTTCATTCCCTCAACAATGATGCGGGCATTTTCTTTGTATATGGCAATCTGCTGTCTTATCTGCGATCTGCCCTTTTCGGAGTAGACTGCCTCACCAGCTCTCTGCACTATGTATGGAGCTCCGTTGTACTTGGTCCCGTGCCTGCGCGCCCAGAGTGGCCAGAGTTTTTCTCCTCCCGCCTCAAGTTCTTTTGGCACGACCGTGAATCCGAGCCTTAATCCGGTGAAGCCTGCGGTCTTGGAAAAAGACCTGAATTCTATGGCGCACTCTTTTGCTCCGGTGCACTCATAAATGCTGTGCGGAACATCGTCCTCTGCTATAAAAGCTTCATACGCCGCGTCGTAAAGTATTACTGAGCCATGGCTTCTCGCATAATCTACCCACCCCTGCAGCGCATCTTTTTTCATCACTGCTCCGGTGGGATTATTGGGAAAGCACAGATAGATGAGGTCCGGGATCTCTTTCGGGAAAAGAGGTACAAAACCATTCTCCCTTGTGCAGGGCATATAGATCACATCCCTGAAACACCCGAGGCTCTCATCGTATTCGCCTGTTCGCCCTGCCATGACATTGGAGTCCACATACACGGGATAAACAGGGTCGCAGACAGCTATCTTATTATTCACATCAAATATCTCCTGAATGTTGCCACAGTCAGACTTGGCTCCGTCAGAGATAAAGATCTCAGAAGGATCAATGTCGCAGCCCCTGTCTTTATAGTCCTTTTCAGCGATTATGCTGCGAAGAAACTCATACCCAAGATCAGGAGCATATCCCCTGAAAGAATCGTCGCTCCCCATTTCGTCCACTGCCTCGTGAAGGGCCTGTATTATTGCCGGCGCAATGGGCTGCGTCACATCTCCTATTCCCATCCTTATTATGTCCGCATCAGGATGAGCGCTGGTATAAGCTTCGACTTTACGTGCAATTGTTGAAAAGAGATAACTCCCCGGTAGTTTAAGATAGTTCCTGTTTACAGATGCCATTGTGATCGCTCCTTTATCCAAAAAATGCAAAAGACGCCCCGGGAAATCTCCGGGACGCCTTTGTCCGTTGTTTTTGAATTCTACTCCGACAGTAGCCTTTTTGTCAATAAGCGCAGGTGCCTATTGATAGTCGGTATTCAGGCTCTGCCCTGATCTCTTTGCCCTTAACATAATCTGTAAATCCCGGAAACCAGACTGAGGGTGAAGCCGCCGCCACACCGGCAAAAAGAGGAACCCGTCATCTCCCCTATGAGCTTCACTTCATTGTAGATGACCTCAAGGTCATGCTATACTTACAATGTTGCACAAACAGAGATTTTTGGAGGAGACTATGACATTACTTGAACAGTTCAGACAAAAGGATCAGGAGCTTGTTTATCTGCGTCACGCCCTGACACTCATGCACTGGGATCTTGAGACCACAGCGCCCGACGGCGCTAAGGAAAAGCTCTCGGATGCCATGACATTCTTTTCCACAGAGAGCTTCAAAAAGAGCACTTCGGATGAATACTACAACCTGGTATGTGCCCTCGCAGCTCCCGAGGAATTTGAAAGGCTCGACGATGTTATGAAGTTCCACATCAGGAAACTAAAGAGAGACCTTGAAAAAATGAGACGCGTTCCCGCAGACTTCTATGAGGAGTATGTAAGGACGCTGAATGCTTCAACCATCGCATGGCCAAAAGCAAAGCAGAACAATGACTGGGATTCCTACAAGGAGCCCCTTAAGAATACCATCGAAGCTGTAAAGAAGATGCAGAAGTACACCGATCCCGACAAGGAGATATATGACTCACTTATCGATCAGTACGAAGAAGGCATGACCTGCGAAACCATCGACAGAGTTTTTGAGGAACTGAAAAAAGAGCTGGTTCCCCTCGTGGAAAAGGTGACATCAAAGCCTCAGCCAGACCACAGCCTCTTTACCATGTATATCCCCACACATAAGCAGGATGAGCTGTGCAGGTTCCTTGTGGAATACATGGGTATGGATATGAACAGGTTCGCACAGGCGCAGACCGAGCATCCCTTCACGACCAACATGAATCTGGACGATGTGAGGATCACCAACCACTACCACGAGAACAACATCATCGCTCCGATCTTCTCAGCGATCCACGAAGGCGGCCACGCCCTCTTTGAGCAGAACATAGATCACAAATATGAATTCACCGAAGGTGCCAACGTGAACTACATGGGACTTCACGAGAGCCAGTCAAGATTCTTTGAAAATGTGCTGGGCAGAAACATCAACTTCTGGAAGCCCATCTGGCCCAGGGTGCTCGAGATCATCCCTGAGTTTAAAGACATCACTCCCCAGCAGTTCCATCGCGAGATCTGCCGCGTCGAGAACTCTATGATAAGAACGGATGCAGACGAACTCACCTACTGCCTCCACGTAATACTTCGCTATGAGATCGAGAGGGATATATTTATCGGCGGAGCATCTGTCGATGACCTGCCGGATATGTGGAACCGCAAGATGAAAGAGCTCCTCCATATCACTCCGGAAAGCTACAGTGAGGGTATCCTCCAGGATATGCACTGGTCAGACGGAAGCTTTGGCTACTTCCCGTCATATCTTCTTGGCAGCATATACGACGGCATGTTCCTAGAAGCCATGGAAAAGAGCCTTGGCCCTGTTGATGATATACTTGCAGCCGGCGACATCAAAAAGATCACGGCCTGGCTTAAGGAAAACATTCACCAATACGGCTCAACACGCACATCAAATCAGGTGCTTGAGGCTGTCTGCGGCAAAGAGCTTTCGGCAAAGCCACTTATCAGCTACTTCACGAAGCGCTACAGCACGCTGTACAATCTCCATTAATATAATCTGGCGCAGTGGAAAAAATCTTTGCCTTCTTGGGACGCTCGCGCTCCTTTCGTCTGGCAGCGGTACTAAGCTCGAAAGGACCTCGCCAAGTACCTGTACACAATTCATGCAAAGCACATCCCGCCTTCCCCCGACCAGTGGTTTGTAGCAAATAGAAAATCCGCTGTCAAGGGCTGCCCGAGCATTCGCTCAGCGTACTGTCCCTTGCCAGCGGATTTATATTTGCTATTTTGCACTTACTGGGGAAAGGCAGGATGGGCTTATTGCTGTAGGGCAATTCAGTTGGCCACCATGATGATTTCAGCGGTCAATTGAACCACTCCCCGTCAAGTCCAGGGAGCATATCATTCTGGTCGCACCCACTGCATTTAGTACCATTTTTCTGAAAACCCGGTTTTTTTAAGAATTTCGATATGTTGGCCATTGATAACATGTGTTTTTTTAGTACTCTTTT
>CAMNOS010000193.1 GCA_946546925.1 uncultured Butyrivibrio sp.
GTAGAAGTAAAAGCTGTTCCTGCAAATGCAAAGAAACAGGTTGTTATAACAGCCACCAATCCTGCGTCCGGCAAGAAAGCAACCTGCACGGTAACTGTAGGCGGCCTGGCTTCGAAAGTAGAGATAACAAATAAGGCCATCTCCAAGGATGCAGCTGACGACAAGACAATGAATCTGATTGTCGGAAAGAACACCACGCTGAAGGCAAATGTCACTGCGGCAGACGGATCAAAAGCTGCCAATACCGGCGTCGACTGGAAGGTTATTAAGGCTTATGACCAGGATTATACGCTTATTTATGACGCTGAAGGTGATGGCGGCGAGGTTTCTGACGACCCTGCCATCGCAGCACTTATCGCGACAGTAGATGATAGGGGTAAGGTTACAGCAAAGAACTGCGGCAAAGTAGTTGTAAAAGCAACTACAAAAGAAATGACAGAGACTGAGGGCGGTGTATTTGTACCGACAGCGAATGACACGGTAGATATCGTGATCTACAAGCCCGTGACAAAGCTTACGCTAAGCGCATCAAAGCTCAGCATTGGTGAGACCACTGATGCGGGTGCTCAGAAGATCAGAAGTCTCTGGATCAGCAAGGTTACTCCGGATAGCGCATTTGATCCTTCAGATCCCAGCCGGCTTATCCACTGGACCAGTTCAGCGCCTGATGTGGTAGTGATTGCTGCGGAGAATGCAGATCCTGAGTTTGGCGCAGATGCTACCACTGCCTCAGACCAAAAGCTCCTCTTCAAGGCAATTGCTCCAAGCAAAAAGACTGTCACCATCACTGCGACATCTACTGATGGCAGCAATAAGTCAGTAAAATGTTCGGTGAAGGTTCTGGGAGCTGTGAAGAAAAGTGATGTCGGAATCCGGATCACATCTAAATCTGCCAAGGCACTTAAGAATGTGATAACGGTCTACCCTGGATATGACACTGCCTATAAAGAGCTAACGGTCACAGGACTTCCTGTAAAGAAGACCCTGACACTTACATCCGAAGTAACCACCACAGCAGCTGATAAGAAGGTTGTCTTTACCAGCAGCAACACCTCGGTGGCAACAGTAAATGCCAAGGGCGTTGTGACCGCAAAAGGAAGCGGAACCGCCATCATCAGGATGGTGACCGAGGACGGAGGATTTGAAGCTTCCTGCACCATAAAAGTTCCGTAATCTTACTGGGTATAATAGAAAAATCATGAGTTACGAAAACAGGACTATGGATGAAAATGAATACAGCGCCTGCAGGCTCTGCCCCAGAAACTGCGGTGTGGACAGGACAGTGGCGGAGGGCTATTGCAGGGAAAAGAGCTCGCTCCACGTCGCAAGGGCTTCCATCCACATGTGGGAAGAGCCCTGTATCTCAGGTAATAGCGGTTCAGGAACCATATTTTTTTCCGGCTGCAACATGGGCTGTGTCTTTTGCCAAAACCGCAGGATCAGCAGGGGCGAAGTGGGAAAATACATAGATATCGGGCGCCTTATTGAGATCTTTTACGAGCTTAAGGAAAAGGGCGCAAACAATATCAATCTTGTGACCGGCGATATGTTCATCCCTACTATAAGGAATGCAATCGACCGGGCACGGGGAATGGGATTTGATCTGCCTTTTCTTTTGAACACCTCCTCCTACCTCAATGTGGAGACGGTGAAAAGCCTTCAGGGGCTCATCGATATCTATCTCCCGGATTTCAAGTATATAAGGGAAGAGGACGCAGTCAGATACAGCAATGCTCCGGGGTATGTTAACGCGGCCAGGGACGCGATCGATGAGATGGTGCGCCAGCAGCCAAAGGCGCTATTTGCGGATGAGGGTCAGCAGAAGTCAGACCGGAATACACCCTTAATGAGAAGAGGTGTAGTGATAAGACACCTTCTGATGCCAGGGATGCTGATCCAGGCCAAGATGATAGTGAAATACCTCTATGAGCGCTACGGTGACAACGTGTACTTAAGCCTTCTTGGTCAGTACACCCCGGGGGATAACCTGAGCTCTTTTCCTGAGATAAACAGGAAGGTCACGGGCTACGAGTACAAAAGCTTTGTGGATTATGCGGCAGGACTTGGCATCACAAGAGCCTTTGTCCAGGAGGGCGACACCGCCAGGGAGAGCTTCATCCCGGACTTTGACTGTAGGGGTGTGTAATAATGCATAGTTTAGGATAAAGACGGAGGCTGGAAGAGTGGCAGAGAGTTTAATTGACGAGATACGAAAAGAGCTGTTTGCAAGGCAGGACATTAAGTACAGGGACTTTCAGGGAGGGCTGATCCCGGGCAAGAGCTGTGATGTGATGATCGGAGTCAGAACGCCGGTGCTCAGGAAGTATGCAAAAGAGCTGGCAAAGAACCCGGATGCAGATGTGTTTCTCAAAGACCTTCCCCACAGATATTTTGATGAGGATCAGCTTCACGCCTTTATCATCTCTGAGTTTAAGGATTTTGACCAAGCTATGGAGGAGGTTGAGAAGTTTCTCCCCTATGTGGACAACTGGGCCACCTGCGACCAGATGTCCCCAAAGGTATTTAAGAAAAATAAGCCGCAGGTTCTTTTGCATATAAGAAAATGGATACAGTCGCAACATACCTACACCGTGAGGTTTGGCATCGGAATGCTGATGCAGCATTTTCTGGATGAGGATTTTGATCCCGAGTACCCGGAGCTGGTTTCGGGGGTTAGGTCCGATGAGTATTATGTCAACATGATGATCGCCTGGTATTTTGCCACAGCGCTGGCAAAACAGTACGAGGCTGTTCTTCCGTACATCCGGGATAAGCGCCTTGATACCTGGACCCACAACAAGACCATCCAGAAGGCTGTTGAGAGCTACAGGATAACCGATGAGCAAAAGAGTTATCTTAAGACCCTGAGGATATCGACTCGCAAAGCGTAAAGATTCCCTTTTAACAATATGGAATGATATAATTGTTGGTGTAGTTAAACAGAAATAGTTTCAAGCAGATCATTAAAACAATGACCGTCCTAGGTGGTCCAGAGCAAGCGGTACCCCTTAGGACCAGAAACGGAGGGGTTTATATGGACTATCAGGCAAGATATGATGAGTGGATGGAGAAGCTTTCCGACACAGATCCTTTAAAGGACGAGCTGAAGGCGATTGCCGGCGATGAAAAGGAGAAGGAAGAGAGGTTTTATCAGGATCTTTCCTTCGGCACAGCAGGCCTTCGCGGCAAGGTGGGTGCCGGAACCAACCGCATGAATTTCCTTACTGTGGGTAAGGCAAGCCAGGGCGTAGCTGCCTACATCGTATCAAAGGGACAGGAGGCAATGGACAAGGGCGTTGTGATCGCACACGACCCGAGACATTTTTCCAGGGAGTTCTCTGAGCTGGCAGCAGGTATTTTTGCGGCCAATGGCATTAAGGTCTACACCTTCCCTGCACTTCGCCCCACACCTGAGCTGGCATTTATGATCAGAAGGCTGGGTACAGTGTCCGGCATCAACATAACCGCATCTCACAACCCCAAGGATTACAACGGCTACAAGGCATACTGGGACGACGGCTGTCAGGTCAGTGCCGAGGTGGCAGACGGCATGACAGAGTGCATCAATGCTGTTGATATCTGGTCAGGCATTAAGAAATCCGATTACGAGGAGGGCGTTAAGAGCGGCAAGATCACTGTTCTTGGTGAAGAGTACGACAGGGAGTACCTGGACAAGGTTGAGGGACTGGCTATCCATGAGGGCGATGAGCTGGATCTTTCAATCCCGCTTGTATACACACCTCTTAACGGCTGCGGCTCCATTCCTTTCAGGCAGATGCTCACCGACAGGGGATTTACCAACTGGAAGATCGTTCCTGAGCAGGAGAATCCGGATCCTGACTTCACAACAGTGGGATATCCCAACCCTGAGGATCCCAAGGCCTTTGCCCTCTCTGAGAAATACGGAAGAGAGTTTGGAGCTGAGCTCCTTATGGCTACGGATCCCGATTCCGACAGGTTTGCCATTGAGATAAGGGATGACAACGGCAACTATGTACCGCTTAACGGCAACCAGACAGGCTACCTTCTGGTGAACTATGTCCTTGAGGGGCACAAGAGTGCAGGAACACTTCCTGCCAAGGGAGCTATGGTGAAGTCCATAGTTACTTCAACTCTTTCAACCATAATGGCAAAAGCCTACGGCGTCGATATGTTTGAGACTCTGACAGGCTTTAAGAACATCTGCGGCAAGATCCCGTATCTTCATGAAAACGGATATACATATCTGTTCGGATATGAGGAGTCCGTTGGCTACGCAGCCTGTGAGGACATAAGGGACAAGGACGGCATATCTGCAGGTATGCTTGTTGCAGAGGCAGCAGCCTACTACCGCAAGCAGGGCAAGACACTGTGGGATGTTCTGTGCGAGATCTATGACAAGTACGGCGCATTTGCCGAGGACGAACCCAACATTGT
>CAMNOS010000194.1 GCA_946546925.1 uncultured Butyrivibrio sp.
TACATAATGTACTGAGAATATTGGCGATGTCCTGTTTGATCTGACCATACGCAACCTTTCTCCTGAACTTAGGTGCAAATACAATGTGATACTTACACTCCCATCTAGTGTGTGATAAACTATTCATGTCCATTTTGGACTACCTCCTGTGCTTTACTTTGGTTGGCGAACCGTAGTAATTCTAGCACGGGAGGTTTTTTACTGTAAGCTGAAGCAGCTGTTGTCCCCCTGCATAGCAGGGGGTTTTATTAAAGATGCTACACAAGAAAAACTGCCGCACCATCAA
Source organism: uncultured Butyrivibrio sp. (assembly GCA_946546925.1). GTDB lineage: Bacteria > Bacillota > Clostridia > Lachnospirales > Lachnospiraceae > Butyrivibrio. Next base: position 287 of record CAMNOS010000194.1, read on the forward strand.
GGTACGGCAGTCATTTCCACTGCTAAACTTATATTCAATTATGTCTTGGGTTTCTCGTAGTAGAAAGAGTTCTTCCTTACGAAGCCGATTTCCTTGTAGTTGATGATCTGCTCGGTGCTTCCAATAAAGAGGATTCCACCGGGCTGAAGTGTTGCGAAATACTTTCTGAAAACATCGTCCTTGGCTTCCTCTGTGAAGTAGATTAGGACGTTTCTGCAGACGATGAGGTGATAGTCCTTGGGATACGGATCTCGCAGCAGGTCAGACTGTTTGAAGGTAACCCTTGATTTGATCTCATCGGAAACCTTCATCTTGCCCTCAGGAGTTTCAGTGAAATACTTCTTCTTGAACTCATCGGGAACTCCTGCAACTTCCTTCTTGTCATAGATGCCTGCCTTGGCCTTGGCAAGAACAACTGCATCAAGGTCTGTAGCAAGAACGCTTATCTGATTGAGCGGAATGTGCTTACTGAGCATCATTACGATGGTATAGGGCTCATCTCCTGTAGAGCAGGCCGCACTCCAGATCTTTAAGTTCTTGCCGAACTTGCTCATCAGCTCGGGGACCATCTCCTTGTCCATGAGTTCCCACTGCTCCTTGTTCCTGAAGAACTCGGATACATTGATGGTAAGGTATGATACAAAGGAGTCCAGAGCCTCTCTGTCTTTCTTTATCAGATCAAGGAATCCGTCATAGCCTTTCACATCATACTTGCCGATAAGAGTATCGATCCTTCTCTTCATCTGCTTCTCTTTATAAGCATTGAGATCAATCTTGGTCAGATCAAAAACGCCTTTTTTAAACCACTCATAATCAACTGCCATTACGCCCAATTCCTCCTAAATTATATAATGATTGCCACTAGAATAATTTTAGCTTAGTTAGAATTGTATGTAAAATTAAATAATTATAAATAATATTCCGACATTTATCACCCTCGGATCACCCGTCAGAAATCACTTTCTACGGGATATTTCTGCCCTGCAACTTCTATCTCCGGTACCTGCGTGATGCAGCTGAACATCTTTTCGTCCACATAATTGAATTTGTCGGGGGTCTTGCCATCCTTGAGCGCCTCAATGAGCGCCCTCACTCTTGGGCCGTGGAGCGGATTGCACTCTGCAATGCAGGATATCTTGCCACTCCTGCAGTAATCCAGAGCTGTCTCATTGACACCGTCAAAAGATACAACACAGACATCTCCGTTTTTGATATCGGGTCCCACCTTCCTGCCCGCGCTCTCTAATGCGTCAATGGCACCTATCGCCATATTGTCATTCTCACAGTACACGATATTGATATTGTCAAAGCGCTTTAAAAGTGCCGCCATAACTTCTCTTCCCTTGGTCTCGGTAAAATCACCGCTTATTTCGGCGCACAGATCCCAGCCGTTGTCCCTGGCAGCGTTTGCAAGACCTCTCGTTCTTCCGATCTGGGCTGTGGAACCGATGCTCCCCTGAATATTCACGATATGCAGATCCTCGGGCAAAAGGCCTTCCTTCTTTGCATATTCCCCGATCCAGGCTGCCATCTTCCTGCCTTCAAGTTCAAAGTCAGATCCCACCCAGCAGGAATATAGATTCTTGTCGGAAGTATTGACCCTTCTGTCCACAAGGATAACAGGAATTCCGGCTTCCCTCGCCTCCATAAGGACGCTATCCCACCCATCTTCCGTTGCAGGAGCAAGGACAATATATTCCACCTCCTGCTGAATGAAGGTCCTGATCGCTGTTATCTGATTGGCCTGTTTCTGCTGACCGTTCATGTAGATAAGTGAGTAACCGTCCTCCTCAGTGAAAGCGCTTAGCATGGACTCGGTATTGGCGCTCCTCCAATCCGACTCGGCCCCCAACTGAGAAAAGCCGACGGTAGTATACTCGTCGGCCTGACTGTAATTCTCATCAGAAAAACTCTCTGTATCATCTGCAGTATTCTTACCCCCGCAGCTGCAAAGAAGTGCAGCTGCGAAAAGAAGGGCAGAAACTCTTTTTAGTTTTCGATTCATGGTCCAAATGTCCTCAGCTCTTTAATGCTTTCTTTTTCTGAGCCATGACTACACTCTGGATAAGAAGGAAGATGCACAGCATCGCAGCAATTGTAATGCCTGTCCACCAGGCCTGGTCAAGACCTGCGGATGCAACTATGTTCTGAATCGTGGACAGAGAAAGAACACCAAAGAGGGTTCCTATTATGTTGCCTACGCCTCCCGTAAGCATTGTTCCTCCGATAATGGATGAAGCAATGGCGTTCATCTCCATACCCATAGCATGGCTTGCCGAGCCTGAACCCACATGGAGGAAGTATACATAGCCGCCTATTCCTGCCAGCGTGCTGCAGATAAGGTGCGACAGAAATCTGGTCTTCTGAACATTGATTCCCATCATGAGCGCGCTCTGTTTGTTGCCGCCCACTGCGTAAAAGCTTCTGCCAAGTCTGGTCCATCTCAGTACTACAAACAATAATACCACAATGAGAAGAGCTACAATAACACCAATTTCCACATAGGCCGGAACATAGACGCCTTTTTTGTTGACGCTGCCCATAAAGGGCACATTGATACGCGTAAGCTTAAGGACATTAAACTCCTCATCGGCAACATTGAAGGGTGCAGTGTTGACAATGGTTGTCATTCCCCTGGCAAAGAACATGCCGGCAAGTGATACGATAAAGGGCTGGATATCCAGATATGCAACAAGGAAACCCTGCACAAGACCGTAGGCAATTCCTATTCCAAGAGCGATGAATATTGAACCTATTATGCTTCCGTCGTGGTAATCAAGATATACAGCGCAGCACATGGAAACAAGAGCAACAACGCCGCCAACTGATATATCAATTCCGCCTGAGATCATTACGATGCTCATGCCCACGGCAGTTATTATGAGAGCTGCGTTGGCATTTAAGATGTTAAAGAACATCTGCGGCTTTGTAAAACCGCCTCCCTGGATCACCACTGCACCGATGTACATTACAAAGAAGATGACTATGGTGATGGCAAGGAGCAGATTTGTGTCATTCATCTTTGAAAAGATGCTTTCGTTTTTCTTTTCTTTCATATCACGCAGCCTCCTTTCCTGCAGGAGCCAGCTTCTTAAAGAACTGCCCGCAGTACTCTCGCACCTTTGGTGCAGAGAATACAACAAGGAGAATTACCACAACAGCCTTATATGCCGCAAGGGCATCCGACTGAACATTGAATTTGTACAATGTTGTGGTGAGGAACTGAATGACATATGCTCCAAGAATCGATGCCCACATATTGAACTTACCGCCTGAGAGGGCATTTCCTCCAAGTGCAACAGCAAGGATCGCATCCATTTCTATGTCCTTGGCTATGACCGAATAGTTGATGGTTGACAGGCGACTGACCTTGATAAGTGCAGCTACTGCAACGCACAGTCCCAGGATGACGAATGCCAGGAACTTGATAAAGGTGGGATTGATACCGTTGAGTCTTGAAGAACTCTCATTGATTCCAACTGCCTGTGTGTAAAGTCCCAGGTTAGTGAATTTCAGCACAAGTGCGATCACGATTATGCATATGGCAACAATGAAGACGGTTGTGGGAATCGGTATTCCCGGAATAAATCCTCCAAAGTAAGAAAACTTAGGATCGGGAACGATGGGCAGCTCGTTGTTGTTGATCCAGGCTGCTATCGATCTTCCCGCCGTGAAAAGGATCAGTGTTGCGATCATCGGCTGTATCTTAAATACCGCAACCAGCATTCCGTTGAAGGCACCGCAGAGCATTCCCACGATGCAGGCAACCAGAAACGCAACGATGATGGGTGCCTGAATGGTCTCAGGCCTTGAATTGCCGCCGCACAGGATCCTCAGCATCGCAGAACCTGCTATTGCAATGGTTGCTCCCACAGAAATATCCTGTCCGCCGGAAGCCGCTGTAACGAGCGTCATTCCTATAGCCAGGATTCCCAGCTCTGAGCCGTAGTCAAGAATTGTGATGAGATACCCTGAAAACACCGGATATCCTGCGTTGTTGGTTCCAAGTGTGACCTTAAAAAATCCAGGATCATTTATCAGATTTATCACCGCCAGCAGAATAAGAGCTATCAGCGGTATAAAGAGCTGAT
>CAMNOS010000195.1 GCA_946546925.1 uncultured Butyrivibrio sp.
GCTGGATTTAGGTTCCAGTGGGCGACCGTGCAGGTTCAAGTCCTGTTATCCGCAGCAAAAAGGCTGTCTGTGAGCATTCACGGACAGCCTTTTATTATTCCATAACATCTCAAAGATACTTAATCTCGTAGGAAATCTCCCCCCCATCAATCTGAAGGATAAGGTAGCTTGGTCTTCTCCCCTCCTGCCTCGGATATGATAAGCTCCCGGGGTTAAAGAGGTACACATCTCCGATCTTCTTAGCAACAGGTTTGTGCGTATGGCCAAAAAAGATCAGGTCTGCACCGCGGTACTGCCCTTCAGCCCTGATGTTCTCAAGATCCATGGAAACCAGATATCTGTGGCCGTGGGTAAGAAAAGCCCGATGCCCGTCAAGGTCAAAATCCAGTTCTCTTGACAAATCCGCAAAGAAATCGTTGTTGCCGGAAACAAAATAAACAGGGCAGTTCGCCGCAAGCGCATACCTACCTTCTGAACCTTCAAAGTCACCGCAGTGGATTATCCCATCCAGCGGCTCCTCCAGGTCCAGAACCTTGTAAAAATTATCGTCATGTCCGTGAGTATCACTTACAACCAAATACTTGTGCATTCTACAAACCACCAATCAAAACTTCTTAATTCATACCGCAAACGCGATCAAAACTCTTTCTCCAAAAGTTCTGCCATCTGACGAAGCGCCTTCCCCCTGTGGCTGATAGCATTCTTCTCATCCTCAGAAAGCTGTGCGCTGGTCTTGCCATACTCCGGCAAAAAGAATATAGGGTCGTATCCAAAGCCGTTCTCACCTGCAATACTGTAGGCAATCCGCCCCTCCATCTTACCAAGCGTTGAGAGAGTTTTGTCTCCCGGAAGGCAGGCTGCTATAGCACATACGAACCTGGCACTTCTCTCTTCATCCGGCACGTCTTTAAGCCTGTCCAATATGATACTGTTTTTCTCAGTATAAGGAGTATCCTTGCCAAGGTATCTGGCTGAGTATATCCCGGGCTCACCGCCAAGGAAGTCTATCTCAAGTCCGGAATCATCTGCAAGAACGACGGTCTCAGATGCCTTATCCGGTTCTTTTTCTTCAAGGAGTCTGTAGATCGCTCCCGCCTTGATAGCCGCATTTTCGGAAAAAGAGCTTCCATCCTCCACTACATCCTCGAAGGCCCCCGCCTCCTTCATTGACAGTATCTCGCAGTCCAGTCCGCCAAGAATCTTTCTGATCTCTCTCATCTTATCTTTGTTGCCTGTAGCAAATACTATTCTCATTGCATCTCCTCTAAACTCTGCATTATTCCGCTGTATATTCCTTCAGCTGTTTTCCTGAGGCTGTTCCTGTCTGTTTCAGCTGCTGCCCCAAACTCCAGTCTTGCAGCAGGTATCTTGCTCGCCAGCAGCATCTCATCTTCTGTATCCGCAAAAACGCCCACAGCACTTCCCATTCCTCTGCCGGCGCAGCTTTTCAGCATGATATCGGCAAAGCGCGCATTGGAAAGCCTCCGCAGGAAAAAGTCGTCGTTGTAAAATGCGCTAACGCCATCCGCACTCCGGGCCTTCACATCACTTTCCGAAAGCTCAACATACAGATCCGCCTTTGAATCGCTCAAAAATTCCTTCTTAGTCTCACTGTCAACGTCTGAAGCCGACAGCCTGGTAAAGTATAGCTTCACTGTGCTCTCAGAATCTCCGTCAGATATCTCTTTTAGCAAAAGAGATATCTCAAGCGGCAGGTTATTGTCAGCCGAGGCTCCAGCATCGCTGCCACCCGCGGCATCCACGACCACAATCTTATCATACTTATCAGCCGGGTCATAGAACCTGATCTCAATGGTATTGCTATCGGTTAGAGCACTCTCATTGGCATAGATCCCGTCAAAGTCAAAATCAAGACGCACGCTGCCTGTGTCATTCTGATTGATGCACCGCGCACCGTCAATAAGATCAAGGTCCGTGACAATGGGATTATCCATATAAAAACCAGCCTCATGGCTGTCAATATAGATACTGAGTCCATGATCCATGTAGCGGTCCTCAAGAATTATGTTATCCGAGGTGACGTTGCCGGGCAGCGGTATAATCAGCGTGCCCTCCTTGCCCTTTGGGATATTGGAATCCACAAGAAGAGTGTAGGAACCCTCATCACTTGTCCTGTCAACAGCCACGCCTGATGCATCAGCGATCATGATATGCTTGGTCACAGACCTGTGAATGACCAGAGACATGGAAATAAGTGCAAAAATCCCTGCCTTTATGGCAGTTTTTTTCATCTCCTGTACTGTCATGGCGCCTCTTTCCTGCGGGGCGGTTTAGGACCAAGATACTGGTAAAAATAGGTCCTTAGCATTCCGTTATAAATCTTTCTGTTCTTGTCAGCCTTTCTGCCGATGAACTTCTCTGCATCCTCAAATCCCGTGATCAGGTACATTGACCACGAATCCAGGGCTTTGTACCTCTCTCCTATGGTCCTGTAGAGGTCAGGCAAAAGATTCTTTTCCCCGATCCTCTCCCCATAGGGAGGGTTGGTTATGATAAAGCCGTACTTCTTCCTGTGGCTGAGGTCTGCTATATCCCTTGCCTGGAAGTGTATCATGTGCTCAACACCGGCTTTTCTTGCGTTGATCCTTGCTATCTCTATCATCTCGGGATCAAGGTCATATCCCTGAATGTCAGTCTCTATGTCTGTGAGGATCTCATCCCTTGCCTCATCCCGCACATCTGTCCAGTTCTGAGGTGTTATGAGGTGCGTCCAGGTCTCAGCAGTAAAGTGCCGGTTCATACCGGGAGCAATGTGAGCAGCCATCATCGCAGCCTCGATAGGTATGGTTCCGCTTCCACAGAAGGGATCCACAAGTATCCTGTCCCAGTGCCAGGGAGTGAGCGAAATCAGCGCAGCCGCCAGGTTCTCCGCAATAGGCGCCTTGGATTCAAGCTTCCTGTATCCTCTCTTGTGAAGGGAATCGCCTGTTGTATCAAGGGCCACTGTCACCTCATCCTTCATAAGAAAGACCCTTACGGGAAAGTCCTCACCGTCCTCCTTGAACCAGTCGGTGTGATAGCTCTGCTTCATCCTCTCCACCATGGCTTTTTTCATGATGGACTGGATGTCTGACGGGGAAAAGAGCTTGCTCTTAACGCTGCTTGCCTTCTTGACCCAGAACTTACCATTCGAAGGAATATAGTCCTCCCAGTCAAGCGCTTTCGTCCCCTGAAAGAGCTCCTCAAATGACTCCGCATGGAAAGAGCCAATCTTAACAAGGACTCTCTCAGCGCTTCTTAGGCCTATATTGGCGCGGCACACAGCATCCGCATCCCCTTCAAATGAGACACGTCCGTCAGCTACCTCCATAATGTCATAACCCAGGTCAATTATTTCTTTTTTAAGTACTGCCTCCAGGCCAAAATGGCAGGGGGCTATCAGTTCAAATTTTCTCATATCTTGCATTATAACACGATACAACACGAAGCCGCCACAAGAATACTTACGTATCTGTGACGGCTTCGCGCTCACTTATTTATGAATGGGGAATTCCCATAGGGAATCTCATATCATCTGATGACCTTAACCTTGACGTTAACAGTCTGCTGTTTTGCTCCTGCGCCATTTCCTACAGGTACAACTCCCATCTTGACAGTGTAGGTACTGTTAACCTTAAGTCCGCTGACATTTGCTATTGATACATAGAAGTTTCCGCTCTTTGCATCGTAGCTTACATTGAACTTGTCCTTCTGGTTAAGCTGTACCATGGAAGCGATCTGTGCACCCTTAGGTGAAGTTACTGTAGATATGGCTGTTCCCTCTGCCTGTACATCAGACATCTTAACGTTTACTACAGGTATTGCTGACAGTTTGATCTGAGTCTGCTTAACCTGAATAGTTACAGGTGAAGCTTCAATTTCAACTTCGCCAAGTGCTGTAGCTACTGTAAATACAGGTGTAACCTTGTATCTTACATTAGCGCGGTAAGATCCGTCTTCCCAGGCATATACATTAGCCATGCCGCTAGCAGAATCCCACTCTACATCAAAGAAGTTTTCAGCACCCTTGAAGTACATTCCTGTTACTGTTCCTCCAAGATTTGTTATTGAAGGCTTAACAGTAGCAAATGTAGTATCTCTTGCAACAAGATTGATGCTCTTTCCAACCCTTCCTGCAGCTCTTGCGTTACCAAGAACAGTGATTGTGAACCTGGTCTTCTTTCCTGATATCTTGTTGATATCATAATTTGCTGTAAAGCTGTAGGTTCCTTTCCTGACAATGCCGCTTTCAATTGCATCTGCAAGTTTCATCTCATCGGCATCCTTGAAGGAAATAGCTATAATAGGCTGGTTCAGCTCATCTCTTTCAAATGAATAATCAATGAAAGGAAGAATCTTATTTGC
>CAMNOS010000196.1 GCA_946546925.1 uncultured Butyrivibrio sp.
GCTTTCTTTTTAGCTTCTTCCGCCTTCTTTTTCTCTTCCTCTTCTGCTTTCTTTTTCTCTTCTTCTGCCTTCTTCTCTTCTTCAGCTTTCTTTTTCTCTTCTTCTTCCTTCTTTTTCTCTTCCTGTTTTTTAAGCAGTTCCTCTTCCGTTTCCTCTGTGTTTTGAGTGTCTGTATCTGAGCCGGTCTGATTCTCTGTATTTCCCATCATAATGCCCATCAGATCCTGGAGCTTCTCTTCATCAATTCCCGAGTCTTTTCCCATCGTGACCTTGACCCTGTTTGGATCAGGCTTAATATACTTAACTACATATTCACCATCATCAGATATCTGAGGCACGGGATGCTCAACTATGTACCTGAAAATAGCTTCGCACCCTTTTCCGGAATAATGAAGTCCGTCACCGCCGTTATACTCAGACTTAACCTGTCCGTCGGTTCCTTTGAGGACTTCGGCGATATTGAGATAAAAAATATGTTTCTCTTTTGCAGTATCCAGCAGAAAACCATTGTATTTGTCTATCCATGCATTCTGGACGCTGTTTTTGTAGATTCCGTTATCATCTACGGGACCGATCGCCACAAGTACTATATTGGAATTGGGCGCCATCTCTGTCACACTGTCTATAAGATCAAGAAAAGTATTCTGATAATGCTTCTCACTGGGATCATTGATACCGTTTACTCCCAGAAGGATATAGATGACAGGCGCCTGATGAGACTTAAGATAAGATTTTAAAGTATATTCTTTACCGGCATTGTTGATGAATTTGTTAGATGCAAATGCCGGATGCGATATACCGATCTGCGCCAGAACAGCATCATCGTTGAAAAAACCATAGTTGACCATCGCTACAGTTCTTGAGTCGCCCAGGAACACACATCTGTTAAGATATCCATCTTTCGCGCCTTCCTTTTTCGCCAGAACAGTTGTATCCGGAGTTGATTCGGCCTTCATCCCTTCGGTTGCCGTCTCAACTACGGGCATATCTCCCTGATCCGCAGCTGAATTTGAGGCTCCATCTTCAGAAATCGTTTCCCTACCTGCAATCCCGGCTCCACTGCCGTTCTCACCCCAGGCACCGTCCTTAGAACCTTTTATGAACACCATGAGCAGAATGATTGCAAGGGTAACTCCGAAAATTCCAAGTGAGATAATAGTCATCTCCCTCCTGCCGAGGTTCGACATCATTTCCTCAAAGCGGTTACTCATTGTTCCTTTTCTGTGTTTCCTGTATCTCTTCTTACTCATCCGGATCCTGTTCTCCTTAAATGAAATAGTCGGCACTCTATATAAAGTATATCATTTGAAAGCAAATCAGCTTCACTGCGTCTTTATCAAATATGTTGTAATCGAATAGCCCTTTACAAGTGCAGAAAAAGAGTCTTCTGCCATGGTCAGACTGTCTTTATCCGTAACGTCGCACCAGTTTTCGCCACCTGCTGTGTCCCCGCTTGTCCTTATCGCAGTTATCTCAGACAGCTCACCTTCAATGCCATCAAAGTCAAACTCCCAGATCTGATCATCAGCTTTTGCATTAAGAGCCACGATAACATAGTCCCCGCTTTTTGGGTCATAGGCAGCAAGGGTATTCGTGCCCGAGCGCACAATGCAGTACCCGGGGCGGATGTATCTTGTAAACTGGCCGAACCCATAATACTTCTTGCCCACCAGAAGCTCCCCCGCATCATGATCGGCTATGGCAATGCCCCAGAAAGGTTCTCCTTCAGAGAGAATCCTGTCTGCTTCTGCCCTTGTCAGGGTATCAAACTCATTTTGAGAATCGATATGCATGTCCGCAGCATTCCACATGATCCATGCTGAAGGATACATGCCGTTTACATCCTTGATTATCTCGTCGGCAAAGCCGAGAGCAGCTTCCATTGCGCCTGATTCCGCCCCCAGTGAGTAGGTGTTGTCAACTTCACTCATCCACAGGTTCTTCCCCGCTTTCAGCGCAGTTTCCTTAAGTTTAGCTCTTTTGTCCCCCTGATAAGCATGGGTGTCAATCCTCGAAAGAGCTGACTTTGCAGGGTCAGAGAGCTTGTTAAAAGAGCTTATGGCAGTATTGATGCTTGTCTCATCAGTTCCGCTTATGATAATATCCAGCCCCTTGTTCTTAAGCTCTTTATCCAGTTCTTCTATGATCCGCGACTGGGACTGTCCGGGGCTGAAATGGCATCCCTCCTGCTTCTGACTGAAAGCAGACCAGTAATCTGTTGCAGGCTCATTCATCGGACTTATGCTCTGAAACCTGGCAGAACCGGACGCACTGAAATGCTCTATTACATCAGCCATATAGCAGGCAAAAGCATGGTATGAATCCTCTCTCAGGTTATCGGCACCGCCTTTGACATTGCCGGAGCTGCAGCCGCTTTCCGTCATGAAATAAGGCGGTGAATTGGAAAATGCTTCGCAGATAAACTCTTCTCCTGCGCAATCTGCAGCCGCGTTTAAAACATTTACCTGATTCCTGTCCGCATCCCAGTCATAGTTCCATGCATAACCGCATTCATAGTCTGCTCTTTCAAAGTTTTCCTCATAGTATTCTTTTGTATAAAGTGTAAGGTCGATACCGGTAACATCCACCGCATAGCCCGGCACCACAGAGTCAGATCTTCTGATATGCGAAGCGTGAAGAAAATCACTTGTATCGCCGGACAGAGGCTTATCTGTGACATTGTCACCGCCTCCTATATTGTAGCGGCCGATGTTAAGCCCAAGGCCTTTTTCTTTATCATAAAAAGCTTCTGCCGCCCGTGCAGTCAGTTCATCGCTGTATCCGACTCTGTTAGCCCACCAGCACAGGCTCGTACCCCAGCCTTCAAACTCTCCATATCCATCGCCGTCAGTATCATTAAAAACCTGATGGTCAGAAATATCTATTCTGACGGTCTTTGCTGCTGACGAAGTACCTCCAGATGGTACTTTACCAGAAAAGCCCTTATCTGCTGCAGGCATATTTCCGGATATCCGGCCACAGGCAGTACCCGTGAAAACTCCAAGTGCTGCCAGTAATATGCATATTGCGGCTTTTGATCTATAGCTGTCTTTTAGTCTTTTCATCAATGTTATCCAGTCTTCCCGGTGTCCGGCAATTGCTGCCAAAAGGAAGGTGGAGATTCGGTCTCTTGATGGCCTTTCTACACCACACGTTCCACAATCCTGTTCACCATTTTCTCATTCACAGGCAGGAAGAATCCTGCCACCGGGCCATTAGAGCCTGTTCCGGCATCGGACTTTATCACTATCGTCATTCCATAAGCAAGGATCACGCAGCCCGCAACAAGCATAAGAACTTGCGCTTCTCTTTTCCATTCAGATACCTCAGACTCTCATACAGGCTGATCAATGTTGCAGCCTTCCGGATTTATCTATAGTTAAAAAGGAAAGCGGTCAGCGCTTTCCTTTTGGTCTATTTTACCTGAGCCTTGGGAGGCGGGGTTGATGGTCCATTTTTTATGGAAGCTCCTTTATAATACAAACAACATCTTTTCAGGATCCTCAGCTGCCTTCACTTTGTCATTTGCTCTTATAATTATACCATTTTCATCTATAAGATATGTAGTCCGTACTACACCCATTGATACTTTTCCGTAATTCTTCTTTTCTTTCCATACATCGTACGCCTCTATGACCTTGCGCTCAGTGTCAGCAAGCAGTGTAAATGCCAAACCGTATTTTTCTTCAAACTTCTTATGAGAAGCAACGGTATCCTTACTCACTCCAAGCACCACTGCACCCTTCTCTGTAAACTGCGGGTATCTCTCGGAAAAGCCACACGCCTGCTTCGTGCAGCCGGCAGTATTATCCTTAGGATAAAAGTACAAAATAACCTTCTTCCCTCTGTATTCTTCCAATGAGTGCATCACTCCGTTCTGATCAGGCAGTTCGAATGACGGTGCTTTTGTTCCTATCTCCAGCATGATTGGTCTCCTTTGAGTTTAATTGCTTTGATGTTTATTAAAATATTATATCAAATTTCATCTGATCAGACTGTAGATAGAGCCAATAATTCAGAACAAACATTATTGCCTATGTCATAATTGCATTAAACACATCATTCTGCCTTTCCGGGATGAGTTATTGTAACAAAAAGCTGCCTGCTGCCAATGGTTGCCCGCGACGTAGTTACTCTGGTACGATTCTTAACAGAGGCGTGTTTCTGAAAAACCTGCTAAATTAGATTAGGATTCAGGATGTCGACAGAGCAAAATTCTTAAAAAACGGTGATCCCAGAAAAAACGTAAAAAAGAAGCGATCAGGATAGCCAACTACATCGTCCCACTGCCATATTTTTT
>CAMNOS010000197.1 GCA_946546925.1 uncultured Butyrivibrio sp.
GATGAAAAGCTGATCCATACAGTATATGGCGTCGGTTATGTTTTCAGATGGGAGCAGCAGGATGTTCAGGCGTGATGAGTATCAGATCCTGAATAAAATGCTGGATGATGCCATAAGCGGTGATTTCTATGAGTCGCGGTTTGACGAATCAGAGCTCTCCAAGCTTCAAAGCAAGCTGATGAGATACCTGTCTTCATCATCCATGTCGGAGCGCAAGCTTCAGGAAGAAAAAAACAGGATCGAGGAGCTGATCACGAACATTTCGCATCAGACCAAAACTCCTCTTACGAATATAATGATCTATTCACAGCTGCTTGAAGAAGCGGTCAATGATGGCCCGGCAAAAGAGTATGCAGAAGAGATCTGCCTGCAGAGCAGAAAGCTGGATGAGCTGATCAAGGCACTGGTGAAAATGTCCAGACTTGAAACCGGCATCTTTCAGTTTCAGAAAGAAGAGACTTCATTGATGGATATCGTCAGAACTGCGTCATCTCAGGCAACTCCACGTGCACAGGAAAAAGGCATCAGCATCACGACCAGTGAAGATAATGATGCGACCGTTATGATCGATCCAAAGTGGGTGACAGAGGCAGTGTTTAACATAGTGGACAACGCAGTAAAGTATTCCGGAGAAGGAACAGAGATATGTATCAGTGTATTTTCCTATGAAATGTTCTCCGGTATACGTGTTTCAGACCAGGGGATCGGTATATCTGAGGATGAGATCCCCAAGGTGTTCAGCAGATTCTACAGAGGTTCCACCGTGCATGATAAGGAGGGTATAGGCGTTGGCCTTTATCTGTCCAGACAGATCGTTGAGGACCATGGCGGCTACATCAAAGTCACATCCAGAGAGGGACAAGGGAGCATCTTTGATATCTGCTTTTCGAATATGTCAGAACTGTAATATTTCAGAAAGGATCTGGAAAGAATGTATTGCTATGCTAAGTACGAATCAAAGTACTTAGCATTTTTGGAGGAACAGAATTCATGGAAGTATTAAGAACTGAAAACCTGAAGAAATATTACGAACAGAGTCAGATCCCTGTAAAAGCGGTAGATGGCATAGACATCTCAGTCGAGCAGGGCGAATTTGTGGCAATAGTCGGAACAAGCGGAAGCGGCAAATCGACGCTGCTTAATATGCTGGGAGGTCTTGACAGGCCGACAGAAGGAACTGTTTTTGTGGATGGCAAAGACATATTCAGTCTCAAAGATGAGGAGCTTACTATATTCAGGCGCAGAAAGATAGGCTTTGTATTTCAGGCATATAACCTTGTTCCGGTACTGAATGTTTATGAGAATATAGTGCTTCCAATACAGCTGGACGGAAATGAAGTAGACAAGGACCATATCGATGAGATCATTAGTGTACTGGGGCTTAGTGAAAAAACGCAGAGTATGCCGAATCAGTTATCAGGAGGTCAGCAGCAGAGGGTCGCGATCGCAAGAGCGCTTGCAACAAAGCCTTCGATCATACTTGCTGATGAACCTACAGGAAATCTCGATTCTAAAACCAGTCAGGATGTGCTCGGCCTTATGAAGACATCCTGCACCAGATTCCGCCAGACCCTGATCATGATCACTCATAACGAGGAGATCGCTCAGATGGCAGACCGCATCATCCGTATCGAGGATGGCCGTGTTGTAATGAAGGGCGGTGCGCTTCATGAATAGTGTAAATAACCGGGGTTGCATAAACAATCTGTGCAGAAAAAGCATGGCTGCAAACAGACGCCGCAACATTATTCTGACCATTGCGATCGTTCTGACAACAGTGATGATGACTACGCTTTTCACTTCGGGCGGCAGCATCATGCGATCAGTTGAACGAAATACCATGTATCAGGTCGGAACAAGCAAACAAGCGGGATTCAAATTCCTGACGCAGGAAGAATATGATCAGCTTTCCGGGGATCCGGAGGTGCATGACCTTTCGTATAACATCATCGTTGGCGAGATCCTGAATGAAGAACTGAATGAAGATTATACAGAAGTCCGTTATACGACTGAAGATGCTGCAGAATGCGGATTCAGTCTGCCTGAAACCGGAAGTCTTCCGGAGGAACCGGACGAGATCGCAACCTGTACATCCGTACTGGATGCGTTTGGTGTGTCGCATGAGATCGGAGAGATCATTCACCTGAAGATAAGCAACGGCTTCGATGAGTATGAAGGAGACTTCAGACTAAGCGGATACTGGGAAAAGCCGGCAGCAACCATGGCTAATGAGATCTATGTTTCAAAAGAATTTCAGGAAGGCTTTTCTCCGGCTTGGAGGAACAAAGCTGATAAGGACAGGTTCATAGAAGCAAACAGCTTTGCCGGCTCTGTCAATCCCGGCTTCAACTTCAGCAGCCGGTACGATTTATCCGGACAGATGGCAGAACTGAAAGATCGTCTGGGATGGGGAGACGAGATCAATGACGGTGTAAACTGGGCATATGCGGCAAACACCTTTGATCCGACTACTGCAGCCATTGTATTGATCATACTTCTTCTGATCATGGCATCAGGATATCTGATAATCTACAACATCTTTTACATAGCGGTCTCGTCAGATATCCGTTACTATGGTTTGCTCAAGACTGTTGGGACAACTAACAGACAGCTTAGGCGTATCATAGTGCGGCAGGCAGCTATGATCAGTTCGATAGCAATTCCCGTCGGATTGATCCTGGGATATTTTGTCTCGGTAGTGCTTGTGCCATATATTATGAGTAATTTCAACGCAGGAGACAGTGAGGCGATTGCTGATATACGTATATTTGCTGCCAGTGCGGTTTTCTCATGGCTGACTGTAAGAGCCGGTTGTATAAAACCATGCAGGATAATTAAGAAGATCTCTCCTGTGGAAGCAGTCAGATACAGCGAGTATGCCGGCGACAAGCTTTCTGCAAAAAGAAAAACGCATAAGGTAACTGTCACTTCCATGGCCTGGGAGAATCTGAAGCGCAGCAGACGCAAAACCATTCTTGTCGTGCTGTCTCTTGCTCTCAGCGTGATCGTGATAAATGTTACAGTATCGGTCATATCGAGCTTTGACAAAAACTTATATGTAAAGAACTTTGCGGCAACTGACTTCATGGTCGCCGATGGCTCTGTGATAAGTAAGAACTATCAGGATATGGATTATGAGGGAGTAGCGGATACAGATATCGAGTCACTGAGCAGGATAGACGGTGTGACAGATATCGGAGCCATCCGCATGAGTGAAACGTTGCAGCTCATGGAAGGAAAAGCCCTTGATCGTATGGCAAAGACATATAAAGAACATCCTGACTGGTTCGCCTTCAGTGAAGATCACAAAGCTGCAGTCGAGCATGAGATTTATGAGACACACAGCATAGATGCTCACATTTATGGCATGGATGAATTCCCATACGAGAATATGGAGATTGATGCAGGCGAGATCGATTGGGAAAAGTTCAGAACCGGCAAGTATGTAATAGTGTCATCTCCGGTTGAAAGCGGGAACGGGAAGAAGGATGCAGAATATGCATTCTATCAGATAGGAGAGAATGCAATAGTCGTATTTCCTGATGGTACAGAGGATGAGTACGAAGTCATGGCGATAGGAGATATCCCATATGCCATGGGCCCGGAACACAGTCACGGGCTTGATGTATACTTTACACTTCCGATGGGTGAATACCTGAGGCATATTCCGGAATCCGGAGGCGCAATGAAACTCTTCTTCAATGCAGATGAGGCAAAACTGGAAGCAGTAGACGATGAGGTCAGAGAGTACTGCGAGGTTACGAAGCCGCAGCTGGGCTATACATCAAGAATGACATATCTGGACGACTTCAAAGAAATGGTAAGGATGTTCCTTCTTGTTGGCGGCGCACTGAGTTTTGTTCTGGCACTCATAGGTGTTATGAATTTTATTAACCTGACCGTTACATCAATCAATGAGCGAAGGACTGAACTTGGAACTTTAAGAGCGATCGGAATGACCGGAAGACAGATGACTCAAATGCTCAGAATGGAAGGAGTTTTCCGTATATGCCTGACCTTCGCGTTTGTACTGACTGCCGGCATGCTTCTCAATCATATTCTTGTAAATCTAATAGCAGGACAGATGATGATGTTCAGCTATAAGTTCGTGATATGGCCGGTGCTGGCTTGCATACCGATATTCACGGCGATCTCAATTGTGGTGCCTGGAATGGCAGTGAGAGAACCAATAGACATGAGTTATTCCAACTGATAGAATTATTATAATTTAAAATAGAAAAGGAGAGTGCTGTTTGA
>CAMNOS010000198.1 GCA_946546925.1 uncultured Butyrivibrio sp.
ATGTGCTCTGTCATAGATGCACTTTGAACCTCTCTGAGAAGCACCCTTCTCGTTGTAGTAGATACCTACTCTGTCACCGCCTCTTGTGATCTTGGAAGTGTCAACGCCAAATCTTCTGAGAGAGTTTACAGCAGCCTGTCCAATCTCGTGTGAAGGAAGCTTGGTAACATATACTGAGTCAAGTCCGTAGTTAGCAAGTGATACGGAAACGTTGGCCTCACCGCCACCAAAGGTAGCCTCCAGGTGATCAACCTGAACAAATCTTAAATAGTTATCGGGCTGCAAACGCAGCATGATCTCACCAAATGTAACAACTTTCTTAGCCATTATTATATCCTCCAGTTCTCAGTTTTTTCCAAGGTGTACTCTGAATCCGCCAAAGTCATCCTCAAGATATGCAACCTTTAAGTGACCCTCATCATCATATGAGAAGGACGCCTCCTCAAACTTAACGCCCTGTCTTGACAGGTGATATACTGCCCTGTCGATGTTGTTGCAGCCGATTGCAATGTGTCCGCACTCTCCGCGGCCTTTTGCCTTCATCACCTCGATAAATGATGAAGCAAATACGGATGAGTTGCCAACCTTCTTGGTAAATCCGAAGATGTTGTCGAACATATCAGCAACCTTCTCGGCATCATCAGCACTGTTCTGGTTGATACCGATGTGCTTGAGCTTGAAGCCCAGCATTGCGTTAACTGCGTCTCTTGTCATCTCTTCGATCTTGTCGAACTTGCCTGCAGCAATGAGGTCCTTCTTGACCATCCATGTACCGCCGCAGCAGAATACTTTGTTAAATCCAAGGTAGTCATTGAGATTGTCCTTGGTAACTCCGCCTGTAGGCATGAAGTGCATCTTGGTGTAAGGTGCTGCCATAGCCTTGATCTTGGCGATTCCGCCGTTCTGCTCTGCAGGGAAGAACTTAACACAATCAAGACCAAGTTCGATAGCCTGTTCAACTTCTCCGGGTGATGCTGTTCCGGGAACTACCGGAACACCGATTGACTGAATGTACTCAACGTTAGACCTGTTAAATCCGGGACTTACGATGAATTTAGCACCTGCAGCCTTGGCTCTGTCTGCCTGCTCCGCATTAAGTACTGTTCCTGCACCTACGATCATCTCAGGGAACTTCTGAGAGATGATCTTTATAGCCTCCTCAGCTGCAGCTGTACGGAAAGTAACTTCAGCTGCGGGAAGTCCGCCCTTTATAAGGGCCTCAGCCAAAGGCTCAGCGTCCTTGGCATCATCGATCGCGATTACAGGTACAATACCGATTTTATAGAGTTCTTCACAAATCTTATCCATTATTATTTCCTTTCATGATGTATATTTATCTGACCGGCACAGATTACAATTTAACCCTGATATGCCTTAAGTCAGCTTACTGAGCTGTGCTCTCATCAATATCTGTGAACTTGGAAGGATCCAGGTTGTTGGGGTCCTGTCCGATGTAAGCTGAGATACCGCCGTCGATGTAAACAACCTGTCCGTTGATGAAATCAGAAGCAGGAGAAGCAAGGAATACTGCAAGTCCCATAAGATCCTCTGTTCTTCCCCATCTCTGAGCCGGTGTCTTGGAACGGATGAATCTGTCAAAAGGATGCATAGATCCGTCTGGCTGTTTCTCACGAAGAGGTGCTGTCTGAGGTGTCGCAATGTAGCCGGGTCCGATAGCATTGCACTGGATGTTGTACTGACCATACTCAGAGCAGATATTTCTTGTAAGCATCTTGAGACCGCCCTTAGCTGCTGCATAAGCAGATACAGTCTCACGTCCGAACTCGGACATCATTGAGCATGCGTTGATGATCTTGCCGCTGCCCTTTTTGATCATTGCAGGAAGAACAGCCTTAGAGCAAATGAAAGGACCTGTAAGGTCTACATCGATAACCTGCTGCCACTGCTCAACTGTCATCTCTGTCATAGGGATTCTCTTGATGATACCTGCATTGTTGACGAGGATATCGATTGTGCCGCCCATAGCCTTCTCAGCGTCTGCAACAAACTTAACAACCTGATCCTCTTTTGTTACATCACATACTGCACCGTAAACATCGATGCCGCGTTTTTTGTACTCCTCAAGACCTCTGTCAACGAGCTCCTGATTGATATCGTTAAATACGATCTTGGCTCCTGACTCAGCATAAGCCACTGCATATGCAAGTCCAAGGCCGTAGGATGCTCCTGTGATCCAGGCAATCTTGCCTTCAAGTGAAAAGTTCTTTAAAAAGTCTCCCATTTTTGTATCCTCCTGATTTTCATATATGTTTATTTATTAAAGTTCTTAGTAGTCTGTTTCTGTCTTACTGCTATCGCGGGACGATATCCGTTTCATCACATCAGGTCAGTCATAGCGCAGTCATCCATGTCATCGAAGTCCTGATTCTCGCCGACCATTCCCCAGATAAAGGTGTATGCCTGTGTTCCACATCCTGAGTGGATTGACCAGCTCGGGCTTATGACTGCCTGTTCGTTTCTCATAATGATGTGCCTTGTCTCTGTAGGCTCACCCATGAAGTGCATAACCAGTGCATCCTCAGGCATATCAAAGTAAAGATATACTTCCATTCTCCTGTCGTGTGTGTGGCAGGGCATTGTGTTCCATACCGATCCCGGCTTGAGCTCTGTCATTCCCATCTCCAGCTGGCAGGTCTCAACCTGTCCCGGGAGTATGTACTTGTTGATGACTCTGTGATTGGCCTGTTCGAGGCTTCCAAGCTCTTTCTTGTTCTCATCCTTTATTATTACAACATCCTCCGAAGGTGTTCCCTCTCTCTTGATGAGAACTGTAGGATATGTCTTGTGTGCAGGTGCGCTGTTAATATAGAACTTAGGAGGGTTGCTCTTATCTGTGCAGGCAAAAGAGATATCTTTTGCACCCATTCCTATGTACATACCCTGCTTGTAGTCAACGTCATACTTCTTGCCGTCGATTGTGATGACTCCGGCGCCTCCGATATTTATGACGCCCATCTCCCTTCTCTGAAGGAAGTACTCAGCTCGAAGTTCCTCTCCTGCTGTCAGCTTGAGTTCCTTGTCTACAGGAACCGCAGAACCTGTGATGATCCTGTCGATATGGCTGTAAACCAGCTTGATCTCATCCTTCTGAAAGAGATCGTCGATCAGGAACTCTTCACGGTTGCGCTTAGTGTCATAATACTTCGAGTCCTTTGGTGAACATGCTGTTCTAAGTTCCATAACTACCTCCAATACCTGCTGTTTGATTCAATATACGCAAGTTTTCCAACTGAGTATATCTTAAAGTAAATTATTATCCAATTCACTTCATATTCATGTCTAAAACTTGCAAATCTTGACCAAATGTAACCGCTTTCACATTATTTACATTTTAGCAGAAAATTATGTTTCAGAACAGCTTACATTGTATGAAATTATAAATATTCTCTAAAAAAGTATTTCATATATATACAAACACAATATGTAGTGCTAAAATGCAAAACTGATTGCAAAACGCATCAAGAGGAGGAAAAAATTATGAACGGAAAATTTATCAGAACACTTGTAACAGGTATTGCTGCTACAGCAATGATCGCATCACTTACAGCATGCGGAAGCACAGGTGCTGCAGAGGCTACTGAAGCAGTTGCTGAAACTGCTGAGGCTGCTGTTGATTCTGCAGAGGCAGTTGCTGATTCAGCTGAGGCAGTTGCTGAGACCGCAGAAGCTGCAGCTGAGGAGATGCCCGATCCCGAGGCTGAGATCCAGGCAGTTCAGGATTCACTGGTATTCATGGGCGGACTTAAGACAGCTGAAGGTTCTGCAAAGGATATCGACATTGCAATGTTCAGAAATGAGTCCGGAGATATCATCTACATCTACGCAGTAGACGGAACCATCAAGGATTATGGCATGTACACAACAGAGGAAGCCACAACTGCAGATGGCAAGACCTATTCCAAGATCACAGGCAGTGACAGTGAGTACGGCTACTACTTCAATGAGGATCTTGTAAGTGGTATCATCGTAGATACAGACGAAACAGTATACGATGCAGTAGAGCTCACAGAAGATGACGCAAGAGAATTCGTAAGACAGTCTCTTGGCGGCTGATATCATTAACACGGTGCAAAAAGAGCCTGTCGCGAAAGCGACAGGCTCTTTTTTAAGCTGTTACCCTTATTATGCGTTAACGATCTGGCCGAAGTCAGGCTTAAGGCTTGCGCCGCCGATAAGGCCGCCGTCGATGTTGGGCTTTGAAAGAAGCTCAGCAGCGTTGCC
>CAMNOS010000199.1 GCA_946546925.1 uncultured Butyrivibrio sp.
CCCATCTCAACGAATTCAGGAACTTCAGAGAGCTTAACAGGTCTCTCCTCAACGTCAAGTCCAAGGATCTCCTTAGCTACATATACGATGGACCTCCTTGTGATTGAAGGAAGGATTGAGTCGGTATGTGACTTGGGAACTACCAGTCCTCCGTCCTTGGTTACAAAGATAATGTTGGCTCCGCCTGTCTCCTCAATGTAAGTCCTAGACTCAGCATCAAGATAAACGTTCTCAGCAAAACCCTCTTCATGAGCAGTTACAATGGCATGAAGGCTCATTGCGTAGTTGAGTCCCGCCTTGATATTGCCCGTACCATGAGGCGCCGCCCTGTCATAGTCACTGATCTTAACAACGATGGGCTTGGCTCCGCCCTTGAAATAAGGTCCTACAGGTGTTACAAAGATTCTGAACTGATACTCATCAGCAGGCTTAACACCAATTACATTACCTGTTGCGAACATTACAGGTCTGATATATAAGGTTGCACCGCTGCCATATGGAGGAACCCAGTCAGCGTTAGCTGCAACAACTTCTTCAACAGCCTTAAGGAATCTGTCTTCCGGGAAAGGAGGCATCTCCAGTCTCTTAGCTGAATCAACCATTCTTGAAGCATTGAGGTCAGGTCTGAAGGTGACAATTCTTCCATCCTCAGTCTCATAAGCCTTAAGTCCCTCAAAGCACTCCTGAGCATAATGGAGAACACCTGCATCCTCGCTGAGTGTTATGGTCGCATCCTCTGTGATGCATCCATCATCCCACTTGCCATCCTTATAATTGGAAACATATCTCTTGTCAGCTACATGATATGCAAATCCTATGTTTGCCCAATCCAGATTTTTCTTAGACATTTTGTAATTATCCCCTTCCTTACTTTAGCACTTCAAAGCACTAATCAGTTACAATTATAATTCATTTTTTACCCGAGTCAAGTTTATTGTTGCCTGTAAAAATCTTTTTGATGGTAGATGTGTTCTTGACCGCATGGAACTTGGTATTCGATTTATCACTCAGGAACTTGTACTCATTGTCCTCGATATAAGCAAGGTCGTAGTAATCTCCGGTAAATGTGGAAAGACTCTTTTTCCTGAGATAGTGATTGGTTATCCTTGACATCAGTGCATAGAACACAGCAAATATCGGCACGCCTACAAGCCACCCCACAATTCCCCAGATTCCGCCGAAGAATGTGATTGAAAAGATAACCCAGAAGCTTGAAAGTCCTGTTGATCCGCCTAGTATTCTCGGTCCCAGCACATTGCCATCGAACTGCTGGAGGACGATTACAAATATCAGGAAGATCAGCGCCTTGATAGGATCGATCAGCACAAGCAAAAGAGCTCCCGCTATACCTCCGATGTATGGTCCGAAGAACGGAATGATGTTGGTCACACCGACGATCACCGATATCAGCACCGGATAGTTGATCCTGAGTATCAGGCAGCCAAAATAACATATAAATCCAATTATTATCGAGTCTATCAGCTTACCGCCGATGAAGCTCTCAAAAGTGTTGTGAACAAATCTGAATCCGCCGACCAGCTCGTTAGCAAAGTCTTCACTGAAAAAAGCATAGGCAATCTTCTTGCCTCTTGTGGTAAACCTCTCCTTGGAGTTAAGAACATAGATCGCGACGATAAGACCTACCACAAAATCAAATATTACCTTGATCACAGATATAAAGCTCTGGGAAGCAACTTTGACAATTGTTCCCACTTCAGGAAGGAAAGGTCTTAAATTCTGACTTACAAAACTTGAAAGAGTCGCATAATATGAATCCAGCTGCGAATCAATGAACTCCTGCAGCTCAGGATTGTTCTCAAGAAGCAGGTTCGAGTATTCGTCTATATTCCTTATGTATGCAGGTAAGTTGTTGGTAATCTCACGTATACTGCTCATCAGCTGAGGAATGATTATACGAAACAGCAGATACAGGATAAAAAGAAAGATCACCATGGTACACAGAACCGCTATCCCTCTCATCTGATGTCTCTTTTTCCAGTTGGCACTTTCAGCAAAAGAAATATCGTATCCCCTTTTCCTGTAGATTGGTTTCAGGAGCTTCTCCTCAATACCTTCAAGAAGCGGTATCAGAATGTATGCGATGATGACTCCGAAAATGACTCCGGAGATAGCATCAATTATTTTCTGAAGGTATCCAATAATAGACTTGCCGTCAAAAATAACATAGTAGGCAAGCATGGACGCCACTACTACCAAAAACAGTGTTATCCCCCAGGTTATCTGGTTCTTACCGGGTTTGATCTTCATAAGTTTCCACCTCTGATCCGGAATAAGGTATTGCTACAGGTAATCAGTTCAAAAGTCCTTCAAGTACGTATACCAGGCTGTCAAGTCCCTCAGCCTCGATATCTTCAGCACTACCGGTATCACATTTGGCTGCATAGTCAGGATTCACAGGGATCTTGCCAAGTACGTCAAGCCCCAGCTCTGCTGCATAGCTCTCAACTCTGCCCTCTCCGAATATATAGATCGGCTCACCGCAGTGAGGACAGTTCATATAGCTCATATTCTCAACGATTCCAAGAACAGGAATATTCATCATCCTAGCCATGTTGATGGCTTTTTCAACTATCATTCCCACAAGTTCCTGTGGAGTAGCCACAACGATGATCCCGTCAACGGGAAGTGACTGGAATACCGTAAGAGGTACATCGCCGGTTCCCGGAGGCATATCCACGAACATGAAGTCCACATCGCCCCAGCTTACTTCTGACCAGAACTGCTTGACAATGCCTGCAATAACAGGTCCTCTCCAGATAACCGGGTCCGTCTCATTGTCCATAAGCATATTCAGTGATATAACCTTGATCCCGTCTCTTGTAGTCGCAGGGATCATGCCCGTCTCGTCGGCGTAGTTGAACTTGCCGATGCCGAACATCCTTGGAATTGACGGACCTGTTATATCCGCATCCATAATAGCTGTCTTAAAGCCCTTCCTATTCATTGATATAGCAGAAAGGCCCGTGACCAGGCTCTTTCCGACGCCGCCCTTGCCACTTACTACACCAATGACCTTTTTGACATGGGTATATTCGGAAGGCGCAACTTTCATGTTCTCTTCCATCTGCTTCTTAAAATCTTCAGGCTTTTTATGCTGTTTCTCTGCCATTTTAATACTCCAGTTCTTTTTATTTCAAGTTATTATCCTTGATCAAATCTTTATTCTTTTCCGCACATGGTCCTGTTTCAATCATCACCAAGATATTTCTCAATGATATACCTGGGCCTGTTCTTGGTCTCAAGATAAATTTTACCAATATACTCGCCGATCACTCCCAAGGAGATCATGATAAGTCCCCCTATAGCCCAAACAGAGAGTACCGTTGTAGTCCAGCCTGGAATCGTGTGTCCTGTAAAGTACCTTACAAGTGAATATATGAGGACCAGAATGCTCACAAGAAAAATGAAAAATCCAAGGCCTGTAATGAGCTTGATTGGCTTGGTACTGAGGCTCGTGATCCCCTCAACAGCAAAGGCAAGCATCTTCCTCAGCGGGTACTTGCTCTCACCGGCAAATCGCTCTGCTCTCTCGTAGTAGACCACATCGCTCTTATATCCCACCATCGGGACAATGCCCCGCAGGAAAAGATTGACCTCCCCGAATTCAGCCAGTCCCAAAAGAGCGCGCCTGCTCATAAGCCTGTAGTCTGCATGATTGTAAACAGTGTTAGCGCCCAGGGCATTCATCATCTTGTAGAAGCCCTCGGCTGTAGCTCTTTTGAAAAAAGTATCTGTAGCTCTTTTGGATCTGACACCGTAGACCACATCACAGCCCTCGTTGTTGAACTTGTCAACCATAGCCTCAATTGCCTCGATGTCATCCTGCAGATCTGCATCCATCGAAATGCACATATCACAGTGCTCCTTGACCGTCATAAGGCCCGCCAAAAGAGCATTCTGATGCCCCATATTCCTTGTTAGATTGATGCCCTGAAAAAGCGGATCCTCGTCGTGGAGTTCCCGGATGATCTCCCAGGTCCTGTCCTTAGAGCCGTCATTAACGAAGACAACTCTGCTGTCCTTATCTATCTTGCCTTTTGAGATTAAGTCGTGTATCTTGGCTCGAATACGAGCAGAAGTCTCAGGCAGAACCTCCTGTTCATTGTAACAGGGGATAACACAGAAAAGTCTTCCCATACAACATCCTCCAAAATAATCATACATACTATAATAATACAAATTCTAAAAGAACGCCACATGTCCCCCGG
>CAMNOS010000200.1 GCA_946546925.1 uncultured Butyrivibrio sp.
CCTTCAAAGGTTGTCAAGGCAGTAGTCAAAGTGGTTACTAAAGTTGTTAAGACAGTCGTTAAGACAGTTACAAGCATATTAAAGAGACTCTTCGGTTTCTGATATAATTCCATATCGAAATGAAAGGCCCCTCAGTCATGGCGCTGAGGGGCCTTTTTTATAACCCTGAATTATTATCAATTTGCAAATCGTGCTGCTCTTACAGTCTTTGTGTACTTCCCGTAAACATATTTTCCGGCTGAATCTTTTACTCCGTATTTAGCCCGGACATAATATGTTCTGTTCTTAAGACCACTCCTTGACACGACAGCCCTGGATACCCCGGTGCCATCGTCACTCATACTCTCCGGCCCCCAACCAAATCGAATAATTCTGTTAAATGTGAGTTTTGAAGAATAAAGTTTATGAAATTTTCATATTATATTTAATGTAATATTGTTCTTTTTAATTGCTATAAAAGTGAACGAAATGTAGAATTAAAGATGCAGCAGTACGAGTATGTACTTGTAAAAGGAGAAAATTAGATAGAGGGCATCTGTAAGTCAGATATAAAAGTGGGGTTGCAGAACGATGCGACAACACAAAAAAGACGAAGATGATCTTCGTAACGACTTGTAAATGATATGAAGATATATTGGTACTGCTGAATTGTTCCTGTGGCAGCAATCATTTGGGGACGCATTAAGCGTGACGTTATCGCCATACTGTTCAAAATGGAGCGGTATGGTGTAGACAAATCTCCTCTAGGTGCTTTCAAGGCTACACGACAAAACTCGCAGATACCGCAGGCCTAGGCTCCTTTAGAGCGTTCGTGGACGCTAATGAAAAAGACGGGCTCGTGCAATTATTGTACAACAACGTCACCACGGATTCAATTGAAAATGATAGTTGATGTAGTTGTATGAACCTGCATGAAACTATCGAAAAAACCACTTTTATAGAGGAGAAAATTTCATGAAAATGTTTTATGGAAAGAACGCATCATGTGATGCAAAAGAAGCTACAAGAGGCCTGTCCTCACCAAAGCTCATTGTCTTTACCTGCAGTGAGAATGGCTTTGATAAAGCCGTAGCAGATATTGAGAATCTTTTTCCCGGCGTGCCCAGTATCGGCTGTGTAGGAATGGGATATGATTCAACAATTTTGGAAAAAGGTGTGTCAGTCATGGCCTTCTCTGAAGGCGTTACTGTTACCACCGGAATCCTTGAAGGTGTATCCGAGATGCCTGCAAGGCACATCACGAGACTTAAAAATGATATCGAACAGGTAAGACCAGGAAGAGACAACACAGCTATTATTGATTTTTGTACCGGCAATGACGCTGTTGTTCTCACTACCCTTCGCGGTCTTATTGATAAATATAATCTCCAGGTCATGGGTGCCACCGGTGATGCCGGCAAAGTATCCTGCAATGGTGTGATTTACAACGACGGTATGACCTATGCCGTTATCCGCAATGAACACGGCAGAGTAAAGACCTACAAGGAGAATATCTACGTTCCCAAGGACAGCTCCCAGCAGCTCATCTGCTCCAAGACAGATAAGGCAAAATACTATCTTGGCGAGCTTAACGGCCGCTCAGCCAAGCAGGTATATATGGATCTCACCGGAACTACCAGCGATAAAGAGATCATAAACCAGACCTTTAAGAATCCTCTTGGCAAAATGATCGGTGATGATGTATGTATCATGTCCATCAAGGATGTATCAGGATCAGGACTTATTCTTTACCGTCAGGCCAATGACTCAGACATCCTTACTCTCCTTGAGATGCGCGATCCCATGGAAGTTGCACAGTCAACCGTAGACAGGATCAGAGCTGATTTCAGCAAGATATCAGGTATATATTCGGTCAACTGCATTTTCCGCTATCTGGTGCTGAAAGAAAGGGGCGAGCTCAATTCATATCTTGGAAAGATCGCATCTCTCGGAACCTCCTGCGGACTTGTGGGATTCGGAGAGCACTACAATGCCCAGTTTGTTAACCAGACAATGACCTGTGTCGTATTTGAATGATGTCGGAGGCAGAAGTCTTCACGCACCATTTTGATCTTTATAACATTTGACTAAAAGGAGAAATCATATGTTCACAGATTTTTTTAAGAAGAAAAACGAAGGGCAGGACGATTATCAGGTGCAGGCCTCCGCTCCCACCGATACCGACAAGATGGAGTCTCTGGTTTACATCGCCGATTCAATAAAGACCTTCCAGAAAGAGCTTGTGCAAAACGAACTCAATTCCCTGAAAGAGATCCATGATATGGGAATTGCTGTCAACACCGTTATGGAGAGTAATGCAAGGCTCAGGGAGCAGATGGATGCATTTAACGAGATGTTTGACGGTGTTAATTCCAGTGCTGCCAAATTTGAGAATGTTAAACAGAACATCTTAAACAGTGTTGAAAATGCCCAGAATAAGGTTGAGGAATTAAAGACAAGCTCCAATGAAGTAAGGGCCAGCTTTGATGAGATGACTCAAGGGTTTGAAAACTTCAAAAGCGCTGTCGATCAGATATCCGATTACATGAAAAAAATTATCGGAATCGCAACCCAGACCAATCTCCTTGCTCTTAACGCTTCCATTGAGGCCGCAAGAGCCGGCGCCGCAGGCAAAGGCTTTGCAGTAGTTGCCACAGAGGTTCGTGAGCTTGCTGATGAGATCAAAGTCATGATCAGTCAGGTAAATGCCAGCATCGATGCAGCCGGTCAGGAAAGTGAAAAGCTGTCTGTAAGTATGGAGAATTCCATAAACGCTATGGACAGGAGCCTTAAGGAAGTTGATGAGACAAAAGATACCTTCGCAGAGATCATTGAGAGTGCAAACGGCGCAAATGCTGTTCAGCAGGAGATCACAGACACCGCTGATACTGCTTCCGATGAACTGATAAAGATTGGAAACAGTTTCTCAGATATCAATGCAAAGTACGACAATCTTGTAAACCAGCTCGACAGGGTTAACGCCCTTGGCACCACTAAGAGCAGCGTGTTCGAGCACATAGACAACCTGATCTCACAGATTCCGCCTATTGTGAATGATTAAAAGTGTCACTCCCCCAAAAAAACAGGTCCCCCGGCCAAAAAAGCCGGGGGATTTATTATGTCTGAATCATCTCTGTTTCTGCTGTATTTAGTTCTTAGATCAGGCGTATGATCAGACTTCTATCAGCTCATACTCCTTGACTCCATAGCCCATTTCTGCAGCAGCGTCAATAGTGTGTTCCCCGTTTCTCGTCTGCACTCTCTCAAGGAAATGGTCTTTGCCGGGATCCTCTGATTTGTATACGAGATCGACACAGGCTCTGTCAATCGCAACAGGATCTGTCGAGATCAGAATACCCACATCTGCCATGCAGGGATCCTCTGCGACAGCGCAGCAATCACAGTCTACAGAAAGATTTTTCATTACATTAATGAAAACCATATTTCCATTGAAATGTTTAACCACGGCCTCTGCTGCTTCTGCCATTGACTCAAGGAAGTGATCCTGAGGCGGTAGATCTCCCCAGACAATATCCTGATCTTCTGTCCTGGTGTACTTGCCTGCGGAGTGAATGTTAACCTTACCTGCTGTGGATGCACAACCTATGGACAACTGCTTCAGTGCTCCGCCGTAGCCTCCCATAGGATGGCCCTTAAAATGCGAAAGCACAAGCATGGAATCGTAGTTCAGAAGGTTCTTTCCCACGATATCACTTTTAAGATGGTTCGCATGCTCTATAGGAAGCTCTGCATCAGGACCTTCTGCATCCATGAGATCCACTACAAAGAAGTCATTCCAGCCATGCTTTTTGATAAGCTTGTTGTGCTTATCAGTGCTGTTGCGCTCACCTTCATATGCGGTGTTGCACTCAACAACTGTGCCACCCACATGCTCTACCATCGGCTTCCAGAATTCAGGCTTAAGATAGTTCTGGTTGCCATCCTCACCCGAGTGCACTTTAACTGCGATCCTGCCTGTAAGCTCTTTTCCAAGAGTTTTGTACATTTCTACCACCTTCTGTGGTGTGATTGTTCTGGTAAAATAGACTTTAGATACTGATCCCATGAAGCATCTCCCTCCTCTGAGTTAATTTAATCCAATTTTATTTTACCACGTTTTTGACCCCTGGGGACGGGGTTGAGGTCTCATTTTCAATGACCCCTCAACCCCGTCCCCAGGGGCCAAAAAGGGCCCTCGGTTTCTGCAGCTATCT
>CAMNOS010000201.1 GCA_946546925.1 uncultured Butyrivibrio sp.
CATGTGCTGTGGATACCGCTGTTCGTTGCGATCCTGTTTGTGGCTGGCGTTGCGATCAATTACTATATCTCCTACAGGGAGAGGAAACAGATAGAGAATACGTTTGGCCACTATGTGGACCGGGCCATCATGAAAGAGCTTCTGGAAAAAGGGAGCGAGGGCCTTGAGCTTGGAGGAAAGCGCAGGGATATAGCAGTACTTTTTGTGGACGTCAGGGGCTTTACCACCATGAGCGAGGGAATGGAGCCGGAGATGGTGGTTGAGATCATCAATAAATATCTGACCCTGACAACGGAGTGCATAATGAAGAATCACGGAACCCTTGATAAGTTCGTCGGGGACTGTACCATGGCCTTCTGGAATGCACCTGTGCCGCAGGAAGACCCGGTTTATCTAGCCTGCTGCGCCGCAATGGACATGGTTTCGGGCTCCGCCCTGCTTGGAAAAGAGCTTTCGGAGAAATATGGAAGAACAGTGTCTTTTGGTATTGGAGTAAATTTCGGTCCCGCGGTTGTCGGCAACATCGGCGCACCTGAGCGAATGGACTACACAGCCCTTGGCGATACCGTCAACACAGCCGCAAGACTTGAAGCCAACGCTCCTGCAGGAACCATCCTCATATCCAGAGCGGTGGCAGACATACTTGGGGACAGGGCAGTGACCACATCACTCGGCAACAGCATAAAGCTAAAAGGCAAGAGGGATGATTTTGAGATCTTAAGGCTCGAAGAACTTAAGAGATAATAAGGAGCATTTCGTATGGCGGGTAATACGGTTTATACATTTCTAAAGGAATACAACAAGGGCGACATTGTCTTCAGAGCAGGTGAAAAGAGTGACTGCATGTTCGAGGTTCAGAAGGGCAGGATCGATCTCTACATAGATTACGGCGGACCCGGGCAGAAGAAAATCGCTGAGGTGGGACCGGAGAGAGTCTTTGGCGAGATGGGAATGGTTGAAGGACTGCCAAGATCTGCCACTGCAGTAGTGGGGACTGATTTTACAACCCTTGCAAAGATCACCTGGGATGTCTTCGGTGTGTATTTCAAGACCAAGCCCGCCAGGATAGTCCAGATCATGCAGCAGATGGGAGACAGGCTGAGGATAACCACAAGATCTGCCATGGACCTGAGAAATTCAGTGCTTAAGGCGGTGGACGTGATACAGGAGGGCGGCGAGAGCAGAGAGGCTCTCGGGATCCTGAAAGACGGGATCCATGCCATGGACGACGTGCTTGGAAACAACAAGTAAACATACAAGGGAGTGTGCCTTTCATATGAGAATGAAAAAGACTTTAAAGAATATGATCATCTGCATGGCTGTGCCGGTGTGCCTGATGCTTACACCTGTGACGAGTCTTGCGGGGAGCGGAGCGGATACATCGGCTTCTGTAATGCGCCTTGAAAAGACCAGCGGGACAGTGAAGGTTACCCAGTCATCCGGGAAGGATGCCAAGGTGATCGAAAAGATGCGCTTAAATAGCGGAGATGATATAAAATCATCCTCCAAGAGCTATGCCTACATAAGCCTTGACGACAGCAAAGCCGTAAAGCTTGATGAGAACAGCGAGGCTGAAGTTAAGAAGTCGGGCAAAAAGCTGGAGGTAGACCTTAAGTCGGGAAACCTTCTGTTTGATGTAGACAAAGCACTTTCAGCTGATGAGAGCTTTGAGATAAAGACTGCCACCATGACAATGGGCATAAGAGGAACCTGTGCACAGGTTGAGAAAAGGGCAGACAACGCAGCAAGTATAACACTTCTTGACGGGTCGCTTAACTGCACTCTGACCGACCCTGTAACGGGCAAAAGCCAGAGTGTTCAGCTTAAG
Source organism: uncultured Butyrivibrio sp. (assembly GCA_946546925.1). GTDB lineage: Bacteria > Bacillota > Clostridia > Lachnospirales > Lachnospiraceae > Butyrivibrio. The sequence continues at coordinate 1,829 of CAMNOS010000201.1, forward strand.
GCAGGTGAGCATGCGGACTTCTTCACAGGTGATGCATATGCAAACGGCGGCCAGATCATCAAGAGAAAGGCTACGGTTAAGGATCTCAAGGGATTTTCTCTTCAGTACATACTTGATAACAAAGAAACCGCTGCCAGGATACTTAAGAGCTCCGGAATTGACCTGCAGGGTCTTACAAGGAAGCAGGTGGATGAAATAATCTCAGGCGAACAAAGTGGTGCTGCTCCTTCTGACAACGGCGGACGGACAAGCCCTACAGCAGAGTGGTACTCTAAGAAAGAGGGTTAAGAATAACGACTGGAGCATGCTTTGAACAGATATGTAAAGAAGTTTTTGAGACTGTTTTTTACTGTGGGTCTGATATTTGCTTTGCTGGCGGTACTTGGTGCCGGAGCCTGCGCTCTTGTCGGGCGCGTGGGTAAAAACAGCATCTTTAAGACAGGTGCCCTTAAGGCGCCGGGGCTGTCGTCGGAAGAAACTCTTTCCGATGATGAGAAAAAGAACCTCAACTGGCAGGATGATTACATCATCTACCATCGTGGCGTCTATGACTACAATGACGATATCATGACCTTCCTCATCATGGGGATTGACAAGGCCGGGGACAGTGTCTCAAGGGTTTACGGGGAAATAGCCGGAGGGCAGGCAGATGCCCTCTTTTTACTTGTGGTCAATCCCCATGACAATTCGGTAAAGATAATCTCTGTGAACAGAAATACCATGACTGATGTGGACATATATGACGAGTATGGCAATTATCTCATGACAAGGAAGGCACAGATCGCTGTACAGCACGGCTTTGGGGATGGTGTTGAGGGATCCTGCGAGCTTCAGAAGAAAGCCGTGAGCAAACTCTTTTATTCTCTGCCTATCCACGGCTATGCAGCGATCAACATGAGCGCCATACCTGCGATCAATGACTCTGTCGGCGGAGTGGATGTGACGCCGGCTTATGATTTCGAGGCGGAAGGATATTCTTTTAAAAAAGGTGAGACGGTCCATCTTATGGGAGATATGGCCTTTGCCTATCTGCATGAAAGGGACGTGACCAATGCAGGGTCGGCTGATCTACGTCAGCAGAGGCACAAGGAGTATCTCGGGGCTTTTGTCAAAAAGGCCAGATCGATCGTCAGGGATAATCCGCTTCTTCTTACATCCCTCTATGATGCGGTCAGGAAGCAGATGATAACGGATATATCAGCTCAGGAGGTATTCTTTCTCTCAACTGCGACTTCCGGGTACGATTTTGACAGCAAAAGCTTTTATACCATGGAGGGCGTAACGACTGTCGGACCCTATTTTGAGGAGTTCTATCCAGATGATGACGCTCTGATGCAGCTTATGATCGATATTTTCTATGAAAAAGTCGGTGAGTACTAGGCTCGCCGGCTTTACTTTTTACAAAAATGTAAGTGTTTTTTGTTATCAAACCATATATAATAGAAATGTGGCGAAAAAGCCTTGAAAGATTGCCGGAAGTAAGATAAGATAGTCGATAAAATTATATCGATACTTAGGAGGAGAAATCAGTAATGGTTAGTGATAACAGTTATGTTGAATGCCTGGTTGAGAGCAAAGCTTCGCCTCTTGTTAAGGCTTTGAGTCTTGTCTGCCTGGTTCTTGCGGTAATCTTCTTTCTATCTTCACTTTTTGCTCTTGGAATTGTGGGTCTTATCCTTTGCGTAGCTGCAGGAGTTGCGTATTATTTCCTTTCACTTAATGCCAATATTGAGTTTGAGTATCAGTACTGTGACAGAGAGATCACAGTGGACAAGATACTTAACAAGAGCAGGCGCAAGAATGTTGCCAAATATGAAGTTGACAAGCTGGAAGTTCTTGCTCCGAGCCGCTCATATCACCTTGATGAGTACAAGAACAAATCCTACAAAGAGATTGATTATTCAGCCAGGGAGAAGGGCAGACAGCCTGATCCCACCTATACATTTATATATGACGGCAAGGAGAGGGTGGTATTTGAGCCCACGACCGAATTTGTAAACGCAGTTAAGAGTGTAGCACCTAGAAAAGTTTTCATGGATTAAAGGGGAGAAAAATGGGACAGATTATTGGCGAAGGAATTACTTTTGACGACGTACTTTTGGTGCCTGCTTATTCGCAGGTAATACCTAATCAGGTTGACGTGAGCACATATCTCACACAGAAGATCAAACTCAACATTCCCATGATGAGTGCGGGAATGGATACTGTAACCGAGCACAGGATGGCTATTGCAATGGCCAGACAGGGCGGAATCGGAATCATCCACAAGAACATGTCAATTGAGGCTCAGGCCGAGGAAGTTGACAAGGTTAAGAGATCAGAGAACGGTGTTATCACAGATCCGTTTTCTCTTTC
>CAMNOS010000202.1 GCA_946546925.1 uncultured Butyrivibrio sp.
AACTTATCAGCAAAAGCCTCTCCACTCACATCATAAGTACCGTTTTTAATAGCAGCTTTTAACGATGCAACGACATCTTCCCTGACATCGGGGGCAGCGTTTACAGCCTGTTTTGCAACCTGGATATCTTTGCCTATAGAAGAAAATGATACAGTATCCCTTACGTCATTTGTCTTCTTTGCCGGCTGCATCTTACTTACTTTGTTATTTGAGTAAATCTGCTGAACCTGACTGTATGCTTCTATTCGCATATCTTTTCCTCCTTCCCTGGAGTATTTTGTACTTTCTACTACATTTATCGGTAGAAGTTTCCATTACTTTAGTCTGATTCTGAAAAAATCCCCCCGAAATCTTCAGGACTAAAGAGGATAAAAATACACCCGGGTCTGTTTGAAATAAGGTTGATAGAATCGCATGTTTCCGTACATTTCTCAGGTTTTTTCATCAAACCATTTCGTTCCGTCGTTATGTATATCGGAGACCGCGAAAAAAACTTTAGAGATATTTTATAATTTTTTTCAGAAAAAAATTAACCACAAAACGTCACAGCTTCTCCGTACTCATATATGCATTGCTGTAATGATAGTCACCTGTGACATCCTCAAGAAACCACTCTGCGGGCCTGTAGGCGGCAGCTGCGCGCTCAGATGGAAACTCGACTTCTGCCAGGATTCTTCCTTCAAACGGCGCCTTAAACACGTCCAGCTCTATGATGATACTCTTTTGCCTCAGTGCTTCTGAAAGTTCTTCGAAGGATCCTGCTGTTTTCTCGTCGAAGGCATCGGCATTTAAGGGTATCAGATATCTCTTTTTTCTTATAATATTGCCGTCTGCTTTCGCTGACAGATGAAGGTACGCCTCCTCGTCAAGGGGAAGGTTGTACTCTGTCTGCCCTATAGTTTCGTCGCTGTTTCTTTTCCCTTTGTAGGTCATATAAAAAGAATCATCCTCGCGCCTTACGCGGATTGCGGGGCTTACATTAAGATATCCCTGCTCGATTATATGGCAGGGATACTTTTCCAGATCCTGAGGCAGATCTTTGACCAGAAACTTCTTTTCTATTTCAATACCCATTTGTTATTATCTCCCGAAATGATTTACTTTCCCTCCAGATCAGCGACACGTACAGGCTCTCCGTTCAGAAGGATGTATCCCGGAGGGAGCTGTGATGCGTCAGCCATCGATCTGTACTTGCCGGTGCCGCGGTCATGTGCCATCGACCCCGATTCTGTACTGTGGAACTTGCCACTCTCGCGCTTTCTGAACATGGATCCTGACTCGGTGCTGTGAAATTTCTTCTCCTTATGAGAGTGAGGTATCGTTCCCGGCGCAGCGTTGTGGTATTTCCCGGTCTCATGTTTGTGAGGCATCGAACCGGAACCTGTATTGTGGGTCCTGCCGCCGGAATAGCTCTCATAAGTTCCTCCCATTCCGCTGCCGGTTCCAATCCCGCCTGAAGCGTTTGCCCCTGCGCCGCTGCCTGTCGGTCCAAACTTACCTGTGCTTCTCTTCTTAATTGCTGATATCACTCCCCAAAACACGAATACATAGAATAAGATACTAAAAAGTCCAGCCATGATCCCTCCTGACTTTACATAACTTCAAACCCGCAAGTATTGGTGCAACTTATGCAGGCATAAGCGCATCATTGCTTTTGCCCCTGTCATCATTATATTAGCAGACACAGGCGTCTTCAAGTAGATTACGTCACAGCCCCAATTGAAAATCCAAATGATATGCTCTATATTTTTAATGATAGTATAAAGCAAGTGATGAAAACAGTAGATTGTCCTAAGGGAGGGAGTTATATGATTAAAACAGCTATTTTTCTTGCAGATGGTTTTGAAGAGATTGAGGCGCTGACAGTAGTTGATCTTTTGCGCCGCGCGAGTATCGGCATCACGATGGTTTCAATTATGGAGGGAAGAACGGTCATCGGATCCCACAGGATCTCCGTCGAGGCTGACGAACTCCTCAAAGATGTGGATTTTGACAATATTGATATGATCATTCTGCCCGGAGGTATGCCCGGGACCACAAACCTTGACAACTGCGAGCTGCTCAAAACAAGGATCCGTGAGTTTGCAGATGAGGGCAAAAAACTTGCCGCAATATGCGCCGCTCCCACTGTTTACGGCAAGATGGGACTTCTTGAGGGCAAAAAAGCCTGCTGCTACCCCGGCAGGGAAAGTGACCTTCTCGGAGCAGACGTACAGATGGGCGAGGTTACAAAGGACGGCAACTTCATAACCAGCCGCGGCATGGGAACTGCCATTGCCTTCGGACTGGCGATCATAGAAGAATACCTTGGTGAGTCTGCAGCTGCAGATATGGCTGAGAAAATAGTCTACAGCCGCTTATGACGCCAAGGCACCGGGCAACGCCTCTCTGCCGCTGCCGGGGCATGAGACCAATTGATACGGAAAATCTGTGAATAATAATGGTATTGAAGCTCTTGAAAAGCATGTAGTAACGTGATATATTATATGTAGTAATGAAAACTACATGTGAGGAGACGGTATGAATACACAGGAGCTTAAGAAGTATTTAAAGGAGCATCTGGTTCCTTCCAAACTGTACAAGATTGGCGGATCTCACAAGAACAGGATATGCCTTGACAAGACAGAGAACGGTTGGGCAGTGTATTTCCAGGACAAGAAGGAGAAAATCGGCACCCTGAACTTTGTCGATGAGGCTTCAGCCTGCAACCGTATGAAGGATGAACTGAGAAAGCTCATGGAACAGCTCTATGGACTGACATGGGCAGGAGCCAGATAGAGTATTATCAGAACAGATCAATTGACTCTTATATGAGTCGCGGGTCTATACCACACACAAAAGGCTGCCCTCGTTGATATGAGGGCAGCCTTTATTATGCCTTTAAAGCGGGTTATCAATAGTTCTGAGCTTTTTTCATGAAATATGCCTGAGGATGGTTGCAGACAGGACAAACTTCGGGAGCCTTGGGGCCAACCACGATGTGACCACAGTTCGAGCATTCCCAGATGGTGTCGCCATCGGCTGAAAATACGATGCCGTCCTCGATATTCTTAAGAAGCTTTCTGTAGCGCTCTTCATGTTCTTTCTCGATGGCAGCTACCTGCTCAAAGAGCTCTGCTATATCATCAAAACCTTCCTCACGGGCTTTCTTAGCGAAAGAGGGATACATCTCCTTCCATTCATAAGCCTCGCCGTCAGCTGCTGCGTTCAGGTTGTCAACTGTCGTTCCGATGCCTGACAGGATCTTGTACCAGAGTTTGGCGTGTTCTTTCTCATTGGCTGCTGTAGCCTCAAAGATCTGGCCAATCTGTACATAGCCGTCTTTCTTGGCCTTGGAAGCAAAGTATGTGTACTTGTTTCTTGCCTCTGACTCCCCTGCAAAAGCCGCCATCAGATTCTTTTCAGTCTCAGTTCCCTTAAGTTCTGCTGTTCTTGGATCCAAATTTGCCATGATGAAATCCCCTTTCCTTGTAAATACAATATTCGCCGCGCAGTACCTGCGCTTTGGCTGTAATGATATTGTAACACAGGGGAAAAACATATTCTATACAAATGAATTTGTGCGTTAATAATAAAAAAGTCGCCATGGGTAAACTTTCTTTATAAGCTTACCCTTGGCGACCTTTTATTATTTTAGGCGATTTACGCCGTCTGGCCATTAGTCACCTGATCAGTCCTTGACTTCAATCCTGACAGGCTCTTCCTTCTGCTCTACTGCTTCCTTCTTTGGAAGATTAACAGTAAGAACGCCGTTCCTGTACTGAGCTATGATATCCTCAGGCTTGAGTCCCTCAACATGGAACGATCTCTGGTAGGATGAGCTTCTTCTCTCACGGCGGATATACTTGCCGTCCTTATCCTTCTCATCATTGTTCTCGTTGTGTGAAGCACTGATTGTAAGCGTGTCATCCTTGAGGTCGATCTTGATATCTTCCTTGTTAAATCCAGGAAGCTCTGCCTCAAGCTGATATGAATCTTCCTTCTCAATTACATCCGTCCTCATCAGACCGGTTGTCTGGTCAAGCTGCCTTCTATCTCTTGGCATCCTGTAGTTTCCTCCAAAGAACCCGTCATTGAAGAAATCGTCCATCTCATCAAAAATATCATTGTTACTCCATAACATAGGCATCAACATATATATCACTCCTTTACATTTTATTTTGTGGTGTAGTGG
>CAMNOS010000203.1 GCA_946546925.1 uncultured Butyrivibrio sp.
GAGAGGTCCGACAAGACTATTTGTCTTGCGGTTTCCCCTTCCATGAAGGCACTTGGAGTCAGGAACAGATGCAGAGTCTTTGAGATTCCTGACAATATAGATTACATAATGGCAGTTCCGAGGATGCAGCTGTACATAGACTATTCTGCAGAGGTCTACGCAATCTATCTCAAGTATATTTCCAAGGATGACATACACGTCTACTCCGTGGACGAAGCTTTCATGGATGTTACCGACTACCTGAACCTGTATCAGATGAGTGCAAGGCAGCTCGGACAGCGCATCATGAAGGACATATATGACACGCTCCACATCAGAGCCACCTGCGGCATCGGTACCAACCTCTACCTGACCAAGGTTGCTCTGGACATCACAGCCAAGCACTCGCCGGATTTTATCGGGGAACTTGATGAGAAGAAATACATAGAAACTCTCTGGGATCACCGCCCCCTCACAGATTTCTGGCGAGTAGGCGCTGGTATATCCAGAAAGCTTGAAACCTACGGGATGACCACCATGCGCCAGATAGCAAACGGCGACGAGAACCTGCTCTACCGGCTGCTGGGTGTCAACGCAGAGCTTCTCATAGATCACGCCTGGGGCCGGGAGAGCGTCACCATGAGAGATATCAAGTCATACAGGAGTCAGACGCACTCCCTCACCCAGGGTCAGGTCCTCATGTGTGATTACAGCTTTGAGAAGGGCCTCATAATTGCCAAGGAGATGATGGATATCATGTGCCTGGACATGGTGGACAAAGGACTTGTCAGCAAGTCTTTTACATTGTATGTGGGATATGCGGGCAGTGCAGGCATCCCCATGACCAGAGGGACGTTTTCCCTCGACACCGAGACTAACGCTTCATCTGTGCTCATTCCCAAGGCAGCGGAACTGTACAGACAGATCGTCAATCCTGCCTATGAGATAAGGCGGATGTTCATATACTGCAACAACGTGGTTCCCGAGGAGAATATGCAGTATTCTTTCTTCATGCCCGCAGAGGACCTCGAGAGAGACCGCAGGGTTCAGAAGGCAGTCCTGGAGATCAAGAACAAGTTCGGCAAGAATGCCATACTTAAGGGGCTGAATTTTGAAGAAGGCGCCACGACAAGAGAGCGCAACGAGCAGATAGGAGGGCACAAGGCCAATGGCTAGACAAAAGATGCCACCTGACAAAAGAGCCGCACAGTTCCTTCCTTTTCAGGCAGTAAAGGGCCTGGATGAAGCTCTTTCGGCAAAAGAAAAGATCATAGTACCAAAAATCGAACTCTCAGAGGAATCTCTGAAAGAGCTCGATCTTAAGATGCACCTTATCCAAAAAGGAATGATCATAACCGTCGTCTATTTTCACAAGGACGAGTACCTAAAGCTCACCGGAATGGTGGCAAGGCTCGATGAGACCGCAAGGCTCCTGCAGATAGTGAGTACCAAGATACCCTTCGATGATATATTCGATGTGTCGATCGGTGACGAACACGGGCATAGTCGGGATTTTCAGACATAGCAGGCTGATCCGCAGACAGGTGATCCAAGTCTTCTACGAGTGAACCGGTACGCTACTGCCCTTTTACCTCTTTTCAAAATAAGCGAGTGCTATGGCTCCGGGACCGGAATAAGTTCCGATCGTCGCACCTACTTTGGCATACTGGAGTTTGTCCTCATGTCCCTCATAGAGGATCCTCGAATCCTCAACATACTTTTTCAGCACATCATCGTTGAATCCCGAATAAGCAAGGCAGATAGGTCTGTCAAAATCAATTCCGCCGGTCTTTCTGACGAACTCCATCAGCATGTTGTGACTGTTCCTGGATCCCCTGGCCTTACCTATTACCTTGACCATACCGTCCTCAATAGTTATGACCGGCTTTATCATAAGAAGATTGCCGGCAAAAGCAGCTGCTGATGAGAGCCTTCCGCCAAGCTTCAGATATTCAAGGGTGTCAAAGACTGAGATCACATGAACCCTGTCCATCTCCTCTTTTATAGCCTCTACTATCTCTGCGGCATTCATACCCTGATCCCTAAGCTGAACCGCCCTCTGAACAATGATATACTCCGAGATGCAGAACTGCCTGGTATCCACAATGTGCACGTCGCCTTCCAGATCCTCAGCTGCAATACATGCGCTCTGATAAGATCCCGAAACTCCCGCAGAGAGTGAGAAGTAGATAACCTCATCCCCTGCTTCCAGCGCAGCTTTGAAGTGCTGAGTATATTCATACGGTGATATCTGACTGGTCTTGGGTATCTCATCGGTCTCCACCAGCTTTTTGTAGAACTCCTGCGGTGGGAGTGTCACTCCATCAAGGAACTCCTCCTCCCCAAATCTCACCTTCAGCGGGATAACATCTATCCCCCACTCCTTTGCAGTGCTCTGCGGTATATCACTTGCAGAATCCGTTATTATTCGTACTGACATCAGTTTCTCCTCCCTATATGACATTTCGCAGCTTTCTCAACATATAGTTTCCAAAACCATGTGCAAAATAAGCCACTGACAATGTTTCTCTTGAATTAGTTTCCAAAAACATAATCAGTAGCTTATCACAATTTATCCTGTTATGCAATTATCTTCTATGCTTCATCACATCAGTTCCAGTGCCGCGCCTGATGCGAGTTCCGATGCCGCGCCTGGCATCAGCCTCTGATACTGCGTCTGTCATCAGCCTCTGGGAAAATCGTCATGTATAAGCCCAGAATCAGTATCGCCGCAGTCATCGTCCCAGTCCACATCGCCCTCGGCCTCAGAAAGTTCCCCGGCATACCCTGCATCAGTCAGAATCTGCCTGAACAGTCCGTGGCACCCTTCCGAGCAGTCCCTCCATGTGGCATCAAAGTTGCCGGTGTACCAGGGGTCTGCCACATCGCCACTTCTTCCGGCAAAATCCAGCATCATATACAGCTTATTCTCAGGATCGCCCCCAAAAATGCGCCTTAAGTCTCTCATATTGGCACTGTCCATTCCGATTATGAAGTCGAACTTATCATAGTCAGCTCTCGATGTGAGCCGGGCTCTCTTTTCACTTACCCCCAGCTCATTGTCCGGCGTCCCGATACCGTTCTCCCTAAGCTTGGCTCTGGCCGGCGGATACACGGGACTTCCCACGCCATTCCAGATCTCATCTGTATGCGTAGCACTTGACTCAATGTGGAAGTGCTCCAACAGCCCCTGCCTGTTAACTATGTCTTTCATTATGAATTCCGCCATTGTTGAGCGGCAGATGTTGCCATGACAGACGAATAAAATTCTTATCATTTATTTTGGCTCCTTAAAATTCCTTGATATTCCCTGTAATGCGCACCGTTACGGGCTATTTTGAAGCTGCATATATCACGGTGACAGCCTTCCTGTAAACAACGTTATATCTAGTTGTCTTTTAATTGCTCCATAAGCTCCGGAATATCGTATTTGAGCGTTTCATACACAATCTCAAGATCCACATTTCCGTAATCATGTACTATCCGATTTCTAAGCCCCGACATTGCATCCCACGGAATTTTACTATTTTCAGCCTTATACTCCAGTGATAGCTTCTTAGCATTTTCAGAAATCTGAATCATTCTAAAGAGCATTGAATCAAGAAGGATTTCGTTTTCATTTAGTCCCTGTAAATCTACATCCTTCATGTGAATTACAATAAATGCGATATCTTTCTTTATCTTTTCAAGATAATAATGATCATTTTTAATATTATCCATAAATTCTAATACCATCCCTTAATATTTCATTCGTAAGTTCCAGATTATCTTTAAGCTGATCCAAATTAAGGACATCTACTCTTTTATGCAATGTCGTTCTTAATTTCTCGACAAGGCCATAAAATTTCAGTCCCTTAATATCAGTTGATATAAGAAAATCAAGATCACTGGACTCGTTGGCTTTTCCCTTTGCATAAGAACCAAACAAAATGCAATAATGGACAGGATATTCATCAAATACTTCTTTACACTTGCCTTTGATAAATTCCATATCTAAAATACCATGCTCTTCATCAATAGGATTCAATGCCTTAAGTCTATCCAAAATGTAGGCATATTTGATTGTCCCCTCTTTATCCGTATCGTTTTCATATGATTTATATGATCTAAGCGAGATTCCAATCAAATCTGCAACCTGCTGTTGTGTAAGCTTTTTTTCTAATCTCAGTTCTTTTATCTC
>CAMNOS010000204.1 GCA_946546925.1 uncultured Butyrivibrio sp.
CCGATAGGAAGAAAGAGCGCGCAGAAAGAGCGCAGATCGCCAAAAGACATCCCTGTATATTCGGTGTTTTGAAAGAAATCGCAGAAGAAAATAATGGGCCCAATTGGATGAAAGGCCTGACTGCGACTGCTCCGACAGGAGCGGATAAATAAATCTTACTTCACTTCATTCCCAACGAAACTGACCTTAACACACAGTACATACCTTGTAAACAGGTTTGGCTCAATCTTAAGAATTTCTGCCGCAAATCTTAAGAAATTCATAAGAATTTGACTTTATTGAAATATTCTGCTGTCGAAAATACGACATCATTATATTTATGAAGAATAAATAAAGTTTTTTATAATAAACTTTTAATAATTATTGCATCCTGTGATTGTAGAAATGCCCATACAAAAATTATACAATGATATTATGGTGAGAAATACACGTTTTATTGCGTATGTCCAAAAGCAGTGCGGCATAACATGAAATAATTCATTTTTTTAGAAGAAGGTGTAATTTGAGCAATATCGATCTGTTGACCAAAGTATTTGAAGCCTTTTCGAATTCATCGGAAGGCCGATATGTATATCTGACCGATCTAAAGACAGGCATTTCCCGATGGTCCAAAAACTGCGTGGACAGATTTGGTCTGCCCGGAGAAGTCATGCAGAACGCCGGTGATATCTGGGAAGAGCACATTCATCCCATTGACCGTGAAGAATATCACGGTCAGATCCAGGCCATAATGGAGGGAAAATCCGACGAGCACAACATGACCTACAGGGCGAAGGACAAGACCGGCGAATATGTAGCCTGCACCTGCAAAGGTCGTGTCATCAGAGATGATGACGGCAATCCGCTTTACTTTGCCGGAACAATTGAAAACCATGGTGTTGCAAGCGAATATGACCACATAACAAATCTCTTTACCCGCTTTAAGCTCCTTGGCCACTTAAGAGAGCTGAAAGCTCAGAAAAAGGAATATTACATCCTTTTCATCGGGCTTTGCAACTTCACTGAGATCAACAATGTAAACGGATATGAATTCGGCAACAAGCTCTTAAAGCTCTTTGGCGAAAGACTTCTTGAATATGTAAAGAGTTCTGGGTCCTTCGATGTAAAAGAGGCCTCTGTTTTCCATGCAGGCGGCACCAAGTTTGCCCTCGTATCAACTGTCTTTGACAGCCAGAAAATAAAAGACATATATGAAGAGCTGTCTGATTTTGCCAGGCACTCAATAACAATAGACGGCACTCCCATTTCGGTAAACTTAGCCGGGAGCTGCGCCCATGTAGATAACTTTGAGATTGATGAGCACACCGTATTTTCCAGCGGTCTCATGGGCCTGGATGAATCAATATATGAAAAGCACGGTGAACTTATTCCCTTTGACAGCCTTGGAACCGACAGCCACGACAAAATCGTTATCATCAATGCCTTAAGGAACTGTATCAACAACAACTTTGAGGGCTTTTATCTGTGCTTCCAGCCCATTGTTTCATCCGTCGACGATACCCTTTTAGGCAGCGAGGCACTTGTCAGATGGGAACTTGAGCCATATGGAAATGTTCCCCCGAATAAGTTTATCGCCTGGCTTGAAAACGATCCTCTCTTCTATGACCTGAGCCTATGGATATTCAGGACAGCGATGAGAACCTGGAAAGAATATGTTCTTAAGGACAATCCATCCCTGATTCTCAACATAAATGTATCTTATATCCAGATTGACAAGCAGTGCTTCAGGAACGATCTTTTGAGTATCCTCGACGAAATTGACTTCCCGTCCGGGAATCTGTGTCTGGAGCTTACAGAGAGATGTCGTTTCATGGATCTGGAATTTCTGAGAAATGAGATAATCTTCCTTAAGTCCCATGGCATAAGAGTGGCACTGGATGATTTCGGAACAGGGTTTTCGGCCATGGAGCTCCTTATCAATCTGCCAATAGACACAATTAAGATCGACCGCTCTTTTGTACTTGATATCGAGAACAAAAAAGAGAAACAGCACGTCGTAAAGGCAATTCTGGAGTGCGCAAGAAACCTTGGCGTCAGATCCACGGTCGAGGGAATAGAGACGAAAAGCATGCGAGATGTGCTCAGGGAATACGGCGCTTCCACCCTTCAGGGTTATCTCTACTCTAAACCTGTCAGAATTGAAGACTTTGTAGAGCTTAAGCTTGATGGTCTTGGCAGAAATAATGACTGAAGCCTTTAAACATCACATTCCTATATACAGAAAAACTGCGGCTGTCCCCAATGGGGAAGTCGCAGTTTTTATTTCATTAATCATTTCCTGATCATTTCAAAAATCCTATGGCGCTTATGATGGGAAGATCTTTGGCCTTACCCTGGAACACCCATACTATGGCGATTATCTTAACCACGCTAAGTACAAGTCCGCAGATAGCTGCTGCTATCCATCCAAGGAAAGGAATTATGCAAAGAAGCAATGTCAGTATCACAGCGATATCAAGTCTTATCGAATTCCTGATATGGAACTTCACAAAAGCAGAGTCCTTAAGATAGATGCCAACAATGATTCCCATGAGGCTTGAAAACAGGTAAGGAAGAACTGCAAAAAGCCTGTTCTCTGCGATGTCCTGTGGATCAAACTCGCTCGTGTGATCGTTGGGATCATAGGCCATGTAAGGCTGCTGATACTGTGGCTGCTGGTATGGTGCCTGACCATACTGCTGATAGTTCTGCTGCAGATTGGGCTGACCCACAGCCTGCTGGTCACCCTGTACTGCCTGGTCAGCAACAGGTGTCACAGGATTTAAAGGTACTGCCGGTGTTTCAGGTGATGCGCTGCCGGTATTGCCATCGGTCAGCGCACTTCCGCAGTTGTTGCAGAAAGCTGCGTCATCAGGGAGCTGAGCCCCGCAATTAGCACAAATTTTCATATCCTTTTCCTCCATATTTTGGGTTTAATACATCGGAATATATTTTACCCTCAATAAGTTCCATATTCAAGAAAAGTGTCCTGCTAAACTTTCAGTAATCCATATATGCATTGATTTCCTGCATTCTCAAACTCTGTTTAACTCCAAATGGACACCTGCTGTCACAGTGGCCACATGAAATGCAGTCTGAAGCATTCTTTTCCAGGGTCTTGTAATGCTCTATCGCTAAAGCATCACCTACCCTTGCAAGGTCATAATACTTGTTCACAAGTCCTATATCTATACCGACCGGACAAGGTTTGCAGTGGTTACAATATACACACTTCCCATTTGCCTGTGGTGGAGCAAATGAACTGATTACAGAATAATCAAGTTCTTCCTCAGTTCGATTGTAATAAGATAAGAGCTCATCTACTTCTGAAACACTCTGAGCTCCTGGAAGTACAGATAGTACCCCTGGTTTATCAAGGCAATATCTGATGCACTGAAAAGGAGTAAGAGCTTTACCAAATGGAGACTGCTTAGCATCAAGCAATTGTCCACCCGAAAAAGGTTTCATTACTGTTATACCTACACCATCCTTCTCACAGCGCTTATAAACCTCTGCTCTTTCGTCTACCTCTCCATGAGCGTAATCGCCGTGTCCATAGTCATAGGCTGGATTTATTGCAAACATAAGCATATCTATCTCTACGTCATCCATAATCCTGTGGATAACAGATGGGGTATGAGATGACAGTCCTATATGTTTTACAACTCCCTCATCCTTCATCTTGAGGATATATTCATAGATGCCATTTTTCTGATATGTTTCCCAATCAGCTTCCTCGTCCTGACAATGAATAAAACCATAATCTATATAATCGGTCTTTAGATCATTAAGCTGTTTATTCCGCCTTCGTAAGCATGGCGAAGGGTTTCAACTGCCGCACTTGTCCCAACCTCAAATATATAAGCTGAGCCAAAGCCGATTTCACTGACCTTATCCCCGGTTCTTTTGTTTTCTCTGTATTTCATGAGCGATCTCCTCAGCTATCAGCCTATTTTTTCTACGAAATCAGACATCATATCTGAAATCTTGATGGTCTGAGGACATACCTGTTCACAGCTGTGACAGTGCAAACATGAAGCCGGTCGTTTCTCCTGAGGTATCGCGGCAAGGGCCATGGGTGCAATAAATCCCATTCCGCCATCCTGTGTTGTAAGAAGATGCTCATTGTACA
>CAMNOS010000205.1 GCA_946546925.1 uncultured Butyrivibrio sp.
GTACTTCAGGGCTGTCGGCAGAGGCACTTGCAAGATTACTGCAACAGCAGATGATGGCTCCAAGAAATCTGCGTCGATCACGGTCAGAGTTGTCACACTCTCGCAGTCTGTTGAAGTTACCGGGCAGTCGCTGATCGCAGCGGGGAGTAAGGCAACGTTTAAGGCATCTGTCCTTCCGGCTGATGCTACTGATAAGAAGGTCAGCTGGACGATAAATCCTTCAGGCAGCGGAGTAAGTGTCAATGCTTCAGGTGTTGTCACTGTAGATAGCAGCGATCCTGCGGGAAAAGAGTTTGATGTAATAGCAGAGTCTAAGGACGGAAATGGGGCGCAGGGAATTGCAACATTTACAACAACTGCTCTGAAGGTATCAAAAGTAACAGTTACAGGAGATACTGATTCAGAGGATCCGGTGCGCATTCCTAAGTACAGCGATGGTTCACTGACGGCTTTCAGGCTCTACGACACTAATATAGCAAGTGTGGATGAAGACGGAGAAGACCAGAACATAGATGATGAACGAGTGCTTCTACTTCACTCTCTTATCACATCAGGAAGTAAACTCCATAATAATACAGGCGTAGTATGGAGCAGCAGTAACACCAAAGTCGCTGAGATTGTGGAAGATGGTGGCAAAACTGCTGTTGTTGCCAGGAAACCCGGAACTGCAACAATAACCTGCATGGCAGATGACGGATCCAAGAAAAAGGCTACGCTCAAGGTGACTGTCATCACTCCGGCTTCGGGCGTGTTCATTACTGCCGGAAAGAGTGTGGCCCAGAGCATTAACAAAAATATGATAGCAGAAAAAATACTGTATCTTGGATATGGAGTGAGTATGCCTGTATCTGTCAAGGTGGGAGATGCTTACGGAAAACCTACAGTGACCGGGACAAAGACTGAGTATGAATATGGCCTGATTGCCAAGGACGAAAGTTTTATTCCTTATCCTGAAAAGAATCAGGAGATATTTAGAAAAACTAAATTCTGTATGACATATTCCGGAGGTAAGGTTTCTGTCAAAAGCAAATCTGCATACCGCGCGCAGCTGAAAAAAGCCGGCATAACAAACGTTACTGACGATGAGCTTCAGAATGATTATTACATGGCGCTCAGACTTACTGTCACAACGACTGACGGAACCGGTTATAAAGACACTGCAATATTCAGATCTGTCCTTCCGACAACAAGCTTACAGGTAAGAAACTATGACAGTCAGGGAACGTTAAGGCCATTTGACGCTTCACTGATCGATATAACTACTAATGGTGTTGGAGTGTATTGCTGCGGTTCTGTGCGTACTGATGGATTTATAGATTATTCTTTTGCAGTTACAAGCAGTAATCCGGATATTGCTTCGGCAACAGTTACATATGATAAGAAGTACGAAGCGCAGGATGGCGGCTATATGCTGGCAGTCACTGCCAGGAAAAAAGGAACAGTTAAAATCACAATTCAGGCACTTGATGGGACAGGAAAGAAAAAAGTATATCTGATAAAGGTAATATGATGAGTAGAAAGCATAATTGTTATAAGTTTATAATGACAGCTTTGTGTATGGCTCTCTGTATCACAGCCTGCGGAAGTGCACAGACACAGATACCTGATCCTGCAGCACAGAAACCGCTGCAGGAAGAGACTGGTGAAGGTGAGGCACTTGTAGATGCGATTACAGAAGGCGAACCTGTCCTTAATGACGAGGTCATGCCCGGAGAGGAGCTTCTGTGCCTGTGCGATACCGAGGAGGAGGCCAAAGAGATTGCCGATACGTATGGTATTGAACTTGTGCAGTTCTCCTACGGAGTTGCCACCTTCCATGCTGAGAATCCAAGGGATGTCATAGCACTCGGACAGGAGAAGGGATATCCCGCCCTTGAGCTCAATGGGATGATGCACATCTATGACTGAAAAGAGTGTTGGCAGCACTTTTGTGTGGAACAGTGCTGATATCGTCCGGTATGTTTTCACCTGTTGCTTATGCAGCTGAGCAGACAGAAGCTCTGACTGTGGATGCTAAAGGTAAGGAGATGCAAGAAGACAACATTTACGTTGCAGGTAAGGTAATAACATATTGAAAACAATGCTTTGTGCGTTATAAAATAGCTTGACTGTACATTTATAACGAAGGGATGGAATATATTTTGAACAGAAAAAAGATACTATCAAACAAGCTGTTTTTATATCTGACGGAGTTTTTTGCAGGAATGTCTGTGATGGCCGTGGAACTGGGAGCGTCGAGGCTCCTTGCGCCCTACTTCAGCTCGTCGCAGATAGTCTGGACCATCATAATAGGGACCATCATGATAGCCATGGCTCTTGGCAACATCTACGGCGGGAGGAAGGCTGATAAGGATCCGGATCCTGCGGGGCTGTACAGAAGGATACTTATCGCAGCAATCTGGATCGCAGCAATCCCGGTTGTCGGCAAGTACATAATCCTTGGAATCTCAGCGGTGCTGATATTTGCCGTAAACAGCAACTTCCTGATAATCGCAGCGTTTGCTGCATGCATGGTGGTGTTTGTTTTCCCGCTTTTTCTTCTGGGAACCGTGACTCCGAGCCTTGCCAAATACACAACGGATTCGCTTGAGGACAACGGCAGGATCATCGGAACCTTAGGTGCTTACAACACAGTGGGAAGCATCATCGGAACCTTTGTGCCGACGTTTGTCACGATCCCCGCAGTTGGGACTTCGATAACCTTTCTCATTTTTTCCGGAATACTCCTGGCTCTCTCGATTCTGTATTTTGTGAGCCCGTTAGAAAGTGAGGGGAGCGCTCAGAAGGGTGAGGGACAAGCGCCAAAAAAATCATCAGCCAAGGCTGACAGAAACCGCATCATAGCAGGAGCTCTTATCTTTATCCTGTGCGTCATCCTTGGCCATAGCACGAGTTTTGCCTTCTGGGAGAAGGATCTGACCTTTGAGGGAGAGTCGGTTTACAACTATCTCCAGGTCAAGGAGACAGATGACAGCGTGATACTCTCGACCAATGTTCTCTTCGGGGTTCAGTCGATCCTGATGAAGGATGCCGCACTGACAGGCATGTACTACGACTATGCCATGGCTGCGACGTATATGGCGGGCATCAAGGAGAAGGAAGCGGCAGGTGAAGACCTTGATCTGCTGATCCTGGGCATGGGATCGGGAACATATGCTACCCAGCTTTCAAGATATTTTGACAACATCAACGTGGAAGGCGTTGAGATCGACGACAAAATAACCGATCTTGCCCACAGGTACTTTGAACTTCCCAAAGAGACTCCTGTCACAACCTATGACGGAAGAGCCTATCTTGCAGCTATTGACGGGCTCTACGATGTGATCATGGTTGATGCCTATCAGGACATCACGATACCGTTTCAGATGTCCTCAAGGGAGTTCTTTACTATGGTAAAAGAGCATCTTGCTCCCGGCGGAATAATGGTAGTAAACATGAATATGTACAGCGAAGAGGACCCAGCACCGGGAAGCAGCACAGCCTCTGAGGCTTCGCTGTTTGACGATGCTTCCATCAATACATATCTGGCTGATACCATAGCTTCAGTTTTTGATAACGTAGTTACTGTCAAAGTTCCGGGTGCCACCAACAGAGAACTGTTCGCGACAGATGCAGGCGACTTCATGACAAGACTTACGACCAACACAGCCATGGAGGACAATGAAACGCTTCGCGGCATGATGCAGAGAGTTTCAGAGACAAGTGTCAATTACCGCAAGACCGGTCACATCATGACAGACGACAAGGCACCTGTGGAGCTTCTGGGAATGCGCCAGATAGATTCCATAATTAAAAATGAGGTTTCATATTACAAGGGCATATATGAGAAGTACGGAATTCAGGGACTTCTTGACCTGCTGTAAGCGTCTGGCTGCAAGAGCAGCAGATTGAAACCCCTTATACGTTTTGAAATGATTTTGAGGAGCGATAAATGACATCGGATAGTAAAGATCAGAGATTCGCCGCCGAGATGAAGGCCTGGATGATGATCCAGGTCATCGGTCAGACCAGCGTGAATTTCCTGAATGTTAAGAAACTTAAAAAAGAAATGACAGAGCAC
>CAMNOS010000206.1 GCA_946546925.1 uncultured Butyrivibrio sp.
GCGCCCAGAAGCAGATGAAGCAGGTGTTTAGGCTGGACTGATTCACGCAGCGTACATCCTGACCTTCCCCGGTCAAATGTTTTGAAGCATAAATAAATCCGCAGTCAAGGACTGCCCGAGCATTCGCTCAGCGTACTGTACCTTGCCCGCGGATTTATTCTTGCTTTTTGGCACTTAAACGGGGAATGCAGATAATATTTATGTAACTTTCCTGCCGGCGCGGCCAGGGAACGCGACACTCTGCAGCAAATGATATGAAAAAAACGCGAATGGTACCAATCTAGGCGAAAAACCTATGACAGAGCCAATATTACCACCTAAAATAGTGAATAGTGGAAATGTGGTGGTACTTCTTTAGGAAAAAAAACTTGAGACAGACCCGATAGTACCACCTAAAATAAGATAAAATGAAAAAGCGGTGGTACCTCCTAGGGTAAAAAACACTGAGACAAAGCCGATAGTACCACCTAAAACAAGAAAAAATGAAAAAGTGGTGGTATCTCCTAGGGTAAAAAACATTGTGACAAAGCCGATAGTACCTCCTAAAATAAGAAAAAATGAAATAGCGGTGGTACCTCCTATGGTAAAAAACATTGTGACAAAGCCGATAGTACCACCTAAAATAAGATAAAATGAAAAAGCGGTGGTATCTCCTAGGGTAAAAAACATTGAGACAAAGCCAATAGTACCACCTAAAATAAGAAAAAATGAAAAAGTGGTGGTAATCCTTTAGGATATGCAATTCCAGGCGATAACTACTATCTCGACATCGAAATCCGGATGGTGATTTAGTCTTTTCCCAGGAACCTGGGTAAGCCCATCCTTCCTTAAATTACGTAATTTCTCTCACCGAATATCCCGGTGCCGACCCTGACAAAGGTTGCGCCCTCTTCTATTGCCACCTCATAGTCACCTGTCATACCCATGGACAGAGTGTCCATATGTACACCATCGATACCCATTGCATTGATGTCTTCAAGAAGCTTTTTAAGTCCCCTGAAGTATATGCGGTTGCTCTCCGGATCTTCCGTATAAGGAGCTATGGTCATAAGTCCCCTGATATTGAGATGAGGAAGCGCGCTAATCTCTTTTACAAATGCAGGTGCATCGGAAGGTGAGAGGCCGAATTTGCTGTCCTCACCTGCCATGTTTACCTCTATGAGAACATCTATAGTCATGTTGTTTTTGGCAAACTGCTTCTCGATCTCCTGCGCGAGCTTGACGTTGTCCACAGAATGGATCATGACGACCTTCCCGGGCAGGTACTTGACCTTGTTGGCCTGGAGGTGACCGATCATATGAAAAGAGACATCTTCTTTGATCTCTTCTGTCTTTTCCCTGATCTCCTGGACCTTGTTCTCACCAAACACTCTCATCCCGCATTCCATAGCCTGTCTTATGTCGGATACGGGCTTGGTCTTACTTACGGCTATAAGAGTAACCTCACTTCTGTCGCGCCCTGCTCTTTTGCAGGCTTCTTCAATATTTTTTTCTACAATTTCAATGTTTTCTCTTATCATGATACTCTCCGGTTGCTGGATTTTTTCTCTAGTGTAGTATATCATGATGTTGAGGATAAAAGTATTCTTTTAACAGAAAAACTACTAATGATGGGGGTATCATCTGATGAAAGTCAGTGAGATTTCAAATGGTTCAGAGGTCAAGATCCATGCTGCCATATCCGGACACAGCATCGTTCTTATGACTGAGGCAGTCTTTGGTGTGAAGGCAGGTCTCCTGGTCAAGCCCATGGAGTACTTTGGCAAATACATGCAGTTCCTTGAGCCGTCAAACGTTTCGATTCTCAACAAAAGGGATGGCCGCGTGTACAAGTTCATGTCAACAACCATCACACCCGTCAAGACCAGATACGGAATCTTCCATCTCATAAAGAGTTCCTCAAAGCTTGAACCTGAAAACACCAGAAAAGCCGAGAGATTCTACATCGAAAAACTTGGACTTATGTCCGTCAACGGCAACAATATGGACCTCAAGAACTGTATCGTCTACGACATCTCCATGCGCGGCATCTCCCTTGTTCTCGACAACAATACTTCCCTGAAAGTGGGTGACAGACTGGATGTCATGTTCAGATACGGAGCCACTCTCCACAACTACGAGATATCTACCGTTGTCGTCAGGAACTTTGAAGTCCAGGGCAAAAGAGCTGTCGGCTGCAGCATATCCAATCTGAATGTGGACCTGATCGGTCTTCTCTCTTCCAAGAAACAGGAACAGCACACAAAGCTGGATGAGATTCCTGAGACCGTTCTGAATCCTAAGATTTCGGAAAAGCAACAGGCAATGGAACTGGAGGAAGATATCGCAAAGGACGAACTTCCGGACAGACCTGCGATGATCACTATATCTTCAAATCAGAAGCCATCAGGCAATCCGCTTGATCCGGGTAATCTAGAACACGTAGAGAGAACCACCTTAAGGCAGGCCCGCAAAGACGAACGCGCCGCCCAAAAGGCCATCGAACTTGATAACCTTCTGGATCTAAGGGACATATAACGAATTATAAAAAAATATAAACAATATTTACACCTTAAAAATGTGCGTTTTATGCATAAAAAACCCCTTTCTCCGGTTGTCCGGAAAAAGGGGTTACATATCACCTGTATTCTGGCTTATCAGAAGCGCATCTGTTTCTCGACCATGCGGACAAATTCCATATTGTTGCGGGTCTTGCTAAAGAGGTTGATGCACTGATCAACTGCTTCATCGGCCTTCATGCTGTTAAAGCCCTTTCTGAGGCTGTTGATGGCAGCAAGTTCCTCGGGAGTAAGAAGAAGATCCTCTCTTCTGGTGCTGGACTTGGGAATGTTGATGGCAGGGAAGATTCTCTTCTCCTGGAGTTTCCTGTCAAGAACCATTTCCATGTTACCTGTGCCCTTGAACTCCTCATAGATGACGTCGTCCATCTTGGAACCGGTCTCAATAAGTGCTGTTGCAAGTATTGTAAGGCTTCCGCCCTCTCTCATGTTCCTTGCTGCTCCGAAGAATCTCTTGGGCATATGGAGAGCAGCCGGGTCAAGACCACCTGAAAGTGTTCTTCCTGAAGGAGGAACTACGATATTGTATGCCCTTGTGAGCCTTGTGATCGAATCAAGAAGGATTACCACATCCTTGCCGTGCTCAACAAGACGCTTTGCCCTCTCGATAACCATCTCGGCAACCCTCTTGTGGTGCTCGGGGAGCTCATCGAAGGTAGAGTAGATAACCTCTGAGTTGGGTCCCTCAACATCTTCCTTGATATCTGTAACTTCCTCAGGTCTCTCATCGATAAGAAGGATGATCAGATGTATGTCTGAGCTGTTCTTGAGGATTGACTTGGCAACTTCCTTAAGAAGCGTAGTCTTACCGGCCTTGGGAGGAGATACGATCATACCTCTCTGTCCCTTACCGATGGGGCTGATAAGATCCATTATCCTCATGGCAACGCTGCAGCCGGGCTGCTCAAGTCTGATCCTGCTGTTGGGGAAAACAGGTGTCATCTTCTCAAAATCCCATCTTCCCATTGCAACCTCGGGCTTGTAGCCATTGACTGTATCAAGCCTTATGAGAGCCGCAAACTTATCGGTCTCCTTCTTGGCTCTGCAGCCGCCCCTTAAGATATCTCCTGTCTTTAAGTTGAACTTCCTGATAAGGCTCGGTGCAACATATACATCATTCTCACCGGGAAGATAATTCTCACATCTGATAAAGCCGTAGCCATCCTGCATGACTTCAAGGATACCGCCGGCGTTGTCACCGTCTGCAACCTCTTCAGGAGCCTCCTCTTTCTGTGCAGGTGCTTCCTTCTGGGGGCGCACTTCCCTTGCCTGAACATAAGCCTCAGCTTTCTTCTCAGCTCTGGCAGCAGGTTCATCATTTTTCCTGGGTGCCTTTGCCTCTTCACTCTTTTTGGAATCGTCCGCGGAAGCATTTCCAACTGCTACAACTATTCTCTTCTTACGTCCGGGCCTTGCCTGCTGAGCTTTGGCCTTGCCCTCTATGTCAGAAGCAGCTTTTTC
>CAMNOS010000207.1 GCA_946546925.1 uncultured Butyrivibrio sp.
GGTTGAAGAATAAAGCATGAGTCAAAGCTTCGAAGTTGATTATGCGAAGATATACCTGACCATCAAAACAGGGATTCCCATCCTGGGAGACCTGGGGATCACAGAGACACTTGTTGTCAGCTGGATCGTGATGCTCATCATCACCGGGCTGTGTATCTTCCTTACGAGAGATCTCAGAGTTGAGAATATCTCAAAGAGGCAGGCTTTTGCAGAGATGCTGGTTGAGACGGGCAACAATTTTGTCCGCAATAACACCGGAGGCACCAAGTTTGACAAACTGATCCCCTTCGTATCAGCTCTTTTTGCTACGAGTGTGGTATCAAATCTTATCAGTCTTGTGGGCCTTCGAAGCCCGACAGCAGATCTTTCAACAGAAGCGGCCTGGGCAGTAGTCGTGTTCATCATGATTACCTCGACCAAGATCAAGACCAACGGTTTTGGCGGATATCTTAAGGGATTCACAACGCCCATCGCGGTCATGACCCCGTTCAATATCCTGTCGGAACTGGCAACTCCGGTCAGTATGGCCTGCCGTCACTTTGGAAACATTCTTTCCGGAGTAGTTATTGACGGGCTCATCTACTGGGCTTTGGGGCTTGCATCGGCAGCCCTGTTCGGACTGATACCCGGAGCGGTTGGCAGTTTCCTGTCCAAGATACCGATTCTGGGCATAGGTATTCCTGCTGTAACAGGCGTGTACTTTGACTGGTTCTCCGGATGTATGCAGGCATTCATCTTCTGCATGCTGACCGTCATGTATATTGCCAATGCGGCAGAGGAAGGTTGATAACGGGATTCACACAGATCCCAAGACCTTACAAACAAAACTAACTAATAATAACATTTAGGAGGCAAAAGAATTATGGGTGATTTTCAGATGCTGGCAAAAGGTATTGCACTTGCAGGATGCGGAATAGGTGCAGGATGTGCGCTTATCGCAGGTATCGGACCTGGTATTGGTGAAGGAACTGCCGTTTCAAAGGCTCTTGAAGCTATCGGACGTCAGCCTGAGTGCAAGGGTGATGTAACAGGAACAATGCTTCTTGGTTGTGCGGTTGCTGAGACAACAGGTATCTACGGTTTCGTTACAGGACTTCTTCTTATCTTCGTTGCACCCGGAATGTTCATGAACTACCTGCAGTGATAAGAGGATTCAAGGTCATTGATTTTTGTGCTTGCACAGAAAAATCTATGACTTTGAAGACTTAACAGACATGAGGAAGTAGCACGACAGTGCGGATTCCGAATGCCTGTAGGATTGCGGGAGCGAAGCGGAGCAATCCGTATCACTGCAGTAACTACAGCAGTCCAGAAGCGGAGCAATCCGTATCACTGTACATATATTTTTGAGGAGAGTAATATATGCAGACACAGGATCTGGTAACACTAGTACCCTGGACCTTTATCATTCAGATCATAAACCTTTTCATTCAGGTGTATCTCATTAAGAAGTTTCTTTTCAAACCGATTAACGACATCCTTGAAAAGAGAAGGAACCTAGCTGATAAGGAAATAAAGGAAGCCAGAGAGGCCAAGGATGAAGCAGATTCTCTGAAGGTTCAATACGAAGAAAGCCTTTCGAGTGCCCACGCGGAAGCTGCCCGTATAGTTTCTGAGGCTCAGAAAGAAGCCCAGAACAAGGCGGACACTCTTTTGCATGAGGCCGAGACAGAGGCAGCCGGCATAAAAGCGAAAGCCAATGCTGACATTGAGCAGGAAAAGAAGAAAGCTATCAACGAGGCCAAGGATGAGATCGGATCACTTGCAATGGAGATTGCAGGCAAGGTTGTAGAAAAAGAAATAAATGAATCCGATCACAAAAAACTGATAGACGACTTTATCACCAAAGTCGGAGCATAAGGAGACAATATGAGTAAAGCTGGAGATCTTTATGGGCAGAGCCTGTATGATCTGGCAGCAGAAGAAAACCTTACGGATGATATACTGGGCGAAATGGAGGCCGTAAAGGGGATATTTGCAGAGAACCCCGATTACGTAGCACTCCTGTCGGAGCCTTCAGTTCCGAGAAATGAGAGACTGGGACTGGTGGATGAGGCATTTGCAGGATCTCTGACCGCTTATCATCTGAACTTTATCAAGATACTCATTGAAAAAGGACTTGTCCGTGAGTACTCGGCCTGCTATAAGAGATTCAGGAAATCTTACAACGAGCAGCACGGAATTGCAGAGGCACTGGTGACAACGGCAGTTGCACTTGATGGCGCTCAGCTTAAACTCCTTGAGGAGAAGCTTGAGAAGATCAGCGGTAAGAAGGTACTTCTTAAACAGAAGACAGATCCCGACATCCTGGGAGGTGTCAGGGTGGATCTGGAGGGACAGCTCTTTGACGGATCAGTCAAGGGAAGGCTTTCCGAGCTTCGCAAAAAAGTCGATGAGACAGTAATCTAAATACATCGGAGGATGATATGGAACTAAAACCAGAAAAAATATCCGAGGTCATTCGAAGCCAGATAAAGAATTATCAGAACGCAATTATCCAGAATGAGACCGGAACAGTTCTCACCGTCGGCGATGGAATTGCCAGAGTCAGCGGACTTTTGAACTGTATGTCCGGTGAGCTTCTTGAGTTTGAAAACGGTACATTCGGAATGGCTCAGAACCTCGAGGAAACAGTAGTATCTGCGGTTTTGTTCGGCGAGGATGTCGGCATCAGCGAAGGACAGACCGTTAAGCGCACAGGCAGAGTCGTATCTGTTCCTGTGGGCGAGCAGATGATCGGGCGTGTTGTTAACGCCATCGGTCAGCCAATTGACGGACAGGGCCCCATCGAGTCAAGTGAGTACAGACCCGTTGAGTCACCTGCACCCGGAATTATTGCAAGACAGCCGGTTAAAGAGCCGCTGCAGACAGGTATCAAGGCTATCGATTCCATGATCCCTATCGGCAGAGGACAGCGTGAGCTTATCATCGGCGACAGACAGACAGGTAAGACCACAATTGCCATTGATACGATCCTCAACCAGAAGGGCAAGGACGTTATCTGTATCTATGTGGCTATCGGTCAGAAGAGATCAACCGTAACAGCATTGGTTGACGACCTTAAGAAGGGCGGAGCCATGGACTACACGATCGTAGTCGCAGCTACCGCATCAGAGCCCAGCCCCCTTCAGTACATCTCCCCTTACACGGGATGCGCTATGGGTGAGTACTTCATGAATAAGGGCAAGCACGTTCTTTGTATCTACGACGACCTTAGTAAGCACGCCGTAGCTTACCGTGCACTCTCCCTTCTTATCAGAAGACCCCCGGGACGTGAGGCTTACCCCGGAGACGTATTCTACCTGCATAGTAGGCTCCTTGAGAGAGCTGCCAAGCTCTCAGACGAGAACGGCGGAGGATCACTTACAGCCCTTCCCATCATTGAGACCCAGGCCGGAGACGTTTCTGCTTACATTCCTACGAACGTTATTTCCATCACAGATGGTCAGATATTCCTTGAGACAGAGCTCTTCCACTCAGGAATCATGCCGGCGGTTAACCCCGGTATCTCGGTATCCCGAGTTGGTGGTAATGCTCAGATCAAGGCCATGAAGAAGGTTGCGGGAACTTTGAAGCTGGTTTACTCACAGTACAGAGAGCTGCAGAGTTTCGCTCAGTTTGGTTCGGATCTCGACGAAGACACCAAGGCAAGACTTGCTCAGGGCGAAAGAATCGTTGAAGTCTTAAAGCAGGACAAGAACCAGCCCGTACCTGTTGAGAAGCAGGTAGCAATCCTCTATGCGGTTGTTAATAACATCCTGATCAGAGTTGAGGCAGCTGATGTTGCTGAGTATGAGGCAGGACTTTACGAATTCCTCGACACCAATCCTTCCGGAATCGCAGCTATGAACGGAATCCGTGAGACCGGCAAGCTCGAGGGCGAGACTGAAACCAAGTTAAAAGAGGCGCTGGACGCTTACACAGATAACTTTCTTAAAAAGAAAGGCTGATAGGAGGTAGATAATGGCTGGATCAATGAAAGCTGTTAAACTCCGGATCAAGAGCGTTCAGAGCAC
>CAMNOS010000208.1 GCA_946546925.1 uncultured Butyrivibrio sp.
GGCTGAAGGATCATTACGCCGTATTTGGTATCAAGTCTCTCTTCAACGCTCTTAAGAGCTTTCGCAGCAAGGCCTTCCTCAACGCCGATTCCTGCAAGTACGCAGAAGCCCTGGGGCTCAATGTAGATCTGACCTTCCTCGCACTCTTTTGATCCTACCTTGTTGCTGTGTGCGTCATAGGCTCTTACAAACCACTCGCCGTCCCAGCCTGCTGTGCAGGTTGCGTCGTATACTTTCTTAACTTCCTGCCTTGCCCTGTCTGCCTCTGCCTGGTCGCCCTTAAGTTCGCAGAGCTGTGCGTACTCTTCGCCGTATTTGACAAACATTCCTGCGATGAATACTGACTCGGCAACAGGTCCCTCGGAAGGCCCGAAGGTCTGGAAAGACTCACCGGGATGCTCTGAGAAGCAGTTGAGGTTCAGACAGTCGTTCCAGTCTGCTCTTCCGATGAGCGGAAGCCCGTGAGGTCCCTTGTGTGTTGCAGTAAAGTTGAATGAACACTGAAGATGTCCCATAAGTGTCTTGGCAACGCTCATGTCGTTGTCGAAGGGAACCATCTCATCAAGTATCGAAAGATCGCCTGTCTCTCTGATGTATGCGCTTGTTCCGGCGATGAGCCACAGAGGATCGTCGTTGAAACCGGATCCGATATCCGAGTTGCCCTTCTTGGTAAGGGGCTGATACTGATGATAAGCAGATCCGTCCTGGAACTGGGTAGATGCGATATCGATGATACGCTGCCTTGCCCTGTCGGGGATGAGGTGCACAAATCCAAGAAGATCCTGGCAGGAATCCCTGAATCCCATTCCTCTGCCGATTCCTGACTCGTAGTAGGAAGCGGAGCGGGACATGTTGAAGGTAACCATGCACTGGTACTGATTCCAGATGTTGACCATGCGGTCGACCTTCTCATTGGAGCTCTTTATATGGTAGATGGACAGAAGATCCTTCCAGTAATCCTTAAGTTCTGCAAGAGCCTTGTCAACACTGGATTCATCGCTGTACTTGGCAAGAAGTGCCTTGGCTCTCTCTTTATTGATGACGCCGGGAGCCTCCCACTTGGCATCCTCGGGATTCTCGATATAGCCGAGGGTGAAGATGAAAGTCCTGGATTCGCCGGGGTCAAGTGTGACATCGATCTGATGGGAAGCGATCGGTGACCAGCCGCTTGCAAGCTCGCCTGTGCACTTTCCTGCCTTGACTGCGTCGGGGCTGTCTGGTCCGTTATATGCGCCAAGGAAAGCATCGCGGCTTGTGTCAAAACCGTCAACTCTGGTGTTGACTCCGTAAACTGCGTAGTGGTTGCGGCGCTCTCTGTATTCTGTCTTGTGATAGATAACGCTGCCGCCGTCTGTGACTTCAACTTCTCCTGTTGAGAGATTCCTCTGGAAGTTCTTCATGTCGTCGTCTGCGTTCCAGAGGCACCACTCTACATAAGAGAAAAGAGTAATTCTGGCGCTGCTCTTCTTATTATTAGTAAGAGTCACCTTGGAGATCTCACAGTTGTCATCCATGGGAACAAAGGTGAGGACCTGCGCCTCGACATCGTCCTTCTGAGACTTCCATGTGCTGTATCCAAGACCATGACGGCACTCGTAGGAATCAAGCGCAGTCTTGACAGGCTGCCATCCGGGATTCCAGATGGTATCGCCGTCTTTAATATAGAAGTATTTGCCGTTGTTGTCATAGGGCACGTTGTTGTAGCGGTAACGTGTCAGCCTGAGGAGCTTGGCATCCTTATAGAATGTGTATCCTCCGCAGGTATTTGAGATTAGTGAAAAGAACTCCTTATTGCCCAGATAATTGATCCAGGGCAGGGGAGTTTTGGGTGTGGTGATAACGTATTCAAGTGCATTGTCGTCGAAATAACCGTACTTCATATATAACCTCCCTCGTACTTAAACGTTTAAGATACAATCTGAGCATATTATATATTGTAAAATTGTCAATTTCAATAGGGAATTTTATGGGGTTGTAAGGAGAAAAGCCTTATTTTATTAGGGATAAACCGCTTTTTGAGAATTGTTTTCCACAAAATCCCATGAATACTGGTTAAAGACGAAAACGTTTACTTGAAATATGAACAAAATGTAACCAAAACTAAAAGAATGTATGAAATATCAATCGATTTTTTGGTGAAGAGTGACAAAAATATTCAAAATGCACAAAAACTTAAAAACTCAGCTTGATTTTAGAGTAATTTCGTTGTATATTAAAATCACGAAAACGATTAAGTGAGTTGAACAGAGCGATGGCTAAACGAATTGTTTCTTTAAAAGACATATCGAAGGCCTGCGGAGTTTCTATCGCCACGGTTTCCAAGGCGCTGAATGACCACAGCGACATAAGCCGGGAGACCAAGGAGAAGATAAGGGAGGTCGCAGAGCGGTTGGGATACCATCCCAATGCAGCTGCCCAGGCGCTCAAGACCAACAGGAGCAACAATATCGGAGTGCTCTTTGTGGATGAGGCCAACAGCGGTCTTACACATGACTACTTCTCACACGTTTTGGACAGCTTCAAGAAGAAGGCTGAGCAGGAAGGATATGACATTACCTTTATCAATGCAGACAGATCAGGCAGGAACAAGATGAGCTATCTGTCACATGCAATATACAGAGGTTTTGATGGAGTAGTGATCGCCTGCGTGGAGTTCTCCGACCCGGAAGTGGATGCGCTGATAAACAGCAACATTCCGGTGGTGACGATCGATCATTCTTTTTACAACCGGATATCAATTGTCTCGGACAACATCAAGGGAATGAGAGATCTTGTTACTTATATATATGAACAGGGACACAGGAAGATAGCTTATGTTCACGGACATGAGAACACTGCCGTAACACAGAGCAGGGTAGCAAGCTTCTACAAGACGCTTCAGGACCTGGGCGTCAGGATTCCGGATGAGTACATGCTTGAATGTCCTTACAGGAATATCGAGAAGGCAAGAAAGGCCACTGACAAGCTCCTTAGTCTCTCCGATCCGCCTACATGTATCATGTATTCCGATGATTTTGCTGCTTTTGGCGGCTATAACGCAATACGGGAGAGGGGCCTGAGGGTTCCCGATGATGTCTCTGTTGCGGGATATGACGGAATAGAGATCGCAAGGCGCATTAGTCCTCTGATGACAACGATAGTTCAGGATACTGACAGGATCGGAAGACTTGCAGCGAGCAAGCTCATAGATCTCATCAACAATCCCAAGGGAACTCTTATTGAACAGATAGTTGTTCCCGGTGCTCTTGAGAAGGGCGAGTCAGTAGGAAAGATCAGTTCCTGATAACCAGATATGGTTTAAGACAGCAACAGCTGTTTTAAATAAAAAATTCAAAACACTTTTTAAAAAAAAGGGAGGTAAAACTAGTTATGAAGAAGAAAGTACTTGGTGTATTACTTTCAACAACAATGGTAGCCGGAATGCTTTCAGCATGTGGCAGCGCTGCTACAGAAGCACCTGCAGCAGAGGCACCTGCAGCAGAAGCACCCGCAGCAGAAGCACCCGCTGATACAGCAGCAGAGGCACCCGCTGATACAGCAGCAGAGGCACCCGCAGCAGAAACACCTGCAGCTGGAGATGAGGGTCTTGTACTCAATATCTCAGCTTGGAACGAAGAGTTCAAGAGCCGTCTTACAGATCACTATCCCGGATATGAGGTAGTTGACGGAACAACAGGTAAGATCGGTGATGTTACAGTTAACTGGCTGATCACACCTAATGAGGAGAACGCTTACCAGAACAGACTTGATGAGCTTCTTCTTGCACAGGACAGTGCAGCAGCAGATGATAAGATAGACCTTTTCCTTGTAGAGGCTGACTACGCAGTTA
>CAMNOS010000209.1 GCA_946546925.1 uncultured Butyrivibrio sp.
CCATTACGAATGTATGGTCATCATCCTGACGGAACTCCTGTACACGGAAAAGACCGTTCATCTGGCCTGACTTTTCCTTGCGGTGAAGAACGTCATACTCGCTGTAACGGATAGGAAGCTCCTTGTAGGAACGATTCTTGCGCTTGAAGGTCATCATGGCGTTGGGACAGTTCATAGGCTTTGCTGCCATGGTGTCAAGGTTCTCACGGTTGTAAACAACGGAACCTGCCATGATCTTTACAGCCTTAGGTGCCTCTTCCTGGTTCTTAAGGTTCTCGATGACGCCGTTGATGTCAGCGTCTGCTGCGAGGTGGCCTTCGATACCGGGAACAATGAACATATTGTTGAGATAATGTGCCCAGTGTCCGCTGATGAGCCAGAGCTTCTTGTTGTTGATAAGCGGGGCAGAAATCTCTGTGTATCCGTGAGCCTTCTGAAGCTCGCGGCTGTACTTAAGGAGAGTCTGATACATTACCCATCCACGTGGGAGCCAGTATGGCATACCCGGAGCTGTTTCATCAAACATGAAGAGCTCGAGCTGAGCACCGATCTTCTTGTGGTCGCGCTCTCTTGCTTCTTCAATCATCTTGATGTGCTGTTTAAGTTCATCCTTAGTTGGATATGCATAGAAGTATACTCTCTGAAGCTTATCTCTCTTCTCGTCACCTCTCCAGTAAGCCATGGATGCTGCGTGAAGCTCGAAGGCTGCGCTCATAAGCTCCTGTGAATTGTCTACGTGAGGTCCGCGGCAGAGGTCAACATAATCTTCGCCTGTATAGTAGATGGTAATGATCTCGTCCTCAGGAAGATCATTGATAAGCTCGGTTTTGAACTTCTGATCCTTGAATATATCAAGAGCTTCAGCCTTGGATACTTCCTTACGTATCCAGTCTTCTCTTCTCTTTATGATCTCGCGCATCTTGTTCTCAATCTGCTTGAAATCCTTGTCGGTTATTGTCTTGCCCTCGGGTAATGCAAAGTCATAGTAAGCTCCGTCCTCGATCTCGGGTCCGATAGCGTACTGTACTTCTTTGCCGTAGATTTCGATGACAGCTTTTGCGAGGATGTGTGCAAGAGAATGACGATACACCTTTAAAATCTCTTCTTTTTCCATTTTGGTTCTCCTTTGTTTAGACAGAAAAGCCCTTTGGGGAAGCTTTTTTATAATGAAACGTCCCAACCCATGACTGTAGTCATAGATTGGGACGATAAGTTCGCGGTTCCACCCAAATTGCTGCTGCGTTATGCAACAACCACTTTTACTGATTATAACGTGATCAACGGGTCTGATTAAAGACCTCTCGGAGGTGGTTTTCGCATTTTCTTCTGCGAAGCCTCGCACCAAACGGCTCCTCTCTGAAGCAGGCTGAAAAAGCTACTGTCCTCGTCAACGATTTAAGGCACTTCCGGTTCGGAAGTTAAAATTTAAAGACGGCACTATTCTATTGCTCTGAAAGAGTCTTGTCAATAATTTTCATTTATAACGAGATTTTTCTTCTGTAGAATCCTGTTTTTGTGCATTCGGAAAAACCGAGAATCTCCAACTCCAGTAAAATTGCGGTTAGTTCGGGAACCGGCATGCCGCATTTCGGGACGAGGGTGTCGAGGTGGGCAGCGTTGGTTTCAAGGATATCGTAGACGGCTTTCTGTTTTGGGTTCAGAACCGAGGTGTCTTTTTCCAGGATCAGCTGCTCGCCCCGGGTTTTCAGGTGAAGGTATTCCAGAAGGTCTTCAGGTGAGGTCAGGATTTCGGCACCTTCTTTGATGAGTTGGAGACAGCCCTTTGACATGGGGTCCGTGATGCGCCCGGGAAGGGCGAAGATTTGTTTACCCTGTTCGAGAGCGTTGTTGACGGTAATGGAGGTGCCGGAGCGTTCTCTCGCTTCTATTACTACCACGATATCGGATAGTGCCGAGATGATCCTGTTTCTGGAGGCGAATTGTTTTGGAAGAGGCGGTGAGTCCAAAGGGACTTCCGATATTATCCCTCCGTCGTTTTTCAGTATTTCATCATAAAGCCTGTAGTTTCTTGCGGGATAACAGATGTTTATGCCGCTTCCGAGAACTGCATATGTACTGCCTTTTCCGTCAAGGGCGCCCCACTGTCCTGCACTGTCGGCTCCCAGAGCCATGCCGCTGACGATGCCTACACCCCGGGATGCCAGTACTCTGCCAAAGGTTCTCGCTACATCAAGTCCGTATTCCGTTGCTGTTCTGGAACCGATGATGGCAACTGTCGGCTGGTCATCGGGAGGCAGTTTGCCTTTTACATAAAGAGTTGAGGGAGGATTTGGTATCATGCGTAAACGTTCAGGGTATTCTCTGTCCAGGGGTGTCAGCTCCCGTATCTCGTTTTTGAAATTAATGTCCCGGGCTGTCATAGGCTGCACCTCTCTTCCGATAAATCTGTGATCCCGGAAACAGATCGCTTATTCTGCCTGACTTTTGAATCGGTTTTTTGGGTGTTTCTTACGGTCACCTTAGTAAAGACTTTTCCGTAGGTTCCCGAAAAACCTGAAGACAGTACTCCTGTTTCTGCTGCACCATACAAGTGATCCTCCAGTCCTCTGTAGCTCACGGCTTCGCTCAGGTGGCTAATGCTTATGTCCTCAGCTCCCTCAAGATCTGCTATGGTTCTTGCCACCTTCAGAACCTTGTGATAGGTTCTCATGGACAGGGATTTGAGTTCAAATATCTT
Source organism: uncultured Butyrivibrio sp. (assembly GCA_946546925.1). Classification (GTDB taxonomy): domain Bacteria; phylum Bacillota; class Clostridia; order Lachnospirales; family Lachnospiraceae; genus Butyrivibrio. The sequence goes on from CAMNOS010000209.1 coordinate 2,699, forward strand.
TCCTATGAAGCTTTTGCTTTCCTGATTCAGCGGGCAGAATTTTTCAATATCCTTTGCGCCCATGTCAGCGTTAACATGCAGATGACTACAGTTTTCAAAACGTATTTTTTGGATAGCGCGGGCTTTCTGAACCTTATTCCGGAGCTCCGCAGAGCTTACAGAGGCTTTGCTGCTGGTGGCTTCCTCGAAGCTTACAGGGGATGCTTCAACGCAAAGATCGATTCGTTCCAGAATGGGTTTGGATATGCCTCTCTGATAGTGACGGATCTGACTTTCGGTGCAGTGGCATTTGTTTCTGTCCGGGTAATAACCGCAGGGACACGGATTCATGGCTGCCACCAGCATACAGTCTGCGGGATACAGAAAGCTGCCGTTCAGACGATTGATGACCACCTTTTTTTCTTCCAGAGGCTGCCTCAGGGCTTCTATGGAAGATTTTGAAAAAAGAGGAAGTTCGTCCAGAAAAAGCACGCCCTTTGATGCCAATGCTATCTCCCCGGGCACAACACCTGAGGGCGAGGATCCGCCAACGAGAGACGGTGTGGTAATGGTGTGATGAGGGGTTCTGAAGGGACGACGGTTCATAAGAGCCGAACCTTCGGGAAGGAGTCCTGCTATGGAATAGACTTTGGTGATCTCGATATTCTCTTCTCTTGTGAGTCCGGGAAGTATGGTGGGGATCCTTCTCGCGATCATGGTTTTGCCGGAGCCGGCTACACCTGAAAGAAGCAGGTTATGTCCGCCTGAAGCGGCTATCAGTGCTGCTCTTACCGAGAAGGACTGGCCGTGGATATCTGAAAAATCCACATCATAGGACTCCTCTGATTTTTGTATCATGGGTGTTTCCCTGGGATGACCGGAAAAGCTTTCTCTGCTTGCGATGATGGTGCAGAGATCGATGAGATCCTCCACACCCAGGATATCCATCCCTGAGACTACCAGGGCCTCCTGGACATCGGTCTTAGGGACAACTGCACCTTTTAATCCGGCCTTTTTCATTTCTGTAACAATAGGCAGGATTCCGTTCACATGTCGTATCCT
>CAMNOS010000210.1 GCA_946546925.1 uncultured Butyrivibrio sp.
TACAAGGAGGAACAAACAGTATGTGCGCAATACTTACATACACAAGAAAAGAAGCGGATGAATCTTTTTTCAGGCAGCTTCTTGAAAGGACCGCATCCAGAGGCCCGGACATGTCAGGAGTCATGAAGGTGGGAGGAGGACTTATGGGATTCAACCGACTCTCAATCATGGGGCTTTCAGAGAGCGGGATGCAGCCCTTTACCCTTGGGAGAAATGCAGCTGTATGTAACGGCGAGCTTTACGGCTTCAGACCGCTTAAGACATATCTTCAGGGCATTGGTTACAGCTTTAAGGGGGACAGCGACTGCGAGATCATCCTTCCTTTGTATGAAAAGCTTGGCACAGATATGTTCTCACTTCTTGACGCCGAATTTGCTCTTGTCATCTACGATGGGGAAAAGGACAGATTTATAGCCGCAAGGGACCCAATAGGAATAAGGCCTCTTTACTACGGCTACGACTCTGAAGGTTATATACTTTTTGCTTCTGAGCCTAAGAACCTCACAGGAGTGTGCAGCAGGATAGAGCCATTTCCTCCGGGACATTACTATGAGAACGGTGAGTTTGTCTGCTACCGGGACATGACTTTTGTAAAAGAAATATCGACAGATTCTCTGGAGACGGTTACAAAGAAGATCCATGACAAGCTCACACTTGGAATCAAAAAGCGACTGGATGCCGATGCACCACTGGGATTTCTTCTCTCGGGCGGCCTTGATTCCTCCCTCGTATGCGGAGTAGCGGCAAAAGAGCTCAAAAAGCCCCTTGAGACATTTGCAATCGGAATGGATACAGATGCCATCGACCTTAAGTACGCAAGGGAGGTTGCCCGGTACATTGGAAGTAACCACCACGAGGTGATCATAACCAGAGAGGACGTCATAGCGGCAATCGATCCTGTCATCAAGGCTCTTGGCACCTACGATATCACAACGATAAGAGCATCCATAGGGATGTATCTTCTGTGTAAGTGGATCCACGAGAACACTGACATAAAGGTGATCCTGACGGGTGAGATCTCAGACGAACTTTTTGGATACAAATATACGGATTTCGCTCCGAGCGCAGAAGCCTTCCAGGAGGAGGCCGCAAAGAGGATACGGGAGATCCACATGTATGATGTGCTGAGGGCAGACCGATGCATCAGCGTAAATTCCCTCGAAGCCAGAGTCCCCTTCGGAGATCTGGATTTCACATCATATGTCATGAGTATTGACCCCAAAAAGAAGCTCAATACCTATGGAATAGGGAAATTTCTTTTGCGAAAGGCATTTGAAGAGGATGAGGTCATTCCCCACAGCATCCTGATGAGGGAAAAGGCGGCGTTCTCAGATGCGGTGGGACATTCACTCAGAGATGACCTTATGGAGTATGCAGAGGAGAAATACACCTATGCAGAATATGAAACAGCAAGAAAACAGTACACTCATGCGATGCCCTTTACAAAAGAATCCCTTCTGTACCGTGAGATCTTTGAGAAGTACTACGGGGGACAGTCGCAGATGGTAGCGGATTTCTGGATGCCCAACAAAAGCTGGAAGGGCTGCAACGTGACAGACCCTTCAGCCAGGGTGCTTTCCAACTACGGAGCATCGGGAGTATGAGACCAACATAAGTACATATAAAGGAGGAGAACACTATGATAAAAGCAAGCAGTCTTACAGAGGAATTCGGAAGTCTGGTATTTAATGACAAAGTAATGCGGGACCGCCTTCCAAAGGATATTTACAGGGCGGTTCACAAGACCATAGAAAAGGGCACGCACCTTGAGCTGGATGTCGCCAATTGTGTTGCCGCAGTTATGAAGGAGTGGGCGGTTGAGAACGGAGCGACCCACTTCACCCACTGGTTTCAGCCAATGACTGGACTTACTGCAGAAAAGCACGACAGTTTCATATCACCCATGGATGACGGTACAGTCATAATGGAGTTTTCGGGCAAAGAGCTGGTAAAGGGAGAACCCGATGCATCAAGCTTTCCGTCAGGAGGACTCCGTGCAACCTTTGAAGCAAGGGGCTACACAGCATGGGATCCCTCATCTCCGGCATTCATCAAGGACGGTTCCCTGTATATACCTACTGCTTTCTGTTCATACACAGGAGAGGCGCTTGACAAAAAGACACCGCTCCTTCGGTCAATGGAGGCGCTCTCAAATGAAGCGGTCAGACTACTTCATATTCTGGGATATAAGGATGTTCAGAGAGTCAACACAACTATCGGCTCTGAGCAGGAGTACTTCCTCATTGACAAGGATGACTACAAGAGAAGAAAAGACCTGCTGTTCACAGGCCGTACGCTCATAGGAGCACCTGCCACCAAGGGGCAGGAGATGGAAGATCACTACTTTGGAGTGATCAAGCCTAAGGTTTCTGAATACATGCACGATCTGGATGAGGAGCTCTGGAAACTTGGAATTCCCGCAAAGACCAAGCATAACGAGGTTGCACCTTCACAGCATGAGCTTGCTCCTGTATTTGAGACTGCCAATATTGCAGTTGACCACAACCAGCTGACCATGGAAGTTATGAAAAAAGTTGCTGACAGACATAACTTCGCATGTCTTCTTCATGAGAAGCCCTTCGAGGGAATTAACGGTTCAGGTAAGCACAACAACTGGTCAGTCTGCACGGACACGGGACTTAACCTCCTTGATCCGGGCAAAAAGCCTATGGAGAACATTCCCTTTCTTGCTTTCCTCATGGCAGTTATCGCTGCTGTCGATGAATACGCACCTATCTTAAGGCTCTCTGTTGCATCTGCAGGCAACGACCACCGCCTTGGCGGAAACGAGGCACCGCCTGCCATCATTTCAATGTTTGTGGGAGATGAGCTCGCTGAAGTCTTAAAAGCAGTTGAAGAAGGCGCCGCCTATCAGGGTCAGGGCAAGGTACAGATGACCATGGGAGCCACCGTCCTTCCTCACTTTACCAAGGACAATACAGACAGAAACAGGACTTCACCCTTTGCCTTCACCGGCAACAAGTTTGAGTTCAGGATGCCAGGCTCATCAGTCTCTGTGGCCAATGCAAACATCGTATTAAATACAGCAGTGGCAGAAGAAGTCAAAAAGCTCTGTGCACAGCTGGAAGGAACTGCTCAGGAAGAGCTCAAAGACAAGGTTATGGAGGTGCTTCGTAAGACTCTTGCAGAGCATAAGAGAGTCCTCTTTAACGGAAACGGATATACAAGTGAGTGGGTGGAGGAAGCACAAAAGAGAGGACTTCCAAACCTCAAGTCACTCCCTGATGCAATGCCCTACTGGATTTCTGACGAGTCGATAGCTCTTTTCACAGGGCATAACATCTTCACGAAAGAGGAGCTGTACTCCAGGTATGAGATCCTTCTGGAGAACTATTCCAAGTCAGTGCACATTGAGGCCCTTACCATGCAGGAGATGGTGAGAAAAGATCTGACAGAGGGAATTGTAGCTTACGAGAAGGATCTTACAAAAGAGATCCTCCAGAAAAAGAGTGTTCTCGAGGGAGTTTCGTGCATCCTTGAAAAGAGTATCCTAAAAGGCCTCGAGGAGGCATCGGATGGAATGTACAAGGCGCTCGATAAGCTTACTGCAGACACTAAGATTGCCGAGGGTAAGGAAGATGCTCTTGAGACCGCAGTCTTCTATGAAAGTACAGTACTTAAGGATATGGATGAGCTTAGAAGCTGCGCTGATGCCGCAGAAGCTCTTATCCCTGACAAGTACTTAAGTTACCCCACATACGGACAGATGC
>CAMNOS010000211.1 GCA_946546925.1 uncultured Butyrivibrio sp.
TTTGTTGTATGCAGAATATTGTATAATCAAAAGAAAATGGAAAAAAGGATCAGGGGTTATGTTAAAGGTATTTTTGGCGGAGGACGAATTCGTTGTCCGCGAGGGGATCAAGAACAAGATCGACTGGAACGGGAACGGTTATGAGTTCTGCGGAGAAGCCGGAGATGGGGAACTGGCTTATTCCATGATAGAGAAACTAAAACCCGACATTCTCATCACAGACATCAAGATGCCCTTCATGGATGGGCTGACCTTAAGCCGCATGGTCAAGGCGGAATTTCCAAACACAGAGATAATTCTTTTAACAGGCTATGAAGATTTTGAGTATGCCAAGGAAGCTATAAAGATCGGCGTATCCTCATATCTCTCGAAGCCTATTAGTGCTGAGAACCTGTTAAAAGAGATCGGGGCTGTTGCAGAAAAGCTCCGGGAGAAAAACAGGGAGCTGGAGATCAGGAAAAAGTATGAGGAGGACATGAAGGAGAGGACCGAGCTTATAAAGCAGGGCTTCTTTAAGGACCTGGTGACAGGTGAAAGAGATTTTCCTTACATGCTAAGGCGCGCCAAGGATCTGTCAATAGATATCACAGGTCTTAGCTACAACCTCATCCTGTTTAAAATCTGGTCAATAAAGCATGAGAGCGGTGAGTTCTCCAATACTGTTGTAAAGGTAACGGATGAGATCACACAGATCGCAGAGAGAGCAGGGGGAATAGTCTTTGACTTAAACCTTGACGGAAAGGCCATCCTTATCAAGCAAGACTCCGAGAGCGAGGTGCAGTTCAAAGTAACAGATATCATCTCACAGATCAAGGAGCTTTTGCTTGGTTACCCAAATATCAGGTATTTCGGCGGCGTTGGGCAGCCGGTGGAGAGGATAACCGATTTTCCGAGGTGCTTCAGGCTGGCAAGCCGCGCTTTTGCCCATCTCTATCTGACTACGGGAAGCGACTTTCTTGTGGGAGGCGAGGGCGCTATACACGTAAAAGGGGACGATATCATCCTCTCGGAGATCGACCCAAGGCACATAGACAGAAGGCACATCAAGGAGTTTTTGAGAAGAGCTGATGAGTCTGAGGCGGAGTTCTTTCTGGAGGAATTCTTTGAGGGTATGGGAGAAAATGCCCTCAAGTCAACAATGCTGAGGCAGTATGTCGCTATGGATGTGTACTTCTGCATCGCGGACTTTGCAGAGAACGAGCTCTTTTTGTCAAGAAGCGAGATTGATGCTCAGATACCCTCGGCAGAAGTCCTTGACGATGAGAAAAAGACCTACGCATACCTCGTAGATGTGCTCAAAAAAGCCATAGCACTCAGAAATAAGAATTCCCAGGGAAGCTACAGGGATGTGGTGAATGAGACTATCTCCTATATCAATGACAACTACAGCGACGAGGAACTGTCCCTCAACAAGGTGGCGGCTCATGTGAACTTTTCACCAAACCACTTAAGTGCAGTCTTCAGGCAGCAGACGGGACACACCTTTATCAAGTATCTTACGGATCTTCGTCTTGAGAAGGCCAAAGAGCTTCTTCTTTCAACCTCCAAGAGGAGCAATGAGATAGGAGCAATGGTGGGATACAAGGATCCCCACTACTTTTCGTATCTGTTCAAGAAGACGCAGGGCGTGACCACCACACAGTACAGAGGGCGCACAAGAGCGGAGGATGATGAATGACAACGGAGGCAGCGGATAAGAAAAAGAAGAACAAATCCCTTCTTGCCGGCCAGATAAGGCTGTCATATCTGATACTTCTTTTGCCCAATGTAATCTTCATGATCTATGCGTTCTACAACATCAACATGATCAGTGAAAGATACAACGACATGCTCAACTCTGTGACTGTGGCCTCGGAGTTCTCTCTGGATTTTAAGAACGACTTTGACTATGAGACCTACCTTCTGATCGTGGGAAACAAGACGCCCGAGGAGACGGACATCCCAAATCTCTTGTCCCATGCGGGCGCGGTTGTCGACAGTCTCAAGGAGATCACGGACACTTCCGACAACAAAAAGCGTCTTGAGAGCGCCGAGAAGTATCTCAATAACCTGTCAGGTTATATTGACAGGATCATAGAGAACCTTAGCTACGACGACAGATATGATGACAATATGCTCATCTGGGAGAACGATGTACAGATAGTGACAGCTCTTTTACAGGAGACAATAAACGAGTACATCTATTACGAGAACAGGCAGATTCAGAGTGCGCAGCAGCAGAACAAGCAGTTCTATGTGAACATGATAAAGCTCCTGACGGCTCTTCTGATAGTCATTGTGATCGCAATCGGTATTATCTCGATCGTCGGCCCCATCATCATAACAAGGCCAATTGAGGAACAGGTAACAAGGGAGCAGAAACGCCTTCGAAAAGCCGAGTTCGAGCTCCTTCAGGCACAGATCAACCCGCACTTTCTATACAACACCTTAGATGCGATTGTCTGGTCTGCGGAGGCGGGCAATGAGAAGCAGGTTGTCAGGATGGTGGGAAGCCTGTCAGACTTTTTCAGAACCTCTCTTAACAAGGGCAAAGAGATAGTGACCATCAGGGAGGAGCTGCAGCATGTCGGGAGCTATCTGGAGATACAGCAGATAAGGTACCAGGATATTCTTTCCTATGAGATCGACGTGCCACAGGAGCTGTATACTAATCAGATTCCCAAGATCACTATCCAGCCTGTGGTTGAGAATGCGCTCTACCACGGCATCAAGCAGAAGCGGGGCGGAGGAAAGATTCTGGTGACCGGTTTTGAGGACGGCGCAGATTACTGCATTCAGGTCAGAGACGACGGCATAGGAATGGATGAAGACAGGCTCAGGGAAGTGCGCCTGGGATTTACTGATTCCGATCCCGATGCCAAGAAGATATACGGCCTATACAACGTTAACGAGAGAATAAGACTTGATTACGGCGATGAATACGGCATAAGCATTGACTCTGAGTACGGCTGCGGAACCACAGTCACGATCCGCCTGCCGAAAAAATCAACCGAAATCGTAAAAAATTCAAACGAAATTAAAACTGAATAAAAATTTCAACTTCTTTTCATTTTTTATTTAATGGATATTTTAGAGATTTTCTATTAGATTAAGACTAAAGGGAATGGTCCCTTTAGTCTTTTTTAACTTCAGGAGGAAAAGTTATGATGAAAAGAGTATTGGCAGTTCTTATGGCATCTGTAATGACATTCAGTCTTGCAGCATGTGGCAGCACAGCACCCGCTTCTTCGGGAACGGCATCTGCTTCTTCAGGCGGAAAGATCAAAGTTGGTATCATCAACAACGACCCCAACGAGTCAGGTTACCGTACAGCTAACGACGCTGACCTCAAGGCTAAGTTCACAGAGGCAAACGGATATGATGCTTCCTTTGCTTACAGCTTAAAGAACGACGAGCAGATACAGGCAGCTCAGAACTTCATCCAGGACGAAGTTGATTACCTTCTCCTTTCGGCAGCTGATACAGCAGGCTGGGATTCAGTTCTTAAGGATGCACAGGACGCAGGTGTAAAGGTAATTCTTTTCGACCGTACCATCGACGCAGATCCTTCTCTCTATGAGGCTTCAATCGTTTCTGATATGGCCAAAGAGGGACAGACAGCTGTTGACTGGCTTGCAGGCCAGAACCTCTCCGAGTACAACGTGATCCATATTCAGGGTGTTATGGGATCAGCTGCTCAGCAGGGAAGATCAGGAGCTCTTGATGCAAAGGT
>CAMNOS010000212.1 GCA_946546925.1 uncultured Butyrivibrio sp.
TTCTTTACATGGAACATGCTGGTCCACATCATATAGCTGGGAACAAGTCCGCCGGAAAAGAGCATGGTAAAGAGCACATAAAAGCTCAGGATACCTTTTCCCGGAAGTCCCGGCACCGTCAGGGTGTAAGAGATCATTGTTGTTATGACCACACTCACCAGTGTGCCGATGAGGGTAACGATTATCGTTATAAAATATGAGTGGAAAATACTTCCCTCACCAAAGATATACTTGTACGATGTAAAATCAAAATTCCTGGGAAATATCGAATATCCATACTTCATTATATCAGCTTCTGAAGTAATTGAGGACATAATGAGCAGGGCCAGAGGAAACACCACCATGATCCCCATTATAATCATTGCCACATGGGCCAAAATCTGAAATCCTGTATCTTTCTTAACCATCACTGCCTCCGATCAGAACATTGCGTTCTCGCTGCTGAGTTTTTTCACCAGAGCATTAGTAATAATAACAAGGGCAAAGCCCACAACAGACTGATAAAAACATGCTGCCGCACTCATACCCATATTTGCGGTATTCATCAGTCCTCTGTAAACATAAGTATCGATTGTCTGTGTCACATCCACGATCGCTCCCGAATTCAGCGGAACCTGATAGAACAGACCGAAATCCGAGTTGAATATCTTACCTACCGCAAGAATTGTGAGAGTTATTATGGTCGGTATAAGGCAGGGAATCGTTATCTTGGTAAAGCAGTGCCATCTTCCTGCCCCGTCAAGGCTTGCAGCCTCATAGAGGCCGGGATCTATAGCCGACATATTGGCAAGATACAGGATGCAGTTGGTACCTGTTATCTGCCAGAGGTGAACAAAAGTAAGGAAGAACGGCCACCATTTCTTTTCGCTGTAAAAGGCTATCGGCTCCAGCCCCATGGGCTTTAGGATATGCATGTTGATGTAGCCCGTGTCGCCCGCGAGGATCGCATTTACCAGGTAAGATACGATGATTATGGACAGGAGACTTGGGAAAAGAATGAGCGTCTGATAGACCTTTCTGGACATATTGCTCTTAAGTTCATGAAGAAGGTAGGCAACCACGATTGCGAGCACCGTACCAAGGATTATGAACACCAGGTTATAAAGAAGGGTATTTCTCGTCATGATCCAGGCATCAGAACTCTTAAACAGGAATTTGAAATTGTCAAAGCCCACTTTTTTGCTGCCAAATATTCCGCCTTTGACCGTGTATTTCTCAAAGGCCAGTATCAGGCCTCCCATTGGAATGTAGTTGTTGATAAAAAAGTACACGACCGCCGGCAGTGCCATTATATAGAATGGAAGATATTTTCTAATTTGTTTCCATATATTTTTCTGTTTCATTTTCAAACCTCTTTTGCAGTGTCAAAAGCACCTGTTTTTGGGTAAAAAAAGGGCACAGCACAGCTTTCACTGTAATCTGCGCCCTTAAATCTCAGTTTATTTGGTTCACGTATTACTTACTGTGCAAGGAAGGCATCAAGCTGTGCCTGCTTCTCAGCGATCACTGTATCCAGTCCTGCACTCTTAAGTTCATCAATGAACTTGGGAAGCTCAGTCTCAGGATCGAGTGCTCCGCACTCAAGTCCGATCTGGTATTTGCTGCATACGTTGTCGAGCTGTGTGATCTCGTTTGTTACGTTCTCTGTGTTGAAAGAGAATCCAAGCGCTACTGACTTGGGCGAATTGTTGTTGCTCTCTAAAAGAAGCTCAGAATAATCAGGGTTCTCTCCGGTCCAGCGGATTGCGTTTGTATTGTTGATCGCGCTTCCGAGGTGATATGTGCAGGATGAAGGATCCTGTCCCTCAAGGTAACATCCCATACCGTTTTCATCGAGCTGATAGTGCACTCCCTCAATACCGTACTTGATAAGTGTTCCGAGCTCAGGATCTGTGAACCAGAGGTTCAGGAACTTGACTGCAGCTTCAGGGTGCTCAGAGTTTGACATAACAGTATATGTTACGTTGTTGTATGTTCTTGATACCGGATCGCCGAGCATTACTACATCAATATCCTTCTGGCAGGTAGTTGACTGATAGAACGGTGTGTTGAAGTCTGTCTGTCCAAGAGTTGAGAAAGCTGCATCATTCTTGGTAAGAGCAGTGAAGGAATCTGTCTGTGTCTGGATGTCCTTGTTAGTGTAGCCGTTCACATACCAGCTGTGCATCACATTGCAGAGCTCTGCGTACTCATCTGTCTCAAAAAGATCTACCACATCCTTGGTCTTTCCGCCATCCATAAGAACGCCGTATACATTTCCAAGGGTATCCCATGTACCGTAGTTGAAGTTTGCTGCCTGGTTGCCGTTATTAGTAACAAAAGGTGTCATATCGGGCTTTGCTTCTTTTACAGCTGCAAGTACTTCGCCCCAGTCCTCAAGGGTCTTAACATTTGCAACCATATCCTGGAGGCCGAGTTCCTCGACCACATCCTTGCGGTAGATAATACCCATGTTCCATGCGTAGGAAGCATAGATGGGAATCGCATACTGAACACCGTCAACCTGACCTCCCTTGAGGAAATCTCCCTCAGCAGCGATGATGTCCTGACCGTACTCCGGAAGAAGATCTGTCAGATCATATGCAGCTCCCTGGGAAACAGCATTGAGATATCCGCCGTAGTTGATGAGAACGTCCACATCCTCTGTTCCGCTGAGGAAAAGAGAATACTGCTGGAACCACTGGCCCATCTCATAGGTCTTGATGTCAAGCTCAACGCCGATTTTCTCGGTTGTGATCTCATTGACCTTCTCGAGGACAGTTGCAATGTCATCAGTCTTGCCTGATGTGGGAAGATACATTGTGATCTTCTCTACTTCCCCGTTATTGGTCACTGCAGCACCGCTGTCAGATGAAGTATCTGAAGATGTCTCGCTTGCAGTAGCCGCGTCATTTCCTGTAGCGCTCTTTTCTGAGCCGCATCCTGCAAGAAGTGATCCCGCCATAACTGTAGATAAGAGTAAACTTAAAAATTTCTTTTTCATTTCTTTTCTCCCTCCTGTTGATAGTGTAATTCTACCCAACCTGGGTATGGAAAAATATCAATATCGAAACCTCAATTTATAATTTGAGAACCTTTTATAAAATACTTTTGAATGATACGGGCATGTGCCTTGACCGGAATAAATTTCAGAACCGCTTTGAGGACGCTTTCGCTCCCCTCGCCTCGCAGCGGTACTAATTTCGCAGACGCTTGGGATGCCCCACTAGACTCGACAGTACCTCGTCAAGTGGTCACCCATGGCTCGCACTAGGCTCTAAAAGACATCGCCAAGTGCTCTGCTCAAAGTACCGGCGGTCTCAGAGGCCTCTGCATCGGCCCATGAAATTCATCCCGGTCAATGCCCAGCCCTTATGTATTGATTAAAATATCATTTATATGATTCAGAAATTTAAATAATTGAATGAGTATGGAATTGGATATTAAAAAAGTATGCTATTTTAATAAAAAAAGCTGTAAAAAATGATCTCTCATCTCTCACAGCTTCTTTATAATATGTGGTTATGTCAGAAACGATTACTCCTGCATTCTGGTAAACACCAGCTCATAGCCGTCATCTCCGTAATTGAGTGACCTGTTCACGCGGCTGATGGTAGCAGTTGAAGCACCGGTCTTCTCAGCGATCTCAAGGTATGTCTTCTTGTCACGCAGCATCGATGCAACTTCAAACCTCTGTGACAGGGATAAAAG
>CAMNOS010000213.1 GCA_946546925.1 uncultured Butyrivibrio sp.
CCTGTATATGAAGGTTTCTCCCAGACCTCTTCCTGCGTCTCTTTTGCCTGGTCGTCCCAGATAACTTCCTTAAGCCCCTGCGCCAGGGTCTCCTGAAGATTGATCGTGTTGAAATTGCTCACGTCATAAGTCGGTGCCTTGATCTCACTGATGTGCGGAGTCACGATCTCATCGGGATCTCTAAGTACCGGCGCCTCTGCATCTTCCTGAACATCAGCGGGAACTCCTTCACCCATAGCCTGCTCGTCTGCCGGCTGCTCACCAACACCCTCAGTCACTGCTTCTTCTGACTGAACTTCTGCGCCATCAGCGGGCTCTTTGCCCTCATCCGACTGGTTTTCAAAAGAAAAAGACATCTGTCCGGGTATGAACTCCCTGGTCTGTCCCAGATCTTCTTCCGAAGTCCTGGCCTTGGCTTCAGCTCTTTTCTGCTCGTACTCTGCAATGTCTGCATCAGAAACAGGCGGGATCTCCTTGGTGGGCTGCTTGATCTCAACAGTCCTCGTCTCATCATTGCCGACCTCTTCTTTCTCGGCCATGATAGAAGGATCAACAATTCCGCCGTGACTCTGCTGGTAACGTATATATCTGTCCTGCTGCTCAGGCGAAAGAGGCATGTGGAGCCTCTTAAGTTCCAATGCCTTCATCACATATCTGCCGTCACCGAACCACAAAAACATCTCATCACACTGTTCGACGCACTCTGTTGTAAGTCCTACTCTGTGATAGAGATAAGCAAGTTCATATGCCCATCTCTCCCTGTAGTCGTGCTTCTTGAACTCCTCCAGAACTGCGATCCTCTCCTCGAGGCTGACGTCCTGCGCCTCATAGAGCTTGTACTGAAGGATGTATCTGACTGTATCCCGCGGCGCTATGCGCACAAATTCCTTGAAGTATTCAACTGCCTGTACCAGCTCTCCCATCTTGATGGAAAGCTCGCACAGGGAATATACAATCAGCCTCCCGGTAGGATGCCTGTCATAGGCCATTAAGAGAACGTCCTTGCTCTCCTGAAAGCGCCTGTTTATCTTATAAAGATCACTTATCTTACAGAGCATGTTGACGCTCTTAACCCGCTTCCAGTCTATGGTGTCTGCTATTTCTACGGCCTCGGAATATCTCCCCTCTTCAATGAGTGCCTTTATTTCATCTGCCCGAATTTTGTATTCAACCTTATCCAAAATCTTCCCCTCTTCGGTCCAAACAATACTATATCTAGTAGTTAGTTTAACATAGCGCCTCTGCTTTGTAAAATATCAGAAAGCTCTGCAAACTGCTCTAAACTTAGTACTTCTCCCCTTACTTTTTCATTCATTCCCATTTTTTCAAGAGCTGCCTGTATCTCTTCTCTTGTAACCCCGAGCGCAGGGTTGTTTGAAAGGGAATTGGACAGCGTCTTTCTCCTCTGGTTAAAAGAGGTCCTGATAACCTCAAACATGTATTTCTCATCCCGGACACGTACCTTTGGCTTCTCGTATCTTGAGAGCCTCACAACCGCCGACCCAACTGCCGGCTGTGGGATAAATGAGCTTGGCGGAACATCGCACACAGGCTCAGCCTCTGCGTAGTAGCCAACCGCCAGGGACAAAGAACCGTAGTCCTTGCTCCCGGGCCCTTCCGTCATCCTGTCAGCGACTTCCTTCTGTACCATGACGGTGATGCTCTCGATGGGCGCGCCGCTCTCAAAGAGCTTCATTATTATGGGCGTTGTTATATAGTATGGAAGGTTGGCCACGACCTTCATGGGTCTTCCTTCATTGTACTCTGCTGCTACCTGCCCGATATCAACCTTGAGGACATCTTCATTTATTATAGTGACGTTGTCATACTCTGAAAGAGTGTCGTCAAGGACCGGCATAAGTGTCTTATCAATCTCCACAGCCACAACTCTTCCGGCTGCTTCTGCCAGGTACTGGGTCAGAGTTCCGATTCCGGGACCTATCTCAAGCACGCAGTCCTCATCCGTAACGCCTGCCGCTTCCACTATATTTTCAAGTACGCCTGAATCTATCAGGAAGTTCTGACCGAATTTCTTCTTGGCGCTCATGTTGTATTTTGCCAGAATCTCTTTTGTTCTTGCGCTGTTTCCTAAATAAGCCATTAAATGCTCCTGTCTTTTTAATAGATATGCGCATTCACTGCGCCTGTCATTCATTATAAGTATGCGTCTTCACTGCGCTTGTCTCTGTAAAGATCTTTGCAGATCACTAAGGGCCTTTCGAGGTTATTCTCAGCCGTCTATGCGATACATCTTCCTGGCGTTCTCTTCAGTGATGCGGATGACCTCTTCTGCAGGCACTCCCTTGATCTCTGCAATGGCGTCGGCAACAAGGGGCAGGTATAAAGAGCAGTTACGCTTTCCTCTGTAGGGAGTGGGTGCAAGATACGGGCTGTCAGTCTCGAGGATTATGTTCTCAAGAGGGAGCATATCCACCGTCTCCTTGAGTCTGCGCCCGTTTTTAAAGGTAATGACCCCGCCGACGCCGATGTAAAAGCCCATATCAACGCACTGCTTTGCTATTTCAGCAGAGTAGGAAAAGCAGTGGACTACGCCACCGTTTTCCGCTGCGTTTTCTTCTTTGAGGATCGACAGTGTGTCTGCTGCCGCATCCCTTGAGTGAATGACAATGGGAAGTTTTTCCTCTTTTGCCAGTGCTATCTGCCTTCTGAACCATTTCTTCTGAAGGTCGTGGTCCGGCTCCGGCCAGTAGTAGTCAAGTCCGATCTCGCCGATGGCAAGACACCTCTCATCGCGGCTAAGGAGCCGCAGCTCCTCCAGCTTGTCCTCATCCAGTTCAGCACTGTCGCTTGGATGAACGCCAACCGCAGCATATATGAAGTCGTAACTGTGAGCAAGCTCTATGCTCGCATGAGATGAAGCCATGTTGGCGCCTATATTTACTATGTTGCCGATGCCGGCGTCTTTCATAGAAGACAATAGTTCCTGCCTGTCCTCGTCAAAGGCCTCATCGTCATAATGTGCATGTGTTTCAAATATCATTCTGTTTCCCCGTTATACTAAATAATACTAGTCAAATGATACAGTCGCTGTATTGTGACGTCAAATCAAATTTCAGGCATATTGCAAAAGTCCTATGACTTTCGCGGAATTGTCGCAAGAGTAACAGGACTTTTGTACCGTTATCTGATTGTTTGACAAAGCATTGCCTTCTCGATCTTTGAACTGAATTCTTTTACTGAACTGTCTGTGTGATATGTCCATGAGTTATTTTTCCTTTCTGTATTTAATATGTTTGACCATCATCTGAAACTTCTTCAAAATCTAATATGTATTCACCGTTCCATGAAACTTCTTCAAAATCTATTCTGGCTTGTGTATTATTATGGCAGAGCGTATTACTCTTATACTTTTTGCTTTATCTTGTCCAAATGATAGCATACGCAGATACCAGAATCTCCCCGTAAATAGCGGAATTTTCCCCATTATATAAAGCAAAAAGAAAAAATTTGAAAATTTTTAAAAAAGTGCTTGCATTTCTCTTGATGCCGTAGTAAGATAGTCATTGTCGTTAAGACAGCGCAAGCTAAATAACGAATGCACCGCTAGCTCAGTTGGTAGAGCACCTGACTCTTAATCAGGTTGTCCAGGGTTCGAGACCCTGGCGGTGCACGCCGAGTACTGTTTTCGCAGGTATATCCTGTGGGGATGGTACTTTTTTT
>CAMNOS010000214.1 GCA_946546925.1 uncultured Butyrivibrio sp.
TAGAAACTATTAACTGTAGTCCTTAATGACTACATCATTACTATACTAGGAGGTAATCATATTTATGTTTGAGATGAGAATAACCGGAATAGAGATTGTAACTGAATATAGTATGAGACCCTCGGTTTATGAGTATTATATGGAAGAGTCATAATCAACTTTTACTTCTTTCATTATATGACAATTTGCATTTTTGAGTTTTAAGCCGTGGCATCCTGGTCACGGCTTTTTCCATGTATTTTCAGCAATATTTTCATAAACAGGGTCTCCAAGCAGATGCGGCAAATGACATTAACAATAAAAAAATGGAGACAAGACAATGAATGATAATGAGAACAGAGGAAGAATTTCTGAGATACAAAAAAACACCTACACCATCAGGTTTCAGGGAAAAGAAGTACCCGCAAAACTAAAGGGGAGTTTTAGGGAGACCACGGCCAGTCAGCTCCCTGTTGTGGGTGACTATGTGATATTTAACTACAACCCGATCGGCGATTCTGTGATAGAGTCTGTGTGTGACAGAAAGAGCTTTTTACAGAGACCTGATCAGGCAAAGAGCTGCACAATGCAGTATATGCTGGCCAATGCAGATTACACTTTTATCATTACGTCACTCAATGAGGACTATAGCTATAACAGGATAGCCAGATATGTCAGTGTTGTGCTGCAGGGGGGATCTGTGCCGGTAGTTCTTTTGACCAAATCAGATCTGTGCAGCAATGTGGGCAGATATGTAAGGGAGGTGGAGACTATATCCGACAAAGTGAGAGTTCATGCTATCTGTGCCCTCTATGATATAGGACTTGAAGAGCTTTCAGAGTACATGAAGACCGGAATTACCATCGCCCTTTTAGGATCATCAGGGGCAGGAAAGTCAACCCTTTTAAATGCCCTGGCAGGAAAAGAAATCATGAAGTCCTCAAAGGTTCGTGCGTCGGATTCAACAGGCAGACATACCACTACCCACAGACAGCTCATAGAACTTGAAAACGGAGTTTCAATAATTGATACTCCGGGTATGAGAGAGATTGGTATCGCGAGAGCGGAAGCTGGGCTGGAAGATACATTTTCGGATATCGTAGAGCTGGAAGCCATGTGTAGGTTCAGTGATTGCCGGCATGATTCAGAACCCGGATGCGCAATCAAAGCGGCGATTGAAAGTGGAGCGCTGTCTGAGGAGAGGTATGCGCTCTATAAGTCTCTTTCAACAGAAAACACTCGCAACTACGCAAAGAAGAAGGAGATTGCGAAATGGGCGAAGACTGCGAAGAAGTTCAAAGAAGCCAATAATACATGGATGTAAATCAAAGAGAGGAAAGAATAGAGATGACAACAGCAGCAAAAATCAGAGACAGATTTTTCGGCTCTGGTAAATTTTATATAAATGCCCTGTCAATAGCTGTTCCGATAATGCTTCAGCAACTCATACAGAGCATGGTTTCACTGGTAGACAATTTCATGGTGTCCGGGCTTGGAGATATTGCAATGTCAGGAGTAAACGTGGCTGGACAGGTCATGTTCATTTTTATGGTCTATGTCAATACGATCTGTACAGCAGGCGGAATATTCATGACGCAGTACTTTGGAGCAAAGGATAAGAAGGGAATGGGACAGGCCTTCAGATTTAAACTGATCATGGGGCTTGCTGCCGCTATCCCCTACTACCTGGTGTGCAGGGTATACCCTAGACAGATACTATCACTTATGGTAATTGGTAACACCCAGGCAGATGCAATTCTTGACGCAGCTGTGAGCTATATCGGGATCTGTTTTTATATGGGTGTCCAGATGACCATATCCGTTGTTATAGCAAGTTCTCTTCGTGATCTTGGAAAGGTTAATATTCCGCTTGTGATAACGGTTGTAGCAACCCTCATCAATACATGCCTTAACTGGGTGCTCATCTATGGTCATTTCGGGATTCCTGCCAAGGGTGTAAACGGAGCGGCTTATGCTACGGTCATTGCAAGAAGCTTTGAGCTTATAGCTTTTCTTGTAGTATATGTGAAGCTAAAACCGGACTTTATGGTTAAGCTAACAGATTTCTTAAGAATAGATGGAAGACTCTTTGGACGTATGGCAAAGAAAGGGGCGCTGGTTCTTTTCTGCGAGATGGTATGGGTGCTTTCGGAGACTGTTACAACTGCTATCTATAATGGAAGAGGCGGGGCTGATGTTGTTTCAGGGATGGCATCCGGCTTTGCAATCGCAAATCTCTTCTTTGTTGCCTTCAGCGGTATTTATTCAGCAACTGGAGTAATTATCGGCAAGACACTGGGCACAGGAAAACTTGAAGAAGCACGCCTCCAGAAAAGATGGCTCTTATCAGGAGCAGCCATTCTGGGTCTTTTTATGACAATCATAGGTTTTGGAACTACTCTTATTGTTCCTGTGGTGTTTGGCAGATTAAGTGACAGCGCTATAGGCATCTGCAGGAACATGGTAATCCTACTGGCCTTCTTCATGCCGGTATGGGTCATCATGAATGCTCAGCAGGCTATAGCAAGAGCCGGAGGCGATACAGCAATGGGAATGTATACGGATGCATTTATAACAATCCTTGTTATGCTGCCAATGCTGTTCATCCTTGCAAGATATACTAATGTTGGACCTGTGACAATGTATCTGGGAGTAAAGCTTCTGGATCTTGTGAAGGTTGTAATATTTCACTTCTGGCTTCGCAGGGAGCGGTGGCTTAAAAATCTGACTGTTCCCCAGGCTGCCTGATAAATAGAGGAGATTAACCATATGAAAGTAATTCTTGAGACAAAGAGACTATTTCTCCGAGAAATGAATGCAGAAGATTTTGAAGCGCTGTATGCTGTTTTGGCAGACCCGGATATTATGCAACACTATCCTTATGCCTTCGATGAAAAAAGGGTCAGGGATTGGATAGAACGCAACATGAAGCGTTATGAAGAAAACGGATTCGGACTCTGGGCAGTGTGCCTGAAGGATACAGGAGAAATGATTGGGGACTGTGGACTTACCCTTCAAAAAATCAATGGCGAGATGTTACCGGAAATAGGGTATCATATTCGGCATGACTGCCAGCACAGGGGTTATGCAAAGGAAGCAGCTATAGCGGTTAGAGACTGGGCATTTCATAAAACAGAATATCCTGCATTATATTCGTATTGTAAATATACAAATACCCCTTCTATCAAAACCGCAGAGGCGATAGGTATGCAATATTATATGGAATATCCAGACGAGGCAAATGAAATCACGCATGTTTCAGTAATATATCAAAAACCGAGAGTGTAATTTCACACGGACTTTGTGAAGGAGAATAGATGATGTTTTTACACAAGAGTACCATAAACGATATTAAAGAACTTACAGAAATTTCAATTAAAGCATTTGACTCAGACATACAAGTCGGCGGAAAAGAAGCAGGTGGACCGCCGGATTATGATTCGGAAAACTGGCATAGAAAAATGATGGAGCAGAATCACCTATATACTTTTTGTAATATCGATGAAAGTATTGTAGGTGGTGCCGTTTTGTTTGGAGCAGAGGAATTATACGTCGGAAGAATATTTATTGATCCTAAGTTTTTTCGTCAGGGATACGGAATGAAACTTATGATGGTAATTGAGGATTTATTCGATTCTAAAACTATAAAATTAGATACCCCGATTTGGAATGAGCGTACAAACCGGTTTTATAAAAAGTG
>CAMNOS010000215.1 GCA_946546925.1 uncultured Butyrivibrio sp.
GGGTAATGGTAGCCCACAGGATTTTGGTTCCAGTAATCTTGGTTCGATTCCAAGTACCGTAGTAAGACGTAGTAGCCAAGCTGGAAAGGCTCCGGACTGCAACTCCGGGATCGTGAGTTCGAATCTCACCTATGTCTCTAAGGACTTGTAGCTCAAATGGTAGAGCGTGGGACTGAAACTCCCTGTGAGGCGGTTCGATACCGTCCGAGTCTACTATGCTTCCTTGGCAGAGCGGATATGCACCGGCCTTTTAAGCCGAGAGTTGCGGGTTCCCTCGCGGAGCTCGGAGTCGCAAGCGTGGCATCCCCCGGATGCCTGCGACCCCATGGGGAGCACTAAGCTGTTGTAGCTCAGTTGGAAGAGCAACGGTCTCTTATACCGAAGGTCGTGGGTTCGAGCCCCACCAACAGCACTAATGCGGCATAGTTCAATTGGTAGAGCGCCTGACTCTGACTCAGGAAGTTGCAGGTTCGAGTCCTGCTACCGCAGCTTTGTACATATAGCTCGATCGGCAGAGCATCCGGCTGTTAACCGGAGGGCTGTGGGTTCCCTTCGCAAGCTCGGAGTCGCAAGCGTGGCATCCCCCAGATGCCTGCGACCCCTCTATGTCCGCTATACCTGAATAGCTCAGCAGGCAAGAGCATCTGTTTCATACGCAGAGGGTCATTGGTTCGATTCCAATTTCAGGTATTATGTGTATTGCCGGAACAATACATTTTTTGATGGTCAGTACAAAAAACTCGTAGGCAGCATGAACAAGAAAGAGCGTAGAGAGTTCGAACGCAGGCAGGAGGAGCTTCGTCGAGAGAGAAGAAGACAGGCTCCTTGGATGGCTGGAGTTTGAAGATGAGCTTGATGATATGTAAGAAGGACGTGTTCCATGGGGAATAAAGAGCGGCTGAAATTCGATCGAATCAGATTTTAGCCGCTCTTGTTTTTTATATATACCACACTGGAACTATCAGGTTATTACTGTCTACAGCCGAAAGCTCAGGCCGCATGCATATTATTGCGCCGCAGCCTCTTGGTGTTGTTGCTTTGTCTAATACTGAAAAAGCGCCTACCAGCTCAGTGCCTGGATTGACCGATCTTTTGACCTCTATTGGATGGAGCATTCCATCACTTTCAAGGATCATATCGACTTCCTTGTTGTCCTTATCCCTGTAATACCAGAAGAGACAATCCTTAGCTGCGTTTTTATAGGATTTGATGATCTCCATGACAACGTAGTTTTCAAGGATATGTCCTGCCAGAGCGCCATTTGCAAGGATCTCCGGGGATGAATATTTTGTCAGGTAAGCCACAAGGCCGGTATCAAAGAAATACAGCTTTGGTGCCTTGATCGTTCTGTGGAGCAGATTGTTACTGTAAGGCCGAAGCAGTGTGATGATCTCTGACTTTTCAAGGACCTGGAGCCAGCGTTTTGCGGTATTATCGTTTATTCCGACATCTTCGGCCATAGCGTGTACATTAAGTACCTCGCCTATCCTTGATGCAGCTGATCTTATAAAGTCCTGGAATAAGAGCTTATCTACTCCCTGGATCAGGTCGCTTACATCTCTTTCTATGTATGTCTGGATGTAACTGCTGTAGTAAACATCTCTGTCAGTGAACTTTCCACTGATAAGACCAGGCATTCCGCCCATCCAGATGCGTTCATATATTTCATCCAGTGAAGCAGGCGCATGTGTCTTTTTACGTTTCTTAAGCGCGCTTAGATCAACAGAAAAAGGACTGGAGTCATCTTTTCCATATGCTTCGTGCTGCGAAAGTGGAGGGAGCCTTAGTATTGCAACTCTTCCGGCCAATGACTCCTGTGCCAAGTCCATGAGCTTGAAGGCTTGAGACCCTGTCAGCCAGAATGATCCCGGGGCAGCACCCTTGTCTATTGCGATCTTGATATATGAAAAGAGCTCAGGAGCATACTGCACTTCATCGATCATGACAGGAGGTTCGTGGATCTGCAGAAACATTGCAGGATCTTTTTTGGCAAGAGCACGGGCCTCCAGGTCATCTAATGTGACGATCTCTCTTTCTTTTCCCTGTTCTTTCATTATGGTTTCAAACAAAGTGCTCTTTCCAACCTGTCTTGCACCTGTGATCAAGATGGCTGAGTACTCTTTGTTAAGGTCTATTATCTTGGATTTAAGATCCCTTTCGATATGTCTCATGATAAATCCTTTCGGCTAAAATGTGATTCAATCATATTTTAGCCGAAAATAGTTGCCATATCAATAGGCTGGCGAAAATTACAATTTCATGCGCAAAAATTTCCACATGCCTTCTTTTATCATGAAATCACAAGAACAGAAAACATAAGAGTTTATCAAAGATAGGAGCAGATGATATGGAGAATGTTAAATTTGTTCGTTCTGAAGAAAAGGGTAGAATCTTATATCTTTATTTTAAGATTCATGATAGAGTAGCCGACTTTATCAGGAAGCATACACATTATTATGAGGCTCTGCTGAGCGATTTCTTGGATACAGACAACATATATAGATATTCACTGGATGGAACTGAGTGTTCTGATGAGCTTAGGGAGCTGCTGATAGAGACCATTGAAAAGATAAGTAATGAAGGCTCTGATGACTACTTCTGTAACCATCTGATTACCAACAATGGACGAGACGTGGCTCCCAGTAAGATACATGAGCTTATGCGCGAGAAATATGGCCTTGCAGACATTGATGCAGTTGAAGATACAGAAGACTATGATCAGGGCAAGATAGATCTTGAATGGTGGACGGCCCATTTCTTTATTTCACTTAAAAACGTAATCTTTGATGATCCTTATCCAGAAGAAGGAGATGATGAGGCTATGCCTGAGGCGATGTGCCATGCGACATTATCTTTTTCTGAGGTTTCAGATTTTCTAAAGATACTTAAATCCATCGATAAGATAGTGGTTGTCGATGATGTAAGAAAGTATGGTCCTGAAGAATTATCGAGGCTTTGTGAAGAACTAAAGGAAGATGATACAGAGAACTAATTGATTGTTATGGAAAGGAACAGGTGATGATATGCAGATATCTATGGGAATGACGATTATATCGCAAAAAAAGATTGAAAGGTCTGAATTTGACAGACGAATGGAAGAGCATGCTAAGTGGCTTAAAAATAATGAGGAAGGAAAGCGCGCAGATTTTAGCGATGTTGACCTCAGTGAGATGGATCTGTCTGGGATGGATTTTTCATATGCAGACATGACGGGGGTAAATCTTAGAAGCTCTAATCTTGCTGGAGCTAATTTGTCTAATGCAAACCTTTGGGGAGCTCATATGCACAATGCGGATTTGACAGGGGCTGTAATTGATGGCACCACTTTCTACAACGTAAACTTAACGCTCTCTAAGCTCAATGAGTGCAAAGGTGAAAAGGCATGTTTTAGCTTTTCTTGCATGTGGGACTGTGAGATAAAGAATGCTGATTTAAAGAAGGCAAATTTCTTTGCGGCAGAAATCTGTGATTGTGATTTTTCAGGATCCGATCTGGAAGAAGCGCGCTTTTGCTGTGCTGACTTTGATGATTCAACCTTCGTGGATACGAGGCTCTGCAATGCCAATTTCGATTTCGCCAGAAGGACGTACTGGACCGATTTTACAAACTCTGATATGACGGGACTTAGCAC
>CAMNOS010000216.1 GCA_946546925.1 uncultured Butyrivibrio sp.
GTAGTTGTGGAAAAAATGTAGGCTCTTGTATTAGACGCTTAGGCCACCTGGACAATATATGGTGGAGTCTGGCGAACGAGTACGATTTGCAGATAGCGGTAAAAAGCATCGAGGATTGGTGTCTGTCACCACTGTGCAATATGGGGTGTTAGAAAGGACCGTCTGGAGCGTCCAGCTCTACATAACCAATCTCATATTGTCCGTTTCGGTATGTGAGATTAAAGCCAAGACTTGCGCCGCCTCTTGGAAGGGGCTCAAAATAGCATCTTACAGCGGGATTAATGTCATCATGTATTTCTGCCCAGTACACACATCTAAACTCGGTCGTAGACTCATTTGTCCACCACCAGTTTAAATAGTCATCGTTAACTTCTTCGCTTCTTGCAAGACCTGCCTCTTTGATCTTGTATCTGATAAGGAGATCTTCTGGTTTGTCATATTCTATGGTAAATCCTTTTGCTCCATTTTCTCCGGATGCAAGGGGAAGGAGTACTTCCTTGTATTCAGATGTCGCAGCATCGAAATCGAATAGCCACATATCACCATAGGATAACGGATCAGTGCCGGTATCATATGACAGGGTCACAAGTATCTCTTTTTCTCCATCATCGTCAAGGTCTCCACTCTGAATATGCGGAAATCCTGTCTCCCATCCATTGGGAACCGTCAGCGTCAGGCCGTTACCGAATTCTATAGTATAGATTGCAATTTGCTCTTCTTCATTCCACTTTCTGCTTAAACGGTCAGTTTTTCCATCACCATCATAATCTCGATTTTTGAATTCATCCTGCCAGTAGTAGCCATTACACTCGTCAACATATCCCTCATATTCCCATAAGATGAATGGTGATTTTTCATCATCGTACACCGTTTCGTCCGTTGAAACAGTATACTCAGGAATCCTCCAGTCGGTATAATCAGGATCCGTTGTGGCGAAAAGATCTGAGTTCCGGTGGTAAAAATAGTATCGTCCATCTTCAGTGATGAGCAGATCATATCCATCATTCATAGTTGGCACAAAACATTCAATATGCCTCGCTATAGTGCCATCAGATAGTTTCACTGCTTCTGAAGATACGTTCCCTATTTCCGTATTATTTAGGAAAAGCTCGTTATATGTTTCCTCCCGCAGGAGATCTTTTAACTGTTCAAGGTCATATTCAGAGAAATTCTCTTCAACTACATTCCAATTGGTATAATAAGGTTCTTCCTGAACATAGTCCCCATAGACAAATACATTCATTCCAAGGCCTTCTACGAATCCATCTGCGATCACATGAAGACCATTATCATCTATGGAAAAACCTATATATGCCGGAACGCCGTCGATATCATTATCCTCTGATTGCTTGTATACAGCCTCACTGTCTGATACATAATATGCTCTCCCGGCAACTTCTCCGGAATGAGAATAGTAATAAAAAGCGCCTGAAAAATCAAAGCCTTCAGCATCCCCATTCTGTATGGTAATATCAGCACTTAGTGATGAATGGACTGCGGTTCTTGTCCAGTTCCCGTAAAAATCCGCATGATCTGCCATCTCACTTTTGTTTTCATATAACTTTGCCAGATTAGACTCTGTAAACTCCGGCCTTTCATGTGAAGACACATCTGTAGTGGATATATCAGCCACAGCTTCCTCAACTGTTTCTTTTACAGGTGCCGGGTCAGCCACACTTCCACAACCGATGAGGGCTACTATAAGTAATATTGATAAATATAGATTCTTTTTCATTATTTTCGGATACACCCTATCCCTCAACAATCGTATACTGCATAAGTTCGTACTTAAGTTTCGTCCCTTCTGCTATGCCATCAGGCAAAAGAGCTCTCGCTACAAGCTTAAGATCATCAGATTCAATATCTGTCCTTCTCAGATTTGCGTAATCGCCGTCAATACTCTCAACTACATAGAACCATGTTTCCATCACTGTCCTCCTGTACTTAAACATTCCCAAAAATCATTTGCCTGTATTAACTATTATGATCCCCAGCGCCACAAGAAGTAACGCGATAAGCCCGCTTATAGAGAACGCTTCCTGATTCTCACCAAGGAAAAGAGCTGACAGAAGGACTCCCATTACCGGATTCATAAAGCCAAATATGGATACGCGGCTGACAGGATTGTGCTTAAGCAAAACTCCCCAGAGCGTATATGCTCCCGCCGATATAAAGCCCATGTAGATGAGGTTGTATGCACAGGAGGGACTGTAGAACTCAAGCCTTCCGCCCATAACAAGCCCGATCACAAAAAGGATAACTCCTCCCAAAAGGAACTGATATCCGCTGAGTATCACCGGGTTTTCATGTTTGGAGAACTTCTTAATAAAGCAGGATGAGAAAGCGTAGAACAAAGCCGCCATAAGCATAGCGCCTTCACCCCTGAAGGTCAGCGCTCCTCCGTCCAGCAGAGCTCTAACGCCGCCCAGTATCATGATTATACCTGAAAAACCTACCACACAGCCTGTCACTTTGCGCAATGTCAGCTTTTCATAGCGGAATATGAGTGCTGCTATAATGATCGCCAGGAAATTCCCCGAAGCATTGACAATCGAGCCCCTGACTCCGCTGATGTATGCAAGGGACATGAAAAAGAAAAAGTACTGCCCTACAGTCTGCAGAAGTGATAAAAGCGCAATGTACTTCACTGATTCGCGCCGCGGCATAAGTACCTTCCTCGCCAAAAAAGACCCAAAGACTATAGTCATAACTCCTGCAATAAGAAATCGTGCTCCTGCAAGAGTTATCCTTGAGGCTGTGTCGTCAGGCGGTATCCTGAAGAGCTCATATGCTATTTTTATGGCCGGTGATGCGCTTCCCCACAGCACACAGCAGAAAAGAGCTGTGGCAAAAGTTACAGGAAGGAGCGACCAGAAACCTGATTTCTCGCTTTTACTCATCTCTTGTCCCATCTTTTTTCTTGATTCTACATCATTCATGCTGCAAGTATCAAGATTCTACCGATAGTTAAGCAGTAGGAGCTTCTGCAAGTTTTTCTCCGGACAGCTTTTTCACAAAGAATCCAAATACATTCCTTACAAGAGGACCTGCAAAGAATATCTGCCAGCAGAAGGCCATAGGGAAGTTCATTGCTGTAGTCTGAAGCCATATGGCAATTATCTCATTGCCTGCATTCTTAAAAAGAAGTGTTGCTGCAAAACTCATAAGCGGGCACATGAGACATACTGACATGGAAGAAATAGCAAGGATGACCATGATCATGGGATCCTTACCCGGTGTAACAAACCTGAACGCAAGTTTCTGCGCCAGCTTTCCAACAAATAACAGTTCTAATGCTGTGGCGATAGGCCACATGATCAGCATTTCCTTAAATGCTGCGAGAAAAACAAAGTTCTGCATACCTCCAACACTGAGTGCAATGTTGTAGCAGATCATTGCGTAGACCATGACAAATGCCATGAAAAGAGTGAAAATAACATCCTGAAACTTATTCTGTGGTAACATGCCTGAAATTCTCCTTTCGATTACCGGGGAAGATCGTAAGCGTGTTGTTCGTTATCACCACAGGGCGTGCGTTTCCAATGATACCAGCTTTATATCTTCATTTTTTGCGTCGATTTATGATTATAACAGAAGTTTTTCAAACATGTAATAGGGAAATTTCTAAT
>CAMNOS010000217.1 GCA_946546925.1 uncultured Butyrivibrio sp.
TGGTATCCTTGCTTACCAGAACTTCATGGATGAGGCAGCTGAAAAGCTGGGAGGCGACGCCTGACATATAATAGGGCTAAAACAGATGCAAACGCAGAAAATAAGAGGCGTTGAGGCATATAAACTTTTCTCAAAAACTTGCAACGAAACATGCCAAAAGTGGCAAAAATCGAAAAAATCACCAAAATCAGAGTCATTTTTCTATGACGAAGTTGGGTTTCAAAATCGGTTTTTTACATAGGACATTTTGCTTTTTGTGATCAAAAATCCTGGAGCAAGATGTCCTATTCTTTTACTTCAAATCTATTTCAAAGAAAGAGAGGAAAAAAGCTTATGGATCACATGACTTTTGATGAGTTCAAGGAGGTGCTGGCTGAGGATCTCAAGGCGTCTCTTTACTCAAGAGGGTATGAAGATGTTGAGATTGGGTTCAACCACACCAACAAGGCTAACGTCGAGTATGAGGCCATGACAATTAAGCCTGCTGATGGTCAGATTGGAATCAACTTCAATATCGAGACCTTCTATGAGGATTACGAGAAAGGAAGAGATTACTCAGAGATCCGTCACGGAATTGCAGACTTGGCCGCAAGATCCTTGGACAATGCTCCGGAGGTTAACACAGCAGTACTCACTGATTATGAGCAGATGAAGAACAAGCTGTCTGTGGAAGTTATTTCCAAGAAGGGAAACGAAGCATTTCTTGAGAACATCCCTCATAAAGATCTTGAGGACATGGCAGTTTATTACCGCTTTGTCCTTGATGTCCATTCAAACGGGGAGATGCAGTCCATCACAGTTACCAACAATATGTTGGAGAACTACGGCATTACCGCAGATCAGCTTCATGAGGATGCTATTGCCAATGCTCCCAACTATCGTCCTGCAGTGATTAAGACCATGACAGACACACTCAGAGAAATGATGGGCGTGGATATGTTCGATATGTTCGCGGAAGGCCTTAAGCATGACGGTAAGGATGTTATCTTTGTGGCATCTACTGAGGACAAGGTGAACGGTGCTGGAATCCTGGCATATCCGGAGTTCCTTAAGAATGCTTCAGAAAAGCTCGATGGCGATTTCTTCGTGCTTCCAAGCTCACGACATGAGGTCATCCTTATTGCAGATGACGGAATGGCCGATTACCGAAATCTTCAGGATATGGTTGAGCAGGTAAATGCTTCTGAGGTCCGTCCTGAAGATAAGCTCACAGATAACGTCTACCATTACGACAGCAAGGACAAAGTCTTCGAGCTGGCTTCTCGCTATGAGGAGAGACAGGCTGCGAAGGAAGCTTCTGAGAAGAATGGTGAGGACATTGGTGAGAAACCATCTGTTCTCAAGGAACTTGGGGAGAAAGTAAAGAATGCCTCGATCATCAATGAGAAAGGCGAAAAGCTAAAAGATCCTAAGTCAAAATCTAAGGGAGGAGAAGCACTCTGATGGTAGATGCAAGATATTCAGGAGACAAGCCGGGGGATTGCAGTAACTGTTTTTTCTGGGATAACGATAGGATGGGGTGTAGGCTTGGCAAAATGAATTGTTACTATCTTTTGGAGCGTCCGCGCATGGTACCAACGCCATGCGACGGATGCCCTTACAAGAATGGCTCCCCATGCATCGGATGGTGCACAAAAAGGATCTTAGGAAAGGAAGGAGTGAACATGTATGCAACGTGAAATGTCAGACAAAGAGTACGTGAAGTTCAAAAGGCTCAGGCGATTCATGGAAGAAATTCCAACCGGAGAAATGACAGTTCCAAAGTGCTGTCAGGAATGTGAATGTTACCAGCCTGAATGGAAGTTCAGAACCTGCCTTTATGCTAAGTGTAAGTACGGAAAGAATGTGAATCCCTTCAGGGATAGACCACTTTCACATGATATAATTCCGAATCCTGAAAAGGATCTGAATGATCTTAGAGATTTGGCGAGCCTGGTATATGGGTGGTGATCTATGAACTTCGACTACTTTTACAGCGAGCAGTCGGAACAGTTCGCATTCTACAAGGTTCCTAAGCTTCTTTATACAGATCTGAGGTTTAAAGGAATCTCCTCGGATGCCAAAACGCTGTATGGGCTGCTCTTAGACAGGGTTAGCCTTTCTACTAGAAACAAGTGGATTGATGAACAAGGACGAATCTTTGTGTATTGCACAGTGGAAGCAATCGAGTCAGCATTGGGATGCGCTGATCAAAAAGCTCAGAAGCTTTTATCTGAACTAGAATCCATTGGCCTTATCGAGAAAAAGAGACAGGGCCTTGGAAAACCAAATCGGATATATGTGAAGAACTTTATTCAGCCCCGGGCATCACTAATCCAGAATAGTGAAAATCACTACTCTGGAACAGTGAAAATCACTCCTCAAGAACCTCGAAAATCACTATCTAATAAGACTGAGATTAATAATACTGATTTAAGTAATACTGATCCTTTCTTATCAGACGAGATGGATGAGAGGGAGAGCTACAGAGAGTATTTCTGTGAACAGCTTTCTTATGAAAATCTTCTTAAGAACAATCCCCTTGAACAGGACATGATCCAGGAAATATTTGAGCTGATACTTGATACGGTCTGCAGCAAAAGAGCCATGATCCGCATTGCAGGTGATGATAAGCCTGCTGCAGTAGTACGAAGTGCATTCATGAAGCTGGAGAGTAACCACATTGAATATGTGCTTACAGGGCTGAAAGAGAATAGTACCAAAGTCCGCAATATCAAGCAGTATGTCTTGGCGGCACTCTACAATGCACCGATGACAATCAACAATTACTATCAGTCCCTTGTAAACAATGATATGGCAACCGGGCTGATTTAGGAGGTGGAAATGTGTCACACAGAGCGAATGTAACAGCAATAGTCAACCAAAAGGGAGGAACTGGGAAGACTTGTTCTACAGAAAATCTTGGCGTTGGGCTGGCTAAGGAAGGGAAAAAGGTCCTTCTCATAGACCTTGATCCGCAGTCAAGTCTGACCATTAGTCTTGGGTATCCCAGATCCGACGAACTGTATCCGACTATTTCAACAATGATAGATAGGATTCTGAATGAACAGCCAATTGGGAACAGAGAAGGAATTTTATCCCATCCTGAGGGCGTAGATCTCATGCCTGCGAATATCGAACTTGCCGGAACTGAAATGTCCCTTGCCAATGTGATTAGTAGGGAAAAGGTATTAAAGCAGTATATCGATACTGTGAACAAACAGTACGACCACATTCTGATTGATTGTTCACCAAGCCTTGGAATGCTCACTGTAAATGCCTTATGTGCAGCGGATAACTGTCTTATTCCGGTGCAGGCTCAGTATCTTTCTGCTAAGGGTTTGGAACAGCTTCTTGGAACAATATCAAAGGTTAAAAGACAAATCAATCCCAAGCTTAAGATTGAAGGAATTCTGCTAACCATGGTGGATGCCAGGACTACCGATGCTAGGATGATAAGTGAGCTTATCAGGGAAACTTATGGAAGTAAGATCAGAGTATTTGATTCAGACATTCCTCATTCTGTAAGAGCTGCTGAAATATCTGCCGAAGGAAAGAGCATCTTTACTCATGATCCGGGTGGAAAAGTGGCAGCAGCTTACAAGAATCTGACGAAGGAGGTGTTATCTGATGGGGAAAAGAGGCGCCAA
>CAMNOS010000218.1 GCA_946546925.1 uncultured Butyrivibrio sp.
ATGCGCCTTAACCATCACAGGTAAAAAGAGCGCGCTTCCACTTCCGATTTCACCTTCACTTCCGCTTCCGCCTTCGCTTCCGCTTCCGCCTTCACCTCTATCAGCTCTCCTGACCATTATCCCATCATCAAACTGCTTGCACCTGGTTATCTCTTTTACAGAAAAGCCAAGTCTCCCGGACATGACCTCCTTGACGGTCCTGCCAGAATCAGAGGCAGTAACTTCATATTCGATTATCCTTACGCTCTCTGTGCTCATCCCAGGCCCACATCAAGAGCCATCATGAGGATGAATCCAAGTGCAAAGCTTATGGTTCCTATATTGGAATGCTCGCCTTCCGACATCTCCGGGATCAGCTCTTCCACAACCACGTACATCATGGCACCTGCCGCGAAACTCAAGAGGTATGGCATTGTGGGGATGAGAATTCCCGATGCCGCGATCACAAGGATCGATCCGATGGGCTCAACAATTCCGGAGAGTACTCCGTACAAAAAAGTCTTCTTCTTTGGAACGCCCTCGCCAAGAAGGGGAACAGCCACGATCGCACCTTCGGGAAAATTCTGTATGGCGATACCAAGAGCCAGCGCCAGCGCGCCTGTGAAGGTTATCGTATCATTGCCGTAGAGCCATCCCGCGCACACAATTCCAACCGCCATGCCCTCGGGAAGGTTGTGCAGAGTGACTGCCAGTACAAGCTTGGTCGTCCTCTTAAGTCCGCTCTTTGGTCCCTCCTCGTCGTGATTGAAATGCATGTGTGGAGTAACCATGTCAAGAACGAGCAGGAACAGCATTCCTATACCAAACCCGATGGCCACAGGAATAAATCCAAGCTTCCCCATATCTGCGGTCTGATCCAGCGCAGGAAGTATCAAGCTGAAAAAAGATGCAGCAACCATCACACCGGATGCAAATCCGGTCATGGCCCTCTGCGGCCTTTCTCCTATCGAATTTTTGAAAAAGAAAACGCTCGCCGCACCCAGGGCTGTCCCCAGAAACGGAATGATTATTATCTGCCACATAGATCAAAGGTCCTTTTTGTCCCGCATCCTCTCGATGGCATCCATCGCAAGAAGGCTTCTCTCGCACTCCGATGCAGACAGTGAGATCTGCCATGCAAAGGGACTTCCCTTCATATGCTCAGAAGCATAAGAAAGTCCGTTTGTTCTCTCATCAAGGAAAGGTCTGTCTATCTGATTGGGGTCACCAAGCAGGATTATCTTGGTGTCCTTACCTGCCCTTGTGATGATTCCCTTGGCCTGAGTCGGTGTCATGTTCTGTGCTTCATCTATTATGAGATAGGTCTTGAGGATTGACCTTCCTCTTATGAAGTTAAGAGCCTCACACTGGACGATGCCCCGCTCAAAGACTTCCTCGGTCTTGCCCTGAAGCTCTTTCTCATCCTTGTATCTCTCCTCTTCATTGGAGTCGATTAGCTGCTCAAGGTTATCTATGATGGGCCTCATGAGAGGTGATATCTTCTCCTGCTCATCCCCCGGAAGGAAGCCTATGTCGTCATCGAACTGTGAGTTTGGTCTGCATACAAGGATCCTTCTGTACTCGCCTGTGGGGCGATTGATCATCTTCTCAAGTCCGACTGCCAGTGAATAGAAGGTCTTGGCAGTTCCCGCCATTCCCTTTACTATTACAAGCGGGGCCACATCCGCAGGCTGCATCAGAGCTTCCTGAAGGAAGTACTGTCCTGCGTTCCTTGGCTTAACGCCATAGGGCTGGCACTTTTCAAATTCAAGCTTTCTGATCATGCCCTTTGATACACGACCCATCTGGGTCTTACCAACGGACTGATCCGCCCTTACTATCACAAACTCATTCTCATAGAGCTCAGGCGCGTATTTGTTGCCCTCATGGTCACAACAGTACACCTTGTCTACGGGAATGCCTTTTTTCTTGAAATCCTTAAAAATCTCCTCGGGGGCATATACATCGATCCTGCCGCTGTACTGCTCACCTTCCCCTGCAACCTGCTCGGTTGTGAAGTCCTCTGACTTGATGCTAAGAAGCTGCGCCTTGATACGCATAAGGATATCCTTGGTTACAAGGATCACCTGCTCCTTGCTGTTCTCCTTAAGCCCCTTGCACACCTTGAGTATACGGTTGTCGGACTTGTACTCCGACATGTCCCTGGGCAGCTCCACATCCTTGAAGTTCTTCTCAATTCTGAGAGTCCCTCCATTGTCCAGCTTCACGCCCCTGACCAGATCTCCTGCTCCTCTTATCTGCTCCAGGATTCTGATCGCCTCTCTGACATTAGCTCCTCTCTCACCTTCATCCCTCTTGTGGGTATCGAGCTCCTCCAAGACTACCAGCGGAAGAACGACCTCGTTATCCTCAAAGCACTTAAGAGCATGCGGCGCCTGAATCAAAACGTTGGTGTCCAGTACGTAGATCTTCTTCATGCGTAGATCCCCCTATTTGTATGACTTGTAATTGTATTATACCATATATTGTGGTAGGGGTAAATTGCTTTATAGTCCCAGTATCAGTCCCATGATACCTGAGACGGCAATGACAGATATCGGGCTGACCTTCCTGCCTCTTATTTTGATGAATCTCCCGGCAATGAAAGCTGACAGAAAGGTCACAGCCGCAATGGGATTTATGGGAAAAGAGCTGTCTTCGGAAGAAAGTGACAGCTTTAAAAGAGTGATCCCCGCAGATGCTATCATTGCGATTATCACAGGTCTTATAGACGCCAATACTGCCTTTACAGCATCAAGTCCCCTGTACCTGTAATAGACAAAGGCAAGAACTGTGGCAATGATACAGGATGGCGCAATATTGCCGGCTGTGGCCACCAGAGCGCCGGGGATCCCGGCCACTTGTATCCCGACAAAGGTTGCACAGTTAACCGCGATCGGCCCCGGAGTCATCTCCGCAATGGTTATGATGTCTGCAAATCCGGACATGGAAAGCCAGCCATGGCGGTGTATCACCTGTTCCTCGATTAGTGGCATTGCTGCGTAGCCTCCGCCGAAGCTGAGCAGCCCTATATGGAAGAAGGAAAAGAAGAGCTCAAGAAATACTCTCATCGTCATCCCCCTTCCTGTGTCCCTTAATCAGGTAGCTTACTACTCCCACCAAAGCCCCCGTCAGGATGATGAAGATTATGTTGATCTTCAGATATCTGTTCGCAATGAAGGCAGCAATGAGCATGATCGCAGCCATAACTCTATCCGCTGTAATAATACTCTTTTCTTCATCTATGCCTTTTTTTCCTGACTTAAAAAGGACTCCCAGCATGTCAATGACCACATTAAGGACAACCGCAGCAACTCCGCAGAGCATGCCGGACATGGCCATGTTGACATATCTGTTGTCTCTGAAGAAGTTATAGAACGCGGAAATGATCGAGATGATAAAAAGAGGCGGGATGATCGTCCCAAACACAGCCGATGCTGCGCCGGGTATTCCCGCCACATGATAGCCCACAAGAATAGCTGCATTAACCGCTACAGGCCCCGGTGTTGACTGGGCAATTGCAGTCAGATCAAGCATTTCTTCTTCGTCTATCCACTTTAAGTTCTCTACAAATTTGCGCCTTAAGAGGGGGATTATCACAAATCCCCCTCCAAATGTAAA
>CAMNOS010000219.1 GCA_946546925.1 uncultured Butyrivibrio sp.
CGGCGGCAGCACCG
Source organism: uncultured Butyrivibrio sp. (assembly GCA_946546925.1). GTDB lineage: Bacteria > Bacillota > Clostridia > Lachnospirales > Lachnospiraceae > Butyrivibrio. The sequence continues at coordinate 15 of CAMNOS010000219.1, forward strand.
CCCCATCTGGCGACATCACCACTCCATCCGGCGGCAGCACCACTCCATCCGGCGGCAGCACATATTACAGAGATGATTCATCCTCAGACAGCAGCGATTCCGACGGTGGCTCAGGCAGCACCGGAAGCAGCAGTGCTCCATCAGCTCCGGCTGCTCCGGCAGGATTTGAAGCAAAGTTCAGCGATGTGGCCACAGCGCTGGCTTACCAGGGAATAGATGCTGCAAGCTTCTTCCGTGTAAGCTCTGTGGACTTAATGGGTAATGCTCTCAGCTTGGACATTGGCAGCGTACTTACACCGATTGATAATCTGACAGCTATAAACAACTTCATGGACAGCGGTGCTCCAAGCCTTGGTGCCGATAACATCAAGGGAGCCGGTGTGGTTTCATTCGCTAATGTATTCGCAAACTCAGTTTCCGACACAGTATCTGTACCGGTGGTATCAGATGTTGTCAGCGGATTTACATACACGGTTGCATTCAGTGACGGAACAACCATAAGCGTTCCCTGCGCTATGAACGGCGTCCTGGAGATACCTTTCCTGAAAACAGCGGAAGGTCTGACCTATATAATCTATGGCGTATCCATGGATCCGGGTCTTGCGATGCAGCAGGCTATGCAGCAAACAACCTAGATCAGACTATGATACGATTGTCAGGAGGGTGCGAAGAGGCAGAATTTGCAGGCGGCAAATGCTTTTGGCACTCAAGTGATCATAATTTCATTCAGGAGGAACGGCTTCTACGGAGGCCGTTCCTTTTCTGTTATCTATTATCATTCCTGGCCGATATTTATACCAGACTAATATGCCGGAGAATGCCATGAAGAACCTGAAAACCATGTTCCTTCGTAAAGAGCTTGACTTTACGATGGTGTTTACGATTTATCTTTATATATATACATCCATATCCACAATGACCAACAGGGATTCTGTCGGGTATATAGATAACCATACTCATCTTGTCATGTACTACCTGAACCAGCTTATCTTTGTGGCCGGACTTTTTTTGAATGTTTTTTTCTGGACGAGACTTCCTAAGGATGAGCATAAATCTCTTTACCTTAAGTTTTCGGCTGTAGTTTTCTATCTTGGCAGCTTCGTGCTCATGCTTTACCCAAGCGCCTTCTCTTTTACGGTTATCGCTCCGATAGTGCATCTTTTTCTCGGAATCCTTGGAGGATCAGTGCATTATTTTATTTCTGCCGCACTTATGGGAACAGGTATCCTTGGAAGAGTTATCGCCATTGGCGCAGCCATAACATATCTGCTTCAGTACATCGTTCAGATAGTGGCAGACAACAGTCTGCTTCTTTTGGTTATGATAATATCAGGAGGCATAACACTGATCCCTGTCATAAAAAACTCATGGCAGTGGATCATACTTGAGTGTCTGCCACAGAACAACGTGAAAGATATGGGACAAAACCATACCGCCGAAAAAACCGGAATCAATATCCTGATATCCTTTGTCCTCCTGGCAACAGCGGCTACGTTCCTGCTATCCTATTGTGACAACTGGCTCATAAACAGTATGCTGAGCAGTCAGCTCCAGGCTGTCAATGCCTACACCTGGCCGCGGCTTTTTGTAATTCCCGGCTATGTCTCTATGGGCATGATCGGTGATCACAAGGAAGGAAGGTTTATGAACGTAAGCTTTCTTGCTGTGATCCTCTGGCTCATTATGTGTCCCGTGCTGATATCGGATATATCGGGAAATAATATTCAGCTCTTTATGGTCATTTTCTATATCGTGGTTGGCTTTTACATGGGATATATATACTATATGTCCTTTTCATTGGCTCCTTATACCGGACGCAACATGATCATCGTCGCAAGTACAGGCAAGATCATTGAAGGTGTTTTTGGGGTTTTTCTGTCTCTTATCCCATGGGGGCGAATGAACACCTGGCACATCATCGCCATCGGTATCATGGCTTCATCAGTCATGACCCTTATTCTCGTCAGGAACTATATCTCCATGAAAGAGCCGTTAGCTAAGACAGAGGAAGACCCTGCGATAAGGGAAGAAGATTTACCGGAAGAGATGCCGATGGGAGGAAAGGCGGAAAAAACAGCAGATACAGATGCAGACAGAGATTCGGATACTGACATAGATGCAGATTCAGAGTTCAGCTTATCTGTCAAAGGTGACAGAGATGGTGACAAGGGTGGGCTTTCTCATATCATTGACAGACTTTCCGTGAAATATGGCCTCACTGATCGCGAAAAGGAGGTATTTGCCAAACTCATCTTCACAGAGGATTCAGGACAGGAGATAGCTGACGCTCTCTATATCTCACGCCGTGTTTTTCAGAAGCATGTTGCCTCTATATATGAAAAAACAGGCACAAAAAGCCGGTTGGGGCTATTTTGGATATATCACAGGGAAACAGTCCGGCAAGAAGCTCCATCACCGTGACTTCTTTCAGCCGCCGCATCCAGCAGTCTGCACATGGCCGGGCTGAGCAGTTACGCTCTGACCGTGGAACCGGCAAATGTTACTTCATAAGCTGTTTAAATTCTTGATCATTTTGTGTATACTTAGGTAAATTTCGGACAAAGGAGATGTTCATATGCCGATCAAAGTACAGAATGATTTACCGGCTAAGCATATACTGGAAAGCGAAAACATTTTCGTTATGGATGAAAAGCGTGCACAGTCTCAGGAGATACGACCACTTCGTATATGTATCCTGAATCTGATGCCGTTGAAAGAGGATACAGAACTTGATATTCTGAGAGTACTTTCCAATTTTCCCATACAGACGGAAATTACTTTTATGAAGGTGGCAACCCATGAGTCAAAGCATACGGATGCTTCCCACCTCAATAAGTTCTATATAACACTGGACCAGATCAGGGATGAATACTTTGACGGTCTCATCATCACGGGAGCACCGGTGGAGAAGATGCCTTTCGAGGAGGTTGAGTATTGGGATGAGCTTAAGGAGATCATGGACTGGTCCCTCACCCATGTATTCTCTACTTTCCATATATGCTGGGCTGCTCAGGCAGGTCTTTACTACCATTACGGCATTGAGAAGGTAATGCTTCCGAAGAAGCTTTCCGGCATTTACCGTCAGAAGGTTCTTCACCGCAAGAAGATGATCATGAGGGGGATGGATGACTATTTCTATGTTCCCATTTCCAGATACACAGGTATAGACGAGGAGGCAGTTCGTAAAAATCCGGAGCTCTATGTGGTGGCTGATTCTGTGAATCCCGAGGAAGGCGGCATTTACATGGTTCTCGCCTGCTCCAGCAGACAGATCTTTATCACCGGACACTCCGAGTACGACAAGTACGACCTTGATAAAGAGTACAAGAGAGACGTTGCAAAGGGCCTGAATCCTGACATTCCGGTTAACTACTATAAGAATGATGACCCCGCACAGGAGCCGATCCTCAGCTGGAGATCCACCTCGAATTGTACTTACACAAACTGGCTCAATTTCGTTTACCAGGAGACACCTTATGATCTCACAGAGCTTAAGCCGGTTAAATGTGACAGCTATGTTGCTGTTGGCAATCACTTCAGTG
>CAMNOS010000220.1 GCA_946546925.1 uncultured Butyrivibrio sp.
CGGATCTGTTTGTCATTCCCGGTTCAAGCGGCTTATCCATCCTGACAATATAGTCAATTGCAGGATTGAATGTAACGGTGTAGATCATAGGTACCTCCTTATATATTGCTGTACGGAGTTTCAGTTTTCGCAGATCCTAAGAAAACATATGATATCGTTCCTAATATTATCATTTACTGTCTTTAAAATCCATCATCACAATCACCTTAATGAAAATATCTATGACTGTCTCTGTCTCAGATATTCTTATTATTCATCATCCATTCCATTACTAAGCTGAATCCCTCTCTCGGTACGCAGAATAATTCATCTCTTGGCGGACTGATTTTTTCCTGAACATAATCCGCATCGAACCACTTTACCGATTCCACTTCATCCTCCTGCAGTGTCAGGTCATCAATTTCCACAGGCCTATCATATACATAGACGAATGTTATTTCGTTATCTCTGAAAGGCTTTGCATAGAATATTTTCTCATAATGAGAATGGAATATACCTGCGTAAGACAGATCAGATTCATCCGCTTTTATTCCGAGTTCTTCTTCGAGCTCACGAAGTGCAGATTCCAGCGGCTCGTCTCCGGCATGTATGTGTCCTGCTGAGGACGTATCATAGCAGCCGGGAAAGCTTTCTTTGCCGGCTGCCCTCTTCTGCAAAAGCACCTGCGGTTTACCATTTTTCATTCTGACAACCCAGACATGAGCAGTCCTGTGAGGTATATCCTTTTCGTGGGCTTCACTTCTTTCTATGATCTCCCCGGTAGGTATTCCTTTTGCATCAACTACATCAAACAGTTCCATCTCTTCGTCCCTATATTCTGAATACATCTCCATTAATACAGATCTGTTCAATCCGGACAATGTCCGGCTCGAACCACTTCCAGCTTGATATCGCTGATAGGATCCAGCAGTTTTTTAAGTTTTTTGATGTCGTGATTGAACGTCGTTTCAATCGTGATGGAATCTTTGATACCCATCGTACCGAAAAGCGAAATGATTGTCAGAAGCAGCTCATCGCGGAAGGATGCAAGCATAATGCCGAGGGCACATAATATAAAACCGATAATGCCCTCCCATATAGCTCTCCTGTTGTTTCTGGCAATCTGCCGGTCAAACTCTGCGATGTCTCTTTGCAAATTCCGCAAAGCCTGATTTGTGCTAACATTAATATAACATACCTATCAATGTAACTCTTCTCATAAAACATGCAAAATTGAGCAATTAAAAAAACGCATTTCATTTCTGAATTGCGTCCAGGAAATTCTTATGAATTATTCTTTGTGGGTTTGAGCCCCCTTTCCGCACCGGACTATTGCAAACTGCACTAAACTTATCTGGTCCTCTGTCAAGTTAACGGACAGTCTTTTTGAGGGAAAACTCTGTCCTGCTTAAGCGGCAATGCCCAGGCTGGCAGAATGCCGCATATAATACAAATTCTCATAAGCAATAGGTGATCTGTATCCACAATAACTGTGGATACGTCTGGTGTTGTAGAAAGCATCTATGTATTCAAATACGAGACTATGTGCATGGTGTATATCACGTATTTTGAATCGATTAAGCCACTCTCTCTTTATTAGAGCATGGAACGATTCGATGCATGCATTATCCCAAGGGTTCGCCTTGGATGAGTAGCTCTTGATTATTCCCTGGGTCTCATCCCAGTATGACACCGAAGTGTACTGTGTGCCCCGATCAGTATGGATAACCTTAGGACGTGCTCCAGTAGCAGTGATCGCTTTATGTACTGCGTCGATCACATACTTAGTTTCAAGTGTTGGCGCGAGTTGCCATGCGAGTATCCTTCTGGAGTACAACTCCATAATACATGAAAGATATACGAACCCCTTATCTGTATGGATATACGTTATGTCTGTACACCATACAGCATTAGGCGCTTGAGGAGAGAAATCCCTGTCCAGAACATTCTTCAGTTCATCTGAGAAATCCTCGCTATGCGTAGTAACAGTGTATGGCTTGACCCAGATCGCACGGATGCCCATTTCTCTCATATATCTGGTAACAGTGCTTTCAGCAGTGGTAAAGCCTTTTTTATGAAGCTCGACTGTGATCTTAGGTGCTCCATAGATGCATTTGCTGTCATCGTAGATATCTTTGATGGCTTTCTGAACTTCAGCCTTTCGCTTATCGCGATCGCTCGGTTCTCGCTTGAGCCAGTCGTAATAACCGCTTTTGGAAACACCTAGTATTTCCAGCACTCTGCTGACACGGATCCGGTGTTCCGTCTGTGATGAAGCTTCTCGGACGGCTTCATAAAGAGATTCGGTCACTCTCCCAGAATGCTGATGGCTTTTTTTAAGATGTCGAGTGCATCTTTGGTGTCCTGAAGTTCCTTTTTAAGACGAATGATTTCTTTTTCTTCGTCTGTAAGATTACCTCTAATGGGCTCACCGTCCTTAGCCATGTTCTTTCGACGGCTGCCTCGGACCCAACCATAAAGGGTCCCAGTAGGGATGCCAAGATTTTTAGCTGCATCTACGATAGTGAGATCAGGGTGAGCTTCAACATACTTGACAGCATCCTCTACAAAGTCTGGTGTGTAAGTTCGTGCCATTAATGAATCCTCCTTGTAGCCATTTTACTACACAGGATAGATTCTCAAAAATATTGTCCGTTATTTAGACTAGCATTAAACTTTGGAGAAACCCCAGAAAACTTGATTACCCGTTCTCAATACGCAAATGTTACCGCTATTCCCCATGCTGCCTACAGCAGCACGATCTTCCTCTTTGCAGGATCTGCAGCCTGTCTGTACAGCACGAACTTCTTTCCTATCGCCTGTACGAACTCAGCACCGAGCTCCTCAGCGATCTCATTGGCTGTCTCCTTAGGGTCGAGGATAGCCCCGTCCTGTATCTGGACCTTGATAAGTTCGTGCGCAGCAAGGTAATCATCGATCGAAGCGATGACATTCGGTGTCACCTCTTCCTTTCCGATCATGACAGTCGGCTTGATCTCCTGCGCCATCTTCTTGAGTTCACTTCTCTGCTTACCTGTGATCATATATGTAAAATCCTTTCTGGTTCTTCTGTGTATCCAAAGCTTTTGATATCGCGGCTTATTGTACCCGTAGCTGCTGCCCGAGTCAATCTCATTATCACTTTTTCGTCACCCACAGTATCTCAGGCGGGCAGTTCTTCTGATTGATCAGGCTGACATATGCAGCATGGTACTTCTTTGAGTCAAGCGCCTCAGCCCACTTTAGCACCCTCTTCTTCTCTTCCTTTCCGGCCTCGTGCCCGTCATAGAGAACCACCGTGACTATCCCGCCGGGCTTCACCGTCCTGAGCGCGGCCTCAAGGCCTGCCAGGGTCGTCTCTGCTGTCGTGGTCACCGAGTGATCGCTACCCGGCAGGTATCCGAGGTTGAATACGACTGCCGCCGCGCTCTCTTCAGGGATGTGAGTGCTCATCGACTCAAACGACTTGCTCACAAGGTGCACGTTGTCAAGGCCGTGCGCCTTCAGCCTCGCCTCAGTCAGGAGCAAAGCCTTCTTCTGTATGTCGAAA
>CAMNOS010000221.1 GCA_946546925.1 uncultured Butyrivibrio sp.
ATGTCGATCTACACCAATGATATTGATACTCTGAGGCAGATGATCAGCCAGAGCATCCCTCAGATGCTCTCAAGTGCCATCACTATTGTTTCTGTCCTTGTATCCATGATAGCACTGTCAATACCGCTGACACTTGTGACACTTCTCATGGTAGCCGTCATGCTCTTTTGCTCGGCTAAGGCCACAGCATCTTCAGGCAAGAACTTCGTTGCTCAGCAGAAGAACCTGGGTGACCTAAACGGCTTTATCGAAGAGATGATGACAGGGCAGAAGGTGGTAAAGGTCTTCAACCATGAAAAAGAATCTGTTGAGAGATTCGATGTCCTGAATGAAGAGCTCTGTCAGAGTGCCTTTAAGGCCAATGCATATTCAGGAGCGCTCGGTCCCATCAACTCACAGCTTGGCAATACCAGCTATGTGCTCTGCGCAATGATAGGTGCTGCACTTGCTCTTTCAGACAGCGTGGCTGTGGGCTTTACAGTTGGTGCGCTCGCAAGCTTTCTGACCTTCAACAAGAGCTTTTCCATGCCGATCAACCAGGTGAGCATGCAGTTCAATTCGATCATCATGGCACTGGCAGGTGCGGACCGTATCTTCAGGCTCCTTGATGAGACGCCTGAGACCGATGACGGATATGTAATGCTGGTTGACTCTGAAGAGGTGAACGGACAGATCGTGGAGGCAGACCACCACACCGGACACTGGGCCTGGAAGCACTATCACAAGGCGACGGATACCACTACCTATCAGCCCATGGAAGGCGACGTGACCTTCAACGGAGTGGATTTTGGATATACGGATGAGAAGATGGTCCTTCATGACATCGTGCTGCACGCAACTCCCGGCCAGAAGATTGCTTTTGTAGGTTCAACCGGCGCAGGAAAGACCACTATAACGAATCTTATCAACCGCTTCTATGATATTCAGGACGGTAAGATAAGATATGACAACATCAATATCAATAAGATCAGAAAGGCGGACCTCAGGCGTTCTCTTGGAATAGTCCTTCAGGATACACATCTTTTTACCGGTACCGTAAAAGAGAACATCAGATACGGTAAACTTAATGCCACTGATGAGGAAGTTGTGGCAGCAGCAAAACTTGCCAACGCCCACAGCTTTATAAAGAGGCTTCCGGAAGGGTATGACACCATGCTCACGGGAGACGGCGCCAACCTCTCCCAGGGCCAGAGGCAGCTCCTTGCAATTGCCAGGGCTGCTATTGCTGATCCGCCGGTCCTCATTCTTGATGAAGCTACATCTTCCATCGACACACGTACCGAGAAGATCGTGCAGGATGGTATGGACAAGCTCATGAAGGGAAGAACTACTTTTGTCATCGCCCACAGGCTCTCAACTGTCCGCAACAGCGACTGCATCATAGTACTTGAGCAGGGCAGGATCATTGAGCAGGGCACACACGACGAGCTCATGGCCAAAAAGCAGAAGTACTACCAGCTCTACACCGGCATGAAATCCGAAACCGCATAATTGTACGAATGATAATTTGAGATTATGGCGCATCTGAATGATTATGTTCTCTGGAGGGGGGATTTGTCCTTCAGGGAGCGGGAGTTTACAGTTGAAGATAACCTTGTTCTGTCAGAGCTTGTGTATATTGATTACAAGCCTTTTTGGAATGCGACTTCTGCAGGGTTCCCCGGAACAGATGATGCCACAGAAGGTGTCTTGACTGATAAGACGTCATCAAAAGCAAAAACCGTCACCCTTAGAAAGGCTATCGCAGGGCTGGACATGCTGGGGGCCCTTAAGAACACACGCGCAGGGTCGGGGCCGGAGGATCTGGACTTTGCCAGGAACTGTGCCGAGTCTAAAAGATTTGGAGATATCCTTCTTACAGACTTTCGCGATGAGTTTGACAGCTCAGACAGGCAGTTCGCCGCTGTGACCTACATTCTGGAAGACGGCCCGACGGTCATTGGATTCAGAGGTACGGACTCCACCATCATCGGCTGGAAGGAAGACTTCATGATAAGCTATACCAATGTGCCGTCCCAGGAACTGGCGCTTGATTATGCTGTAAAACATGTGGATGAGGCTGAAGATAAGGTTGTTATCCTGGGCCATTCAAAGGGAGCACATCTTGCTCTTTTCGCTGCGGCTCACCTAAGTGACAGTCAGCGTGATAAACTGCAGAGAGTCTATATCAATGACGGCCCCGGTTTCTGCGATTCTGTTCTTGACAAGGCGCTCATATACAGAATCCTGAGTAAGATCACCAAGATCACTCCCGAGTATTCCATCATCGGAAGAATTTTTGAACCACCGGCAGGGGAGAGCATAATTGTAAGAAGCTCTGCGATGGCTCTTTTGCAGCACAGTATTCAGACCTGGATGATGGATGGGAGAGGACTTGTGACCTGCACGGACCACTCTCCGGAGAGCCACCTCATAACCGATCTCATAGACAGATTTGTGGAGGGGATGGAACTCGATGCCAGGGAGAACTTTATAGACAGTCTCTTTAATTCCATGTCAGATACAGGAGCTAAGACCATCAAGGAGTTCGCATCCCAGGGGCCTGCTGTATTTGAGAACCTGCTTGTGAACATGGCGGGAAATGACGCCCTGAATCTCAAGAACAAAGCCAGAAAGATTAAAAAAGAGGATGATGAAAACAGAAACATCTTTTCAAGACTGTGGGGGCTGATAAACAGAAAAGAGTCAATAAGGATCGCACTCTCACTTATCCTGTGTATGCTCTGCTTCATCTTCCCCGATTTTGCCCTGCAGACAGTTGTGTATGTTCTGCTGGTTTTCATATGCATATATGAAGTGGTGCTCACTATCAGGCACCTAAGGGATTCGGGACAGGATTTCAGAAAAGAGCGCCCGAGAGTCATGTTGTGCATCGTGCTATGGGTTATTTCTTCCGCTGTGATAGTCAAGGAGGGCGCACTTTTTGTTGTTTCCACTATTATCCTCGGCATCTTTTTCCTGGCACTTGCATACCAGAACATCATCAACTTCCGGATTTTCAGAAATAAGTTTTTTGAACGTTTCAGATATTCTTTTGAAGGTATCGTAACCTTCTTTCTAGGAGCATACATCCTGATTGTCCCGGACATCGAGGACAGGTGGTATATGCTCTCCTGCGGGTATCTGCTTCTTATCGATGCAATCTTTGAGACCCTGAAACTCTTAAGAGACAGAAGAAAGCATAGATAAAAATCCAGCGATTTATGCTTTGCTATTACTGTGCTAGCAGCTTTGCACAAAAAAAGCAGGTGCCCTGAAAGCACCTGCCATAGAGTCATAATTCATAAAGCTGTCGTCATCCGATAGCTTTTTTTACGGCCTCAAGAACACGGTCAGCCTGGAAAGGCTTAACGATGAAATCCTTGGCTCCGGCCTGAATAGATTCAATTACCATTGCCTGCTGACCCATAGCAGAACACATGATGCAAACTGCATTAGGATCTGCAGCCTTGATTCCCTTCAAGGCTCCGATACCATCAAGCTCAG
>CAMNOS010000222.1 GCA_946546925.1 uncultured Butyrivibrio sp.
AAGATCCCCGGCCGCGAGGCCAGGGATCCTTTTTTCTGCGTAAAAAAGCAGCCAACGCCACTGTAGGGGGGTACTGACTGCTTTAGGGGTATAAAATGCATAGAGGCGATCTATGCAGGCATTATTATAGCTCGCAAGATCATACTTTGCAAGCAGTGTCGGACAATTATCTTTATTTTTAATATTTATTATATTAAATATTGTTTTAATTATATATTATTGTTGCTTCCATATTTTATATTTAATTCCATATCATATTGAATGTTCTATTTTTAAATGTTAGAATCATAATTAATATAAGAATTATCAGAGGTGATCATTATGGCCGTTACAATAGCTGTATCTCTTCAAAAAGGCGGTACATCCAAAACTACAACCGCAGAAACACTTGCTGCGATATACGGAAGCAAAGGCAAGCGTGTGCTTCTGATCGACATGGACTCACAGCAGAATGCTACCTTTATAAGCGGTGTCACCCCCCAGAAAACTATCTCAGATGTATTTAACGGTGATGCATCCATAGACGAAGCGATATACCATTCATCCCATTACGACATACTTGCCGCCGACGAATATCTGGCAAATCTGGAGCGCATTGATGAGCTTCCGGTAACCCTTCTAAAAGATGCCTTATCCCCGGTATACGATCGCTACGATATGATCCTCATCGATACACCGCCTGCGCTTGGTAATCTGTTAAAAAACAGTCTTTACGCTAGCGATTACGCGCTTATTCCGACCGATGCCCGTCCATTTTCACTTAAGGGACTGGACGCACTTGAGCCTACTCTGGAAGCAGTCAGAAAGGTCTCTAAGCATTTCCGGGTGCTCGGAATTGTCCTGGTTAAATACAATGAAAGAACCGTACTGAACAGACAGCTCAAAGATTTATTAGCTGAACGTGTAGAAGCGATGGGCACTGTATTATTTGACTCACGGATACGGGAAGGTATTGCCGTCGCGGAAGCACAGGCTATGCAGATGAGCCTGATTGACTATGCCCCAAAGAGCAATCCCTGTCTGGACTATATCGCTTTGGCGGATGAGATACTGGAAAGAATGGAGAGGTAAGCTATGGCAAAGAAGAACTTCATGGCTAATTTAAAGAAGGACACACGGACGATGGTTCTGGAACACGATCCGGAAAAGATTTCTACACCAGCTCCTATACCTGTCCCTGATCCCGTTGAAGAGGCTGCACCTCTCAAGGAAAAGAAAAAGCCAGGACGGCCCAAGACTAAAACTGAGCCAGAGAAAACCATCAATATCTCTGTTCCGGTTAGTCTTCTTGCGCAAATGGAGATAGCTAAAGCGAAGCATGGAAACAACCTCACCAGATATGTCAACGCTGTGATTAAGGCTGACATAGAAGCACATTTCGAGGAATATAAAACCATATATAATATTTTAAATAGTTAAAAATATATGGTTAAGGTGTCAAAACACCATTTTCAATGTTAATCTGAGCCATTCCCAGATCATTTTCTGAACTGGATTGGCAAAGAATAGTTTTCTATAGCGGATGACTCCTTGTCACAAGGGTATCCTATCCTTGATTTTCATCCGATTACCGGCTGAAGGGCGCAATTATCCCTATGACGTTGCAGGTAATGCCGTACCTTGACAAAGTTATAAGCCATCGCCTTGAACTGGATGAAAGTTCTTGTCCTGATCAGTCCATAGGTTGGGATATCGTCGATATGATATTTTCGTCTCAGTACAGAAGGAATTCCCTCAATGGCGTTTCGCATATGGGTGAGCTTCCGGTATTCTTCAGTGGATAACTTATCCCGATATTGAGCTCGCTGCATCATCCTTTTGGATACATGGACTGCAAAGTTCTTTCTCTGTGGCTTCGCCTTGCAGGCATCCCTGTTTGGACAGTTTTCACAGAGGTTTTTCGCGAAGAGTGCACGGCAGGTGTCTTTCTTCGGATAGTGGGTGGTCTTAATCGGTGCATGGCCTTTCGGGCAACTCAGCACCTGGGTTCCTTCCTCGTTAAAAGTAAACTGGGCAAAAATCGGATCCGCTTCCGGCCCGCTCAGGCTGGTCGTAACCAGTTTTATGTTCTTATCCTCTGCAAGATTTTGGTTTTCGACCCCGCCATACGCGCCATCGGCAATCATTGTTTCGGGATCAACATTGTTCTTCTGGTTGATGTAATCCTTGCAGAACTGGCTGTCGCTGTAAGTGTTCTGTTCCGTACGGATCCCTGTTATCAGGCTTCCTTCCTCACCGACCGTTTCGTTGACGTTTACGACATAGCCCTTGTGGCTCTTCCCGGCCTTGCTTCGGAAAGTTGCATCTGGATCGGAAGGATTTTGAAGGCTGTCTGGCGTTATTGCCTTCTTATCCTTTGGGACGACTCCGCCGTCCTCTGCCCGGTCAGCCTGTTCATACAGAACCCGGATGAGAAGCTGATATTCTGGCATTTCATGCCAGACATCTTCAGCCATGAGCCTTTTTACTGCCTCCGCTTCCCGGATAACCTTCTGAAGCCGTGGTTCAACATCCTCGCTTTTGCAATAATAGATGGTTTCATTGAAGTCTTCTTCTTCCAGGTAGTGAAGAAGATCCTGTGCGAGCAGATCCCTGAGGCCGAGACGGTCGATCAGTTTGATGGCATTGGCGGTAACCTTATAGATGATCTCTAACCGTGACATGCTCTTACAGTGGGATGCAACCATCAGGCTGTCCATACGCTTGATGTTGCTATGGAGATTCATGTACTCACTGTAAGTCTGAGTCAGGCCCTCCATCTCTTCATCAAGGAGGTCATGCCCTGTTTTCAGGGCGTAATTGTAAATACGCTCCCGGAAACGGCTGAAAGTCCGGTCGCTGACCGGCTGCTCTTTACATTGAGTACTGTGTAGAGCATACTGATAACGGACATCGCAGCAGATTGCCTCCAGAAGTTCATCATCACTCAGGTTCCCGTTCTCCTTCAGTATCAGGGCACCTATTATGAAATTGACCGGAGTGTTCGGCCGGGAAGCCGGGTTATCATCATATAAGACGGAAAACCGTTCCTCATTGATCGCAGGGAAAACTATCTCTGCAAAATCTTTGCACCAGGAGTTCTGGACGATCTTCTGGACTCGTGGGGTCAGGTTTAGATAGCTGTCATGCAGTGTCATCCGTTGGCAATTATTAGGCTTAAAAGACATGGCAAAACCTCGCAATTCTGATGTATGTATTATATCAGATAATGCCATGTTCATCGAGGCTTTTGTTGCCCGGAAAGCTTATAACTACAAGGATTTTTGGCCGTGGTTTCATTCAGGGATCCGGCCTCATAACCCAACAACATCGCAATTTAAAGAAGAGTGCTACACAAGTGCTTTTGACACCTTAACCAAAAATAAGATGAAAATTATTGAGGGGATGTTACCATTCTTTCCTTCTGATTAAAAAAGCTGCACCTATTTATGTTCTCCAAAGAGTTCCTCTCATCAAAGTGGTCCTGGC
>CAMNOS010000223.1 GCA_946546925.1 uncultured Butyrivibrio sp.
TGCGATGAATTTGATATCGAATGGCCGAGCGATAAAGCATACGTGTGTCTTGACGATGTCTTTTTTAACAACGGATATCTCCTCGGGAATCTGGTAATAGAAGACCCCGAAAAAGACATCGTATACAGCAGTTCTTCGGATTCAAAGTATTTCTACTTTGAGCGGCTGGAAAGTGTTCTTTCTTCAGACGATGATGGCAATGCGGTGCACGATCCGGTAGTTTCAAACGGCTGCTTTGCTGCATCGGATGAGGATACTGCAGCGTGGTACATGATCCTTAAAAAGCCGTTTGAAGGACAGACTAAGAAAGTGAAACTTACGTGTTCCCGTGATGAGACGCAGAGCACGGTGAACATAAATATCAAGTGTGGCGGCATTGTCGATGCAGAGCTTGTGCACGAGTACCCTTACGGACTGGACCCGGAGGCAATTGCCGGCGACGATACGCCTGATTTTGCGCTTCAGGTCAAGACTGTCTGTGCCAATGAAGAAGACGCAGGAGTTCTCTATCAGTGGCAGTACAGAAAGAGCGGCAGCAAAGAATGGAAGGATATAGACCTTGCACACTCGAATGTGTTTGGCGGCATTTTTGAAGATGCGCCTTACGCAGCCGGGGACTGGTTCAGGTGCCTTGTAAACGGAACAGCCACCAGGGAAGTCCAGATAATAAACGCATCTTCTGACAGCAAAAGAGTATGGACAGATCCCTACAATGATGACAGTGACAGATGCTATATAAGTAACGGGACTGTGGCTTATACAATTGATACTTCTTCGGGAAGTACTGTTGTCGACGTGGTGGGAGAGTTTGCCAAAGGCGGCAAGGCATATATGATTCAGACCACAAACGGCGGCAGGGGCTGGACGATCATTACAGGTACTGATGTTGCGCCAACGCAAGGTTCTTTTGCCACTGACACAGCTGACCTGGATGACCTGTACCTGGGCTTTTCGGATGAGGACGCGCTGAAGATCTGTGTGGAAGCGGATCTTGGGGATGATGAGCATTCACTTTCCATCGGTACTGACTGCGCCATCGGAAGCGGGGAGATCAAGGATATCGTTCCTCTGACGGGAACGCTTATCGGCAATGTTGATGCGCAAAAGAGCGTTACAAAGGTTTCCTACATCGGAATCGGCAGCAGGGATGCTGCACAGACGGCCATGAACAATGATAAGGGAAAAGAGTATCCTGCAATCTCTGTTGTCCCGGTAACTGTGCATGGACTGAGGGTTTGGATTGGCAGCGATGCGGCTCCCGAGCCATACAGATTTGCAGGCGGAACAGCGACAGTAAAAGTTGACGGACAGGATTATGCCAATGTGAAGCTTCTTAGCGAGAACAAGCCCGCAGGCGAAGCGGTTTCATGGATAGATGCGGGGGCCGGCTCCACGGTGAAGTTTGACTTTGAAATCGGGTCACTGGAAACTGCAACCTCATTTAAGAATGTAAAAGATGCAAAGTACGAGTATTCTGCCAAGAGCTCGAACATCAAAAACGGAAAGCTCGTAGGAGAAGAACTCAAAAAATATGCGATCACAGTAGCTGATCCCATGGATTCTGTCCTTGAGACGCTGAAGATCAAGACACCTTCATCGGTCAATTCATCGCTCTCAAGTAAGGCAAGGGCAACCTCATCAGGTTCAAGTGCGACCACAAGCACGACAAACAGCTATAAGGCAGATTTCCTTGATATCTCAATCCTTCAGACCTCTGATAATGAAGCGTACAACAACAAGACCGTGACAGAGGTCAGAAAGGACAGCAAGGACAGGTCCAGTGCAGCAATGCCTTTGAAGATCGAGCTTTCTTATGACTTCTCGGGTAAAGATGCCATCAAGATTTTCAGGGAGCACAACGGAACTGTTGAGGAGCTAACAGAAAAAAGCGGCGGTGCAGACGGAACCTATACGCTCAACGAGGACGATGGGAAAATTTACGTCTATTCATATAAGTTCTCGCAGTTTGCAGTGGCGTATAAGCAGGAAGTCTTTTACACCGTTACCTTTGACGACGGCACAAGTAAGAGTACGGTTAAAGTAAAAGCCGGTGAAAAGGTTTCAAAGCCTTCAGATCCTGTAAGGGAAGGCTATGTATTCAAGGGCTGGTACACAAGAGGAACGACAGGTACATCTACTACGAGCAGTACGACATCTGCTTCGGTGTTCAACTTTGACACTGCGATAACCAAAGATATTACACTGGTGGCAGGATGGACGGCTTCCAAGGACAACAAGAACGGAACAGGCGATGACAGCGATAACGCATCAAGAGCTCCCAAAATGGGAGACAACCTGCAGGCTGTATGGCTCTGGGTGCTTATTCTTGCAGCCGGAGCAGTTACATTTGCGCTGTCACTTAGGGAGCTTAAGAATCCCGGAGTGCAGTCTGATGGCCGGAAGAAATCTGTATCGAAAATTAAAAGAGCCTTTCTGATCCTTGGGATCATAGTAGTTACCACAGCCAGGTTTATTGCCAGAAAGATAAGGCAGAACAGGGTAAAAGTTCTTTTGACCGCCAGCGCAGCTGTTGTTGTCATATCTGTATTCGTCCTTGCATCCACGATGCTGCAGTATAAGACTGCAGAGGATCTATACAACGCCGCAGAAGAGACCTATATTGAGGAATCTGAAGATGCTGTGATGGATGAAACCGCAGACGAAGCAGCAGATATGGCTCCTAATGCGGACGGGCACGGCTGGTGGGACTGCGTTGATGTAAATGTCAGACAGCTGTCTGAAGACTATCCTGATGTGGTGGGCTGGATATACTTTGAAAATGAGGATATCAGCTATCCTATAATGTACTCAGGGGACAACGAAAAGTATCTGAGAACTGCTTACACAGGTGAGAAGGCCAGGGCCGGCTCCATCTTTGTTGACGGTGAGTCGACACCTGATTTTTCGGATCCGCACAGCCTGATCTACGGACATAACATGCGTGACCGCTCCATGTTCGGGAAACTGCGTAATTACAGGAATGAACCGGATTACTATGAAGATCATCAGTACTTCCAGGTTTTTACCAGGGACAGTGTGTACAGATACAGGATCTTTGCCTGTGATGTAGTGCCTGACAATCACGATGTATTCTGGGCTTTTGGAAAAGAACCCGCGAACTACTGGAAGATGCTCAAGGAAGTTGAGCGCGATTCATTCATAAACACGGGCATTGAGGCTGATGAATCTGACCATGTGATAACACTTGCCACCTGCACTGAAAATGATGAAGAGAGACTTATTGTGTGTGCGGTAAGAACGGATGAATATAATTACCAACAGTGATATTTCTATTAAATTTTCCTAAAATCTAAGATTTTGCCCCGGTATGTCGATATACTATATGTACCAATAGTATGTTTTTTATCGTACAGGAAAGGCACGGGGATGTTTCCGATGAGAAATATTCTGGCAAAAATCCCATGGATGGGCATAGCGGCGCT
>CAMNOS010000224.1 GCA_946546925.1 uncultured Butyrivibrio sp.
TGAATATGGATTATGAACGTTTCAAAGAAGGTTTCCAGGATGCGTTAAAGGCTGAACTTGCTGTTAGAGGAGCTGATGTTGAACTTACTGCTCGCAGAGTAGATAAGATGAATGAAAGCTATGATGCTATCACAGTAAGACCTACGGACAGTTCTATTGGAGTAAACATCAGCGTTGAAAAGGCGTTTGCTGCTTATGAGAATGGAACACCAATCCCTGAGATTGCAGAGCATTTTGCTGATGCAGTGGAGAAAGGATTCCGTGAATCACCTCAGGTGGATCTGGAGTCGCTCTCTGATTATGAGCAGATGAAGAGCAAGCTTTCTATGGAAGTGGTTTCTGCAGAGAAGAATGCGGAACTACTTGAGAGTGTACCTCATGAAAGAATGGAGGATATGGCTGTTGTTTATCGCTTTGTGCTTGATCAGACAGATTCCGGTAACGGGACAATCCTTGTTACTAATCAGTTGCTTGATCAGTATGGCATTTCCAAAGAGCAGCTTCGTGCTGATGCCATGGAAAATGCACCTGAAATCAGACCATCTGAGATAAGAGGTATGTCTGAAGTAATGAGTGAGCTTGCACCTGGCTTGATTCCTGAGGTCGCACCGGAAGATGAGCAGATGTTTGTTGCTACAGTTCCGGATAAGATTCATGGAGCCGGTGTTATCGCATATCCGAATTTCATGGAGGACGCAGCTCAGAAGATGGGCGGTGACTTCTTCGTTCTTCCAAGCAGTATCCATGAGGTGTTGCTTGTAAAGGACAATGGCCAGATGACAGCCAAGGAGCTGGAAAACATGGTCAAGGAAGTCAATGCTACTCAGGTAGAACCTGCAGATCAGCTAACAGATCACGTTTATCATTACGACAGTCAGAATCATATTTTTGAGTTGGCTGATAAGTATGAGGAACGTCAGCGTGAGGCTGAACACGAGGCTGTTGATAAAGATTCTGTCCTTGGAGATCTAAAAGAAAAGAAACAGGAGATTGCAAAGAAAGATCCGGCTAAGGATGCAGCAACAAAGGCTGCAACCAAGAAGCATGAGACTTCTTTATAAGCTCCATCAATAAGTAAGAGAGAGGCTTCCCTAGTTTTAGGGAGGCCTTTTTCAGTGGTGAAAGGAGATATCTAAGATGAGTAAGAAATATATGAGAGTTCAGAAGAACTTTAATAAGAATGGCATTTCAAGAGTGCCTCACAGTGTAGCACCTAAGCTTGGCCCAGTTACACCTTGCAATTGCAGTAATCCTTGCCCTTACGGTAATGGAAGGTCATTTTGCTTTCCCTGCTATCAGAAGCTTGTTGCTGACAGCAGAAGTAACAGTGTTGCTACAGGTAATGCCTAAAGAGGTGTGGTATGGACTTTGGCTATTTTCATGAGGAAGAGTCTGAGCAGTTTGCCTTCTATAGGATTCCTCAGGTTCTCTTTAAGGATGAAAAGTTTGCAAAGCTTTCTACGGATGCCAAGGTTCTGTATGGACTATTTCTGAATCGGGTATCCCTTTCCAAAAAGAATCATTGGATTGATGACGAGGGCAGAGTGTACGTCTATTACACTCTTGTCAGTATTCAGGAGGATTTGCATTGTGCGAGTCAGAAGGCTTTAAAGCTTTTAAAGGAGCTTGAGAGTTACGGACTTATCGAAAGAGTTAAGCAGGGACTTTGTAAACCTGACAGGATCTATGTGAAGAACTTTATCCTGCTTCAGGAATCACCAGTCCGGAGTGGTGAAAATCACCATGTCGGTGTAGTGAAAATCACCAGCCCGGAATGTCGAGAATCACCACCTAATAATACTGAGTTAAATAATACTGAGTGTAGTAATACTAATCTTATCTTATCTAAGAGCAGAGAAGATGAGAGGGAGCTATACAGACAATATTTATACCAGTCACTGGATATAGAGATACTCAAAGAACGCTACCCCTATGGAGTAGAAGAGATAGATGAGATTTTTGACATAATCCTGGATGTGCTGTGCAGCAATCAGAAGTTTATCACTATATCCGGGGATAAAAAGCCTGTTAATGTAGTGAAAAGCAGATTCATGAAGCTGGATAGCAGCCATATCCAGTTTGTAATGGACAGTATGAAGGACAAGACTACAAAGGTTCGCAATGTGAAGAAATACATAGTGGCAGCACTTTATAATGCGCCAATTACGATTAACAACTATTATCAGTCGCTGGTCCAGCATGACATGGCGACAGGAAAAATCTAAGGAGGAATGACAATGGAACAGATTATAATTGATATTCAGCTTGATCCTATTAAGGATGGAATTAAAGTACCGGAGACAGATGTATCCAGGCCAGATGCTCATGCTGTGATTCTTGGAACCAATGGTAAAATCAGACAGATTTCTATGAAGGAAGCAGAGACAATCCTTGACCAGATGGCTACTTGTGGGGCAGGGACTCACCTTGGAAAGTCAGATTATATTGCTGTTTACAACAAAGATAAGCTTTTTAAGGCAGAGGGTGAAGAGTATTTAGTTGGCAGCGTGCTTATTTTTCAAAGAGCTGGGAATGTCCTTAAGGCTATTCCTGATGATGAGATTGGTGATCTCTTAGAGGTTGCTATGGCACAGATGGATACTTTGAAGGCAGGAGACGCCTGCTTTTCAGCAATGCGTGTTGATTAAGGGAGGAAAATCATGAGTAGAACAATACCGAGAGCCTATGTTACTGCAGCATGGAATAAGAATCCGGTTGTAGCAAAAGAGGATGCTAAGAAATACTGTCAGGAACTGGTAAAGGAAGGATATCTTCCGCTTTGTCCTATTCTTGCTTTTGATGGAATCTTTTCAGCTGAGGATACAGAAGCTCATAAGAGATTCAAGGAGATGTCAGAGGATCTGCTTCGTAGAGCAAGATTCCTTGTTATCTGTGGTAATAAGCAGAATGAGGAAGTGAAGGATGATATCGCAATAGCCAGAAAATCCAAGGTTATTGTTACAACCTTAGATGGAGTAATTGGCTTATAGGATGTTAGTCAGGAAGGAGGCGATAGCTTATGGTTAATGAAGAGTCATCAGCCAAGTCGCTCCATTTCATGGTGGAAAAAGGTGCTAAGCCAACAGTGCGTATGTTTATGAATATCCTGAAAGCATATTTGCGTCACCGACATGATAAAAAATATTTTGGTAAGGAGAAAGAACCTACAGGTAAGATGCCGGTGAAAAAGCTCATCAAGCAGGGCAAAGGTGCTCAGAAGATAGAGCTGGATGGAGAAGATATCCATTTGTTTAATCGCCTTGCCAAGAAGTACGGAGTTGATTATGCAGTGGTAAAAGACAAAGAAGCTGGTACGTATAAAATCTTTTTCAAGGCTCAGGATGCAGATGCTATCTCTGATCTGGTTGCTGATTATACCAAGAGAACCCTTGGAAAAGAAAAAGGTGCAAAGGAGAGCGTAC
>CAMNOS010000225.1 GCA_946546925.1 uncultured Butyrivibrio sp.
TGGCTACCGTTCATCATAAGATGATATACTGTATATTAGATTATGTTTTACGGTATAACGGGATGTTTAATACTGATAACAGGAGCGTGATTATGGGAAAGAAGATCAAAAAACTGATATTGAAAAGAGAACTTAAGAGGCTTCTTAAAATGATGAAAAAACATGTGGGACTCGTATTGATGATACTTGCGCCATTTATTGTGCTTATTATTCTGCTTGTACTTCACCATCTTAAGAAAAAGGCAAAAAAGAAGATAAAGAAGGCTGTAAAGGCTAAGATCAGAGAGCGTTTTGATGACAGATTACATCCCGGTGAAGAGGAAGAAGATGGCAACAGCGAAGACGACAGCAGCTCTTTTGAAGGGTGACAAGTCTGGGCAATATCGTTGGAATGGAGGTTTTTATGAAGCGGTTATTGGCAGCATTTTTGTGTGGGATAGTTCTGGTGTCATCAGTTGGCCCTGCGCCGACTGTATATGCGGCTCAGGAAGCCGGTACAGATTATGATCTGACTGCAGCAGATGGCAGTGAAGGTTTTGTGGATAACAGTGAAGATCTGGTAGATGATGGGGAAGCTTTGTCTGAAGATATAGACATATCATCCGGAGAAATCGATGTTGACAGCGTAGAAGTGCTCTCTGATTCGGATGATGGGAACCCGGACGGGGATGATCCGGCTCAGGACGAAGTAGTATTTGAAGGTAATGATAATCAGAGCATTGCAGATACAGCAGATGATGATGCAGAAAAAAACACTTCGAAGAACGAGCTTCCTGAGGGAGTAAATGGTCTTCCGGCCGGATTCACCATTTCTCCAGACCACGAAGAGATGAAGAGAAGTGCCAGAAGTCATGATATGCTTTCTTCCTTTGAAGTAATGAAGGCAGATGTTGACTATGCGGCGGATGAGGTCATTACACTTGCGGATTCAAGAGAAGAGGCAGAGGCTATTGCCTATGCTTATTCGGGAGAACTGAAGGAGTTCTCGTACGGAGTTGCAACAATAAGTCTTGCAGGCAGCGGCGTTTCTGTGGATGAAGCCTTTGAACTTGCACTGGACAGTAATCTTGAGCTGCCGTATGTGGAGCCCGATTTTGTATACACAATTGAAGAGCCGGATGAAAAGAGTGAGATAGAAGATGAGAGCAATCTTCTGTCTGAGAGTGACGATACGGTTCCTGCAGGAAGAGGATTCTCTGACTGGTGGTATGGGACAGATGATCCCGATCCGTACCTCAATCCTGACAATTCGTTATATCAGTGGCATCACGGCATGATCAATACTTATTCCGCATGGGGAGTGACTTGCGGGAACTCATCTGTTGAGGTGGCTGTCATTGATACAGGTGTGAATGCTTCACATTCAGATTTTACAAGAGACGATGGCAGCAAAGTTATTGACAGTGCAAATGGATGGAACTTCGTTGGCAACAATAGTAACTTTGCTGATGATAACGGACATGGAACTCATGTGGCAGGTATTATAGCTGCTGCACTAAATGGTAAGCTTGGGGCAGGTGTAGCTCCAGGGGTTACAATTCTTCCGCTTAAGGTCTGTAAGGCAGACGGAACCTATAATGATGATGAGGGTGGAAATAGTGTTCTGGCAAGAGCAATTAAATATGCAGCCGGATTTAACAAAGACGGTTCTGCACTGGATGGAGTCAGGGCCAATATCATCAACATGAGCCTTGGATCAACCGTATTCAGTGCGGCTTTGGAAGAAGCAATCAATGAGGCACATGACCGCGGATGTACGCTTGTCGCTGCTATGGGTAACGAAGAAAATTCCAATGCAGTGGAGTTCCCTGCTGCATTTGAAAACACGATCGCAGTTTCATCCTTCAACGAAAATGGCCTTGTGTCATGGTTTTCAAGTGTGGGTAAATGGGCCGACATCGCGGCTCCCGGCAGTGATATTTATTCCTGCAGTTATAAAGACAGCAACGCATATGTGTATGATTCAGGAACTTCAATGGCGGCGCCGGTTGTTTCAGGAGCCTGTGCACTGTATATGAGTGCAGTCGGAATTGTTGACCCGGATACAATGAAGCGGGTGATCAGGTCTTCCGTATCGGGATCGGCAGGTGTCGGCACAGGTGTAGGAATTCTTGATCTGGCCAGATTGTTCAATGGAGATACCACAGCTCCGAAGATAACTCTGATGGCCAATGACGAGTCCGATGAGGTACTGGGCGAAGTCAGAGATGCTAAGACTTATGCCGTAACAGAAGATGTGACACTGGAGGCAGTATTAAAGCTAAGCCCTATGAACTTCGGGGGAGCGTCCGGTGAAAATCAGAATACTAAAATAGTGTATACAACCGACGGCAAAAATCCTGTTGTTTATGATGGAAAGATAGTTCATGGAAGCCTGTGTGAAAATGACAACAGCATTCTTGTTGAAAGTATAACAGGCGATGCTCTCGTTGCAAAAACCAAAGTGACGGTTAAGGCAGCAGCTGTAACGGGTATGGGTGTCATGAGTAAGGTGAGCACCATTACGTTTACAGTTGATCCCATTCTGCATGGGTATGGGAGCGAGAATCCGCATTTAGAAGTTGAGTTGCTGAACTGCCCTACTAATATGGTGGCAGGTAAGAGCCTTAAGCTGACAGCGCGGGTAGATTCGGACGACCCCAATGAGACGGTTTCTCAGAAGGTTGTGTGGAGAATTGAAAAGTACGAAAACGGAGATCTTTCGAAAGCTAAGATCAATGAGAAAAACGGCACATTGACTACGGCCCCATCTCAGTACGGCCGGCTTACAATCTCCTGCACAACAGAAAATGGCGCCGCCAGTGCAACAGCATATATCTATGTCACCGACCTTAAGCCCATTAAGGAGATGGTCCTGGGTGATGGAAAGGTTGTTGACCTGAGTCTTGACGATGGTGCAAGGAAGTATGTAAGTATCACAAAAATGACTGACACTGATGGCAAAGACATGATAGAAAGTGGCTACCATCAGTATGTCTCACACAAATGGACCTCCTCCAATGAAAATGTGGTAAAAGTTGAAGCTTACAGTTATGATCCGGATAACCCCAAGCCTCCGACAGCATCGCTTATTCCAGTCGGGGCCGGTACTGCCACGGTCACATGCTTTGATCTTAACGGTTCGGGCAAAAGTGCCAAAATCACAGTCAGGGTCAGCTCTGATGCAAAAGCTGAAAGCGTCAGGGTATGCTCAGGCAGCAGTAAAGAGGCAATCAGCACATTGCCGATGGCAATCAGACTTTCAGAGGAAAAGGCGACTCTTACGGCATATTACAGCTATAGCGGAGAATATGATAATCCGAGATCTGCTCCTTTATGGAAGAGCAGCAATCCTAAGGTGGTGAGAATTACACCAAACGACAGGAATGAAGATGGTGAGTACACTGCAACACTTACTGCCCTTGCAAAAGGTAATGCTAC
>CAMNOS010000226.1 GCA_946546925.1 uncultured Butyrivibrio sp.
CATCTACTGCCTTTTCAAGGATCTGAAGATTCTTTAAAGCATCAGTGTTTCCGCCGCCATACAGTCTGTCATATCCATCCACATAGCACATGTATCCAAGCATGGCTCTGTTTGTCCCTTCGTTATCTATCGGAAAGCCGCAATACCCTGACAGATGCGTTGCCGATATCCTTATCTTCCCACTTTCTTCATCATAGGTTGATGCCACCGGCCAGATAGTTCCTGTTGAAGAGTCATAGTATCCGGCTCCCACTTCGCCCTCTGCGGGCTTTTCAAATGGTATCTCAAGAGTCATATAGGTGTCATCGGAAATACCTTCCGCATAGAACTCATACATTGTAAGCGGAACCGTTGCATCTCCTACCTTGTAGTCGATTGTTCCGGGGACTTTTCTTATCTCCGCCTGTGTATCCTCTTCAAGAAAGCAGGGATCAACAGTCATTGAGGCGCCATCGCTGCTTTTCAGGGTGAGGTTATCCTCGGTAAGAACACCTAACGCAACACTCTGCGAGGACCAGCTGCCTGTAACCTGGTAATCAGCCTCTTCCCCTTCATAGGGTTCCCAGTCATGGCCCGGCTTGTCAGCCATGGACAGACTCTGTTCAGGGAAAGAGTTGTTCTTCGCCGGAGCCGTTTCACTGCTTTCTTGTTCAGTGACGGTATCCTCTGCTTTGCCTTTAGTCTGCTCATTTTCCGGAGACGTGTTTCTGTTGACAAACAGTCCCGGACGCAGAAAGCCTATTACTACAAGCTCTGCCACCATAATGGTTGCAAGTATTACCGCCAGTATTGTTCCGCCATTTGTTCCAGATCCCTGATTTCCCATAGGCACCTCCTGTATCATTTGCTGATCACATATTCTGTGGTTTCTCCGGCTCCCGACACCGTAAGGGTCTTTTGGTCCTCAGATACGACCATCAAAAGCCCTGTGTTGAAATCATCTTTTCCCTCAAGGAGATAGGCGCTGCACCCAAGGGGCATCACAGTGTATTCCTCCACATATCCAAAGCTGTAGCTGCGCTTTGCTCTTCCGTAGGTTCCACCGTCGGAGTAATTTAAAATGTCTATTTCGATCACAGGATCTGTTCCGTAGGTTGCACCGCTTATGGGCTCAACGTCATCTGTCCGCTGCGGCTTTGTCATGTCCCAGGCGCCGTCATCTCCTACCCAGAATCCGTCAGCTGTGTAGTTGTTCTTCATAAGGCAGCCGGTGAAATCAACATAGAGATACTTGCCCTTATTTTCTATCCAGGCGTTCTGCACTGAGCTTCCGTCCGCCATGGTGTAAACGATCTCCCCCGACTGGAGGATATCCCATTTTCCGCCGCTGATGGCGTAGGTCTCGGGGGTGTAATCAGAGCCAACGTATGCATCCTGCCCTTCGCTTCCGTATGTCTCAGCACTTCCGGATGTTTCTCCGCTCGTTAAAATATCCTCAGCAATCTCAGATTTTGCGCCTGTTTCCCCGATTTCCTTTGAGGCTGCATTGTTACCAGGATTTTCTAAATCAGCCATTTCCCCTGCTGTCTTATCCGCTTCGTAATCTTCCTCTGCACCGTGCTTTCCGGAAGCCTCAAGACTGTTAACTGCTGTCGGCTCATCATCTGATTTCCCCTCTCCGGACTTTATGGTTTTTACGATATAGAATCCACCTGCCAGGAGAGCAATTGCCAGCACTACTATTCCAAAGATTATGGGAGCATTAGCAAAGCGTTCCATCAGTTTTCCTGCATTGCCGCCTTGATCTTGCCCACTATATCGCTCTGCATCCGCCGCAGTATCGTCTTCTATCCTACTTCCGCAAAACTCGCAGAAGATGCTGTCATCAGGTATCTCTTTTCCGCAATTTGGACAGAACATACTCTTACCTCACCATTACTATCTCGCCAAACTCAACATCCCCGTTATACGAACTTCCTATGGCATACTGTTTTCCATCTGCTTCAAAAAATTCCTTCAGCTGAAAGTTGAGCTCGGTCCCCCGGCTTTTTACACTTATATATCCCATGGGCTCCATCCATGAGCCGTCATATATTAAAAGAGTCTCATTTTCAGGCTTGGTGATCGTCTTAGTATTAGGAGTGCTCTCCATGTACTCAACCTGCTCTTTCAGATTCATCTCGATCCTTAACTCACTCTCCGAGCCCACAATTCTGGCATCGGTGATAAGAAGCCTTGTCCTTTTTCCCTCATCCACATCCATCGTGGCCTTGACCATACAGTTCCACTCACCGCATACCTCTTTTAAAGTTGTAAGCTTCTCTCCGCCAGTGGGGACGCCCTCGTCAAAATACCAGTCAAAGCTCTCAAGGCTTGCAGGAGCTTCAGGCGCCCTTACGTCATCCTGGCCGGCATCTGATGACACATTTCCTGTGCTATCCTGAGTGCCTGTACTGTCTCCCTCCTTTAAGCCTGTGGCATCTGCGCTCTTCTCATCTGAGGCGGATTTTTGAGCGTCTTCGGGATTCTCTACTGCGCCGGCAGGGCTATCGGCTGCCGCAGTCTCCTCCTTATTTCCTTCTTCGCCCATGCCGCTATCCACCGCAGCTTCGCCTGCCTCGCCGCCCATACCGCTTCCTGCCACATCATATGCCTCTTCGCTTCTGTCGGCGCTCTCTTTCCCGGCTCTTACAAAATAGATACCGCCTATCAGGAGCATCACCAAAAACACCGCGATGCCTATGAGCGCGGGATTTTTGAAGGAGCTTTTAGCATCACTTCCTGTCTGCTCTCCATTATGATCATCGTCCTCTATCCTGCTACCACAAAACTCGCAGAAGGAACTGTCATCAGGTATCTCTTTTCCGCAATTTGGACAAAACATCATTTACCTCCCGGCTTTATGCTTTTTAATTAGCTTTTGTCAGTTTCCGATTATCTTCGCACTCGTGCAGCGGGCACAGATAAAATTCCAGACAAAATCATAATCAGCATCTTCCGCATATATCTGATTTTTTTCCAACATTTCGTTTACATTAATGAGGTGATATCTCTTTTTCCTGACAACCTTTTTGACCGATTTAAATGTTGATGCAGAGCTGCTCTTTGCTGACGAGAGCATTCCCGCACCTGCTGTTGTAAAATTGCCGGTCACAAGTCCTGCCATGGTAGTGAGCCAGGCCAGTCCCTGTGCCTTATTAAACTGCTTTGGCATCTGGTTGTGCACTATGCCTCCCTCATCCATCTCAAACAGGACCATGTACTTCCAGCCGTACATGAAGGCCACAATGGTGTAGGCAATTATAGAAAGAACAAAGAAAATGCCCGGCACAATAAGTATTCCCGGAGACAGAAGGTATCCTGTGATCCAGTCGGATACCCCGCCCTCAAAGACTGCCAGAATAAACGTAAAGGCAATCTCGATCAGAATAAGGATCCCGAATATCTTCCAGATGGTAAAAAGGAT
>CAMNOS010000227.1 GCA_946546925.1 uncultured Butyrivibrio sp.
AGGGCAAGTTCATTGAGGAGATCGGAACATACGATCCCAACACAGATCCCAGCACTGTAAAAGTTAACGAGGAGCTTGCCAAGAAGTGGCTTTCAAACGGTGCTCAGCCTACAGAATCTGTAGCAAAGCTCTTCAAGCAGGCCGGCATTCAGAAATAATTTCTGACTTTGTTTTTTATACAAATATGCCGGAGGTGAAAAGTGAAAGAATTAGTTGAAGTTATCGCAAAGAAGCTTGTCGATAATCCGGATGAGGTTGTTGTCACCGAGAAAAAAGACGGGCGCAATATTATTATTGAGCTTCATGTTGCACCTCAGGACATGGGCAAAGTAATCGGTAAGCAGGGCCGTATAGCCAAAGCGATACGTGCCGTTGTAAAGGCAGCATCAACCAGAGAAGACCTCAAGGTGGATGTTGAGATAGTTTAACGATACAGCCGGATAAGGCGAAAGCTTTATTCGGCTTTTGTTAAATGGAATTTAGGAGAATCATGAATTTTCACATAATGACTCTTTTCCCTGAGATGATCGAGCAGGGGCTTGGGACCAGCATAATAGGAAGAGCCAGAGACAAGGGGCTGATTTCCTTTAATGCAGTCAATATCAGGGATTATTCAGGCGATGAAAAACACCACAAAGTGGATGATTATACATATGGCGGCGGAGCCGGAATGCTTATGCAGGCTCAGCCTATCTACGACTGCTACAGGGCTATAATGGCCGGTATTGAGAATAGGAGCGGAGAAACAAACGAGAATAAAAAGGCTAGGCTCATCTACGTCACGCCTCAGGGCAGGACCTTTGACCAGCAGATGGCAATGGATTTTGCCAAAGAGAGCGATCTTATCTTTCTTTGCGGGCACTATGAGGGCGTTGATGAGAGAGTGCTTGAAGAGATAGCAACAGATTATGTTTCTATCGGGGACTATGTACTTACGGGAGGCGAACTTCCCGCCATGGTCATGATAGATGCTATAGCAAGGCTTGTTCCCGGGGTTCTCAACAACGACGAATCTGCGATGACAGAGAGCTTTCATAATAATCTGCTTGAGTACCCGCAGTATTCAAGGCCTGAGGAGTGGATGGGCAAAAAAGTCCCGGCAATCCTTCTTTCGGGTGACCACAAAAAGGTGGATGAATGGAGGCTTGAACAGTCAATTGCAAGGACAAAGGAGAGAAGACCGGACCTCTACGAGAAGTATATCCTAGAGAACCCTCCAAAGCCCGAGAAGAAAAAGAGAAGAAAGAAGAAAGCTGCAATGGCAGAGTGCGACAATTTGCAGGCGTGCGATTCAGACAGCAAGGAGAATACATGACAACAGACAGATTTCAGGTTGGAGTAATAGCATCAACACACGGATTATCGGGTGAAGTCAACGTGTTTCCGACAACCGAAGATCCTTCAAGGTTCAAGAAACTCAAGAAAGTAAGACTCCACACTCAGAAAGGTGAAGAGCTTGACCTTGATATTGTAAGTGCGAGATTCTTCAAGAAGTTTGTCATTGTTAAGTTCAAGCAGTTTGGCAATATCAATGAGGTTGAGAAGTTCAGGGGATGCGAGCTTACGATTGACAGAAATGATGCGATAAAGCTGCAGCCAGGCGAGTATTACTGCGCTGATCTTATCGGCCTTATGATAGTAGACGAAGACGGCAAGGAGCTCGGGGCGCTCACGGAGATACTGCAGACAGGAGCCAATGATGTCTATGAGATGACATTAAAAGACTCCGGAGAAAAAGTTTACATTCCTGCTATTAGGGACTGCATCAGAGAAATTGATGTGTCAGCGGGCAGGATAACAATACACGTCATGGACGGGCTTTTATAATGTTATCTTTTTGATAAAGCTAGTGACTTTTTTGTTTAAATGAATTATAATATCCTAGTAAAATGTTGTGTATGAAAGTTTATTAATACAAGATATTGGGGTGATTAATTCTATGATAGATTATACTGAAGGTGCAGGTTTCCAGTACCACACGCATGTTAAGCCCGGAGATGTGGGCAGATATGTGCTGCTGACAGGAGACCCCGGAAGATGCGAATCTATATCAAAATATTTTGACAATCCGCAATTTAATTCATATAACAGAGAATATAACTGCTATACAGGTACACTCGACGGTGAGAAGGTCAGCGTGATCTCTCACGGAATAGGCGGCGCTTCAACTGCAATCTGTGTTGAAGAGCTCTATAAGTGCGGTGCAGATACTTTTATCCGCATGGGTACTTCCGGCGGAATGCAGGAAGACGTCATAGGAGGCGATATTGTGATTGCTTCCGGAGCCATCAGGGCTGAGGGCACTTCCCGTGAATATGCGCCGATTGAGTATCCTGCTGTAGCTACTTTTGATGTGGTCAATGCTCTTGTCAGCGGAGCCAGGAAGAACGATGCCAGGTACCATGTAGGTGTGTGCCAGTGCAAGGATTCATTTTTTGGTCAGCACGAGCCTGAGACCAAGCCTGTTGGTCCCGATCTTCTCTACAAGTGGGATGCGTGGATCAAATGCGGATGCCTCTGCTCCGAGATGGAGAGTTCAACGCTCTTTATCGTAGGTGATTACTTAAGAGCGAGGACAGGAGCTGTTCTTCTGGTTGTAGCCAATCAGGAGAGAGCTAAAAAGGGACTTCCCAATCCCCAGGTTCACGACATGGAGATTGTATATCGCACAACCATAGATGCGATAAGGGAGCTCATTAAACTGGATAAAGCCTGAAAAGGTTTTATTATACACTTATTTTTATCTTTTTTATCAATGGAGGGAAATTATGAAAAAGAAGATTTTAGCAGTTCTTATGGCTGCAACAATGGTATCTTCTCTTGCAGCATGTGGCTCACAGAGCGCTCCTGCACCTGCAGAGGATACAGCAACAGAAGCACCTGCAGCAGAGGCTGAGGCACCTGCAGCAGAGACAGAAGCTCCCGCAGCAGAGGCACAGGCAGAGGCACCTGCAGCAGAGGCAGCAACTGATATGAGAGTTGCTATGGTTACAGACTATGGCGATATCACAGACCAGTCATTCAACCAGTCAACTTACGAGGCATGCAAGGCTTTTGGTGAGGCTAACGGCGTAGATTTCACATACTACAAGCCCGAAGGCGATTCAGATGCTGAGAGAGTAGCTATGATCGACAAGGCCGTAGCTGATGGTTACAACGTAGTAGTTATGCCCGGTTATGCTTTTGCAGGAGCTATCAAGGAGACAGCTGAGATGTATCCTGATGTTAAGTTTGTAGCTCTTGACGTTTCAGAGTATGACCTTGAGGGTGACGGATCAGACTTCAACAACAAGACTTTCGACAACGTATTCTCAGCAGTATATCAGGAAGAGCTTCCCGGATACATGGCTGGTTACGCAGCAGTAAAGATGGGCT
>CAMNOS010000228.1 GCA_946546925.1 uncultured Butyrivibrio sp.
TTGTGCGCAGACATACAACCATAAAGGCAGGTTGACATGAGAAAAGTAATAACCAAAGCCACAGCCATCAGGGCTGTTGTGCTTATTTTTGCATTAATAGGAATACTGCTGATATTTCCCATAAGAGTATTCACCACCACTCTCGAGACAAGCGGCGGCGGAACATTTGTTGGAGAGTCAGAACCGATCAACTTCGAAAGGGGATCCCTTACCCAGGAATTCGTAGCACAATATGCCAGACTCAGTTCCATCGATCTGTTTGTGAACAGCGTGGAGCAGGGCAGGTACATATCGGCGCTTATCTATGACGAAAACGGCGGCATAGTGCTTGCCACCTATGTGGATACACAGGGACAGACCTTACCGGGGTATGTGAATATACCTCTCGAACTTAACATAGAAGTAGGCAAGACCTACGCGATCAAGCTCATGAGCTGCAGGTCCAAGTATACAGTAGGACTTGAGAATGTGCCTGAAACGGCAGCCTATGTCGGGAACCTCACAATGGATTATGTGAATCAGGAGGGACGCCACCTTGCTGCCAGATATAATTACAGGCTTCCGATTTCCAGGAAGACTTCAGTTATCCTGATACTTCTGACTGCTGCTTTTGCGGCAGCACTGATTTTTGTTTCCGAGAGCTTTTTTAAGAAGAATCCGGACAGAAACACCATCCTTACGGCAGGAGATGCACTTAAATTCTCTGCTAATCCGGTGGCAACAGTCATTTTCGGTGCGCTGATGATAATGGTATTTCCGCTTAAGGTCTTTGATTCAAGAGTTTTAGACATTATCTTTTATGAGATTGGACTGATAATATGCGCCGCCATTGTCTTTTACGCGATCAATCATAAGGCGGTTAAGAGAGATAAAGGGATATCCTTCTGGCAGAGCATAGACAGTAAGAACAGGATACAGTACGTACTCATCATGCTTGCTCTGGCCATGACTATCTGGTATGCCTCCGATTACATGAACGATCTCTACGACATATTTCACACTGTTTCGGAGCGCAGGATGGCCATATGGTTTCTCATTGCCGTTCTGCTGACCTTTACGTTCAGGGAAGTGTTCAATGTTTACAACCTGCTGTGGCTTATATTGTCCGGCATATGCGCAGTAAGGTACTACGGCCTGCATAAGCTGGCACCTGAGGAGAACGAGAGTGATCTTCAGAATCTTATACTTAAGTACGCAGTGATCATCGCAGTACTTGGAGGTCTGGTCGTCATTAACTTCATACGCCTTCTTGTCACTGCTGTTGCAAGCGCAAAGAAGGGTGAAAAGGGCGTTTATGTGAGACCATCTGCCTTCGGGGTGCTGCTACTTGCTTTCCTTGTAATGATAGTTGTTCTCAGGAATACGAGGATATGGGGCATCTATCTGGCAGTTACGTTTATCTGCTTCTACATAAGGCTTGCCGCCTGGGGCAAAAAGAAGGACTACTACAAGATCCTGGCAGGCGCCCTTATGATGAACTTCGCGATCTCGCTGTGCTTTAGCCTGCTCCACAGGTACTTTGCCGGATATGTCAGCGGAAGATTTGCATTTATCTTCCATACCGTTACGGTCACTGCCGAATATTTTACATTTATGGGAGCGGCAGCTCTTGTAATGCTTCTGGTTAAGATAGTGTCACTTCCGAAAAAGAGCAGCTTCAGGGAACTTGTGATCTCGGCCTGGAAGGAGATGACGCTGTTTGGCTTTGTTATGTCCTATGCGATATTTACTGTTTCAAGGACTGCATACCTCGCAATTGCAGTATCTGCGCTCCTTGTTATCTGTGTGGTCATTTCATACCACAGGAAGCAGTTTGTGCGCATACTTGCTGTGCTGATCGCATCTGTCCTGATATGCTTCCCTGCGGCTTTTACACTGCAGAGGATAATCCCTACAATGGCAGCCGATCCGGTATTCTATCCCATAGATGACACAGATGAGTTCGTAAGGGGCGGAGCCGACTGGGATAACACCAACTTTATGTGCGTTGAGAGATTCGTCAATCTCTTTGAGAGCAAGATCCTCGGAATGGATGTGGGGACCTATGAGTATCCGATAGATGCCGGCAACTATGATGTCAACGGGACGGGAGAGCCGCTTTATGACCTTTACGGGCGGCCTTATGAGGAGAGCCCGGATAACCCCAAAAATGCAGATGATGATGACTACGGAATGGACGGAGGTCAAAATGCAGATATGCTTCTTGCCTCATCTGTGTTTACTGCAGCGGAGTATGCGATGCTTCTTGAGGAGATGGCCGGATATGTGGATTCTTCCAACATAATTGATGTCATTTCCAACGGAAGGATCACTATTTTCAAGTCATACATACAGGAGCTCAATATGTGGGGACATGAGGAGATGGGAGCCATGCTTCCCAATGGCGAGATAGCCGTGCATGCCCACAATACATATCTTCAGGTTGCATATGACCACGGTATCGTGGCGGGAGCGCTCTTTATTATCGTGCTTGCTGCCGGGCTTTTTAGCAGTATCGGTTATTACAGGACAAACAGGGACAAGGAGCCCTTATCACTTATGACCTGCGGCGTTATAATCGGCTTTGCTGTGGCGGGGATATCCGAGTGGGTGTTCCAGTACGGCAATCCCATGACAGTTGCACTTATGCTGGCACTTGCGCCGCTGACCTATAAGGTTTACGAGAGATGAACAAGAAAAAAGAACCGTTTAATTTTCAAAAACTGTATAGAAGGATAGGGCTGATACTTTACGATGTGCTCAGTATAGTGGTGGCAAGCTACGTGGCCATCCTCATCAGGTACGAGTTTACTATCAGGGATATACCGGATCACTTTCTTTCTCCGGTGCAGACCTACCTGCCCATCAATATCCTGATCACACTTGCGATATTCTACTTCTTCAAACTCTATGACAGCCTCTGGGCCTATGCCGGCGAGAGGGAGATGCAGAACCTTGTAATGGCCTGTGTCCTCTCAGGTGTTGTCAATGCCATAGGACTTCAGTTCTTTAAGTCGGACATTCAGCCGGTGCCGCAGAGCTACTATTTCCTGTACACTTTCCTTCTGATCACGGCTATTTTTGCAAGCCGTTTCTCCTACAGGTTCTTCAGAAGCTGGAAGCAGCAGGCTGGTAACCGCAACAACTCCAAGGCTGTAATGGTGATAGGTGCGGGAGAAGCAGCCAATATCATCATCAAGGAGATAATTACCAGCAATTATTCCACAATGTCCATAAAGTGCATCATCGACGATGACTCCAACAAGTGGGGCAAGTATATCCAGGGAATCAGGGTTGTCGGTGGAAGGGACAAGATTGTGGAGTGCGCCGATCTGTATGATATAGATGAGATCATAGTTGCTATTCCGTCGGTGTCCAGGCAGGAGCT
>CAMNOS010000229.1 GCA_946546925.1 uncultured Butyrivibrio sp.
GGATGAGCTGATCACATCTCAACCATTACCTTAATATATTCCTCAGATTTATCTCTCATAAGCTGCAGTCCCCCGGACATATCAGCAAGAGTAAACCTGTGCGTAATAAGGTCTGACGGCTTTGGAGCATCATTTTCGATGCTCCTTTTTCTATGCCAGTCCGCAAGCCTTTCAAGGGCATATGTCCAGTCGTCAGGGAACGAAGAATTCCAGGTTCCCTTAAGACTTATCTGTCTTCGAAGTATCTTCCAATAAACATCTCTTGACAGATCCATATCTCCGGCAGGGTTCCCCACCAGCATTATCTTCCCCATAGGCCCCGTCAGATTGACTGCCTGAGTATAGCAATCGCTCCTTCCTATGCATTCAAAGTAATAGTCTGCTCTTTGGCCCCCTGTCTTCTCCAGAATAAATCTCTCCGGGTCAGTGCTGCGCACATCGCAGAAGTCACCTTCATCATAGCCCAGTTCCATAAGCTTCTGCTTCTGAATATCCTTGTTGCCTATGCAAAAGACCTTTCTATAGCCCGCATCTCTTAAGAACATGGCCACAAAAAGCCCGATGGTTCCAAGACCGCAGATCACAACTGATGGCTCTTTTTCAGGATCGGAAAGTGATAGTTCTGAAGAGACCCACTGCTTGGAGCCATCACCCGCCTCTATCCTGTCTATAAGACCAATGCCGCGGATAGCGTGAATCGCGACACACATAGGCTCAAGCATGGCCGCCTCATCATCTTCAATCTCATCGGGAATCGGAATAAGGTTCCAGGCGGGAGCGCAGACATATTCCGCAAAGCCTCCGTCAGAGCGTGATCCCAGGTAGTCGTAATCCTCACACATCTCGTAGTGTCCTGAAAGACATTGCGGGCACTTCTTACATGGAATAAGAGGGAAAATACCGACTCTTTTCCCCACAAGGTCAGGTCGCTCTTCGCATTTTTCTACAACTCCGCACATCTCATGCCCCGGAATAAGAGGCATGTTGTGTGCTCCTGTCCTGTATACTCTTGGTATGTCCGATCCGCAGATTCCGCATCTTGTAACTCTTACCAGCGCTTCACCCGTCCCTGGAGCAGGTGTCTCTTTCTGCTCGTATCTGATGTCTCCTATATCAAAAAGAATCTGTGCATTCATTCTGCACCTCCCTGATAATGCCCTAAAATCCGTTTCTTGCCTGATCACCCCTCGACAAGGTGCTTTAAATATACCAAACAGGTAGCTGTAAAACATTGTCCCGTAGCATTCCCGGTTCAGGACAAGTACAGATAACAGCTCCCATTCCCCGCTTCTTTTCCCCTACCTTATCCAGGACTTCAAATGCTCCGGTCATATTGGCAGTAACTTTGCTATTTGCTTTAATCTCAACAGGGTACAGTATTCCATCTCTTTCAATGATAAAATCTATCTCTGATTCCTTGTTCTGAATCTTGTCTTTTCCTCTATAATAAGAAACATAATATCTATAATCTAAACCTGCATTAGAATAAGATTTTAATATCTCCGAAATAACATAAGTCTCAAAAAATGCACCACTCATTGCACCATTGGCAAGGGTTTCAGCTGTCAGCCATCTTGTCAGATATGCAGCGAGTCCCGTATCCCTGAAATATAACTTAGGGGTCTTTATTGCTCTTTTGAGCGCTGATGGTCTATATGGTTCCAATATATATATGATTCCTGAAGCCTCAAGAATTGAGATCCATTTTTTAACAGTATCTGCATCTTTTCCAATCTCGTCAGCTATGTTGGAATAATTGAGCATCTCACCGGTACGTGCAGCGCAGGAAATCATAAATCTTCTGAAGGAATCAAGATCCTGTACTGCCGAAAGCTCTCTGACATCCCTTTCCAGATATGTCTTAACATAATTAGAAAAGAACATCTGCCAATCCATTTTAGAATCTTGAAGCTCAGGATATCCTCCTGTATGTATTCTTTCCCATATGTTTGAAACAGAGTGTGCAGTCTCAGCTCTTTCCCTGACATATTCCATTGTTGGAATAAATGGCTTCAAAAATGAATCCTTCATTATCTCTCTAAGCGACAACGGTGCCAGCTCGATAATACTTACCCTTCCTGCCAGAGAATCTGATGCCATCTCCATAAGTTTAAAAGGCTGTGATCCTGATAGAATATACTTACCGGTTGTATCATCTTTATCACATTCCATCTTAATATAACGAAACAGATTCGGAACACGCTGAACCTCATCAAAAAAAACAGGCGGCCTGTTCAGATCTAAAAAAACATTCGGATTTTCATTGGCCT
This sequence comes from uncultured Butyrivibrio sp., assembly GCA_946546925.1. Classification (GTDB taxonomy): domain Bacteria; phylum Bacillota; class Clostridia; order Lachnospirales; family Lachnospiraceae; genus Butyrivibrio. Next base: position 2,271 of record CAMNOS010000229.1, read on the forward strand.
GGTCTTCCAAAAACTGATCATCAAAGCATACAGATTTCCTATCCGGAAAAAGTTCCCTGACCACTGTAGACTTACCTGTCTGCCTTGCTCCGGTAACCAGCACAGTCTTGAACATCTGCTCAGCTGCAAGTATTGTGTTTTCCACATGTCTATGAATATATTCCATTACATACCTCTAAAAATATGGCTAATTCCGATTCTGATTCGGAATTAGCCATATTATAACATTTTCAATATCGCATGTAAATATCCTGTATTAGGAAAATCGGAAAATCAATATCCCAATATTTCCTTCGCTCTCTCCAGATCCTCATCTGTAGTGACTTTGAAATTCCTCTGGTCTCCCGGGATCATTGCAACATCCATCCCTGCCATTATCGCAGGCTCCGTAGAACCCTTGATAAGCAGGATCCTGTCAGGAAGAAGCTCCTCATTGGCTCTAAGATACTTTTCAAACCTGAAAGCTTCCGGGGCCTGTCCGGCGTAAATGCAGTTGCGGTTTAACAGCTCGTCAACTTTTTTGCCGCTGCGCGAAAAGTAAACCGTGTCTTTCATCGGAAGGACCGGCATCGCACCATCGTGGTCCTCCAGGGCTTTGAGACACTCATCGATATCTTCCACAGTGACAAAGGGTCGCGCTGCATCGTGGATGATCACACCGTCCATGCTGCCAAAGGCGCTGTGGACCATGTACTTTGAACAATTGCCATTCTCCTTCGTGTCGGCACTGACATTGGCGCTGTCATCGTTTTCTTTTGCACAGTCAAGGAGCTTCTGAATGTCGATCAGCGCATTATATATGGACATCTGCCTGTTCTCTCCGGGGTCGGAAAACCCCAGGAACTTCTCGGCTATTGGGGAATTTGGATCTTCAAACAGCTCGTTTTCAATTCTTTCACGCCACTTACCGGCTGCCACAATCTGGTAGTTGTCCACCATATCGCTGTCCGCAAAGGGCCTTATGCTGTGAATGATCATCATCTGCCCGGAGAGTTCGATGAACTGCTTGGGTATGTCAGATGCTATTCTGCTGCCGGTACCCCCGGCAAGGATGATCGCGATGTTCATGTATGCCTCCT
>CAMNOS010000230.1 GCA_946546925.1 uncultured Butyrivibrio sp.
CATATTTCTTCCTCTTATATATTAAGCAAGAAGAGCTTCCACTTCTTTTCTCTTCTCATAGAGAACACAGCCGCCCTGGTGGTCGTCAGCAAGAATCCCACCGTCCTGAAGCGCCAGAAACAGTTTGGATCTGAGTGCATCCTTAAGCGACGTATCCTTGACGTTGATATCGGAATAAGGTGAGAACGGACACGGCTCAGCACTGCCGTGTGAATTGATATGGAAGAACCCGCGGCCTGCAGCAATGCATCCTCCTGAGCTCTTCTCATCTCCGGGGAAGGATACGAACATCATCTCCTCGTACTCACGCCTTAATCTGTCTATCTCTCCCTTAAGGTACTCCCTGTCCTCATCATCCGGTGCAAGGTGCTTACTCTCATCGGTCACCGGAACATATTCAACAAAAACAACAAGTTTGCAGCCCCTCTTTGCAAGGCTGTCCAAAAAGCTCTTCGATGATACCTCTTTCAGATTTTCTGTTGTAACAGTGACCGATGCTCCAAAGATAAGTCCTCTCTCGCACAGCTTATCCATGTTGGATATCTGCTTCTCGTAGACTCCCTCACCTCTCCTGGCATCAGTTATATCCTTTTCCCCCTCTATGCTGAGTACAGGGATCATGTTCCTGTGAGCATCAAAGATCTCAAAGCTCTTTTCAGTCATAAAGGTGCCGTTGGTGAAAATTGGAAAGATGATATTGCTTATCCCGGCAGCCTTCTCAAGAACGCCCTTCCTGATCATCGGCTCACCGCCGGCAAGAAGGATAAAGCTCACTCCAAGGTCATCTGCTTCCCTGAATATCTTCTCCCACTCATCGTCAGTAAGCTGCTTTACAGGCTCTGAATCCACAGTGGCGTGATTGTGCCTCGAATAGCACCCCTCGCAGTGAAGGTTGCAGCTTGATGTGATACTTGCAATGAGAAATGGAGGGATGTGCACTCCCTCTTTCTCAGCCTTTTTCCTCTTCTGGGAAGCCATTTTGCTGGCAAGCGCAAACCTTGCCATGAAAGCGCTCTCCCTGGGGTTCTTAAGTGTGACCTTTACAGAATCTGCCACGACTCTTTCAACGCCCCTTGTCATGTACTCCTGAATATCAAATCCTTTTTCTGCCATATCATCTTCCCCTTTATGTTCCATTATTATATCCATTCAAAGCCAAAAAATTATCAGTACTAAAAATGTTTTATCACATTTTTATATTTTATGCAATTATATTTATAACAATTTTAATTGATGTCCGGCAGTTTTTTTCATGGAATGTTTACTTTTATTGGCAGATAAACTTTGATAAAATAAAGTTTGTGGAAAGTTTAATTTCTTTAAACCGAAAGGAGCTGCCAATGAATTCGGAAATGATCACAGTAATAAGCGGAGAAGACTGTACTGAGAAGGTTCTCTCACTGGTGGAAGGTTTTGCCAGCGATCTGGACAAAAAGTCATCTCTTCGCCTGCGCCTTGTTGCCGAGGAGATGATCAATCTCATGAAATCGATCACCGGTGAAGTAGAGGCCAGATTCTGGATAGATAATAACGGGAAAACCTATTTCCTTCATATTAGTACCAGCACAATAATGTATGCCGATAAGAGAAAAGAGCTTGTGGATATAGCCACCAAAAAACAGAATGATGCCGCCAGAGGAGTTGTCGGAAAGCTTCGTGAAGTCTTTGAACTTGCTCTTCTTCCCAAGGACGAGAGATCTGCAAGGGAATCCAGAGTAGGCATGATGGGGCTCGTGGATCCAAGCGCATATATGGCATCTGCAACAGAGACCTGGTCCATGAAGAATTACATCTCGAGCGTCAACTCAATGAATGATGACAGCGAGTTTGCACAGGAAGCCAAAAACGAACTTGAGCGCTCCATAATTGCCAACATCGCCAAAGAAATACTCATATCCATCAAGGGCGACGATGTTGAGATGACTGTAGAGTGGGAAGCGTGATCATGAACATTCATCTGTGTAAAAGCGGCGAAACTCTTGACGAGGCGCTGGAATATATCAACAAGAATGACAAGGAAGGCAAAAAATACACCTTCGACAAGGAAAAAGACAGGTGTTACATAGGAGACGAAGTATTCTCTTCCGCCCCTGTACTAATAAATTACAAGAATAACTACTGGGCATTACACGAAGTGTAATGCTCACTTATTTATGCGATCAGATCCTTGCAGATATATAATCCATGGAAGTAAAAGCCTTCTCAAGATACTCCCTCTGACTGTCAGAATCCGAGAGCCTTGTTGCAGTCTTAAAGAGCTCCTGTGATCTAACGTTCACGATGTGCAGCTCTATCTTTCCGGGCTCATATGCTCTGCCCCTGTTGACCCTCACAAGGTTTCTTCCAAGTACATAGCTGTTAAATATTCTCTCAGCAAGAGCCCTCTGTTTGTCAGGGCTGTTATCATCAAGGTCAAGACTTAAGTCTGAGTCCCGTGCAGATCTGTAGTTCTCATCGCCAAGAAGTTCCTTCCTGGACAGATAATAGCATGCAACCGCCCTAAGCTCTTCGATCCTCAAAAGCAGTGCCTTTTTGATACCCGGATCCATACTTCCCAGATATGCCTGTTTGACTGCGAGCAGCTTGTCATAAGCGCCAACACAGCTCACAATGTTCTCAAGCCTCGGAGCATTCTTCACCATGTCCATATCGCTCTTGAAATTTATATGGGAGACGTCTATGGAAAAGATCATACTGGTGATGGTATCAAGAGCCTCTATTCTCTCAGCATCTGCCGAATTATCTTTACCCCTGCCCAGATATTTATCAAGAAGTGTCCTGTTGGCTTCCTCTCCGTTCTTAAGTACCATAAATGCTGCAAGGTCCCTGAAGGTCTCATCATCGCAGCCTTCCCTTCCGATCATCGCCTTGGACATTGCCTTAAATCTCTTGTCGCCCATCTTGGCAGCCGCTTCACGGATCATCTTATAATTAGCTTCCTTGTCCTTGCTGTCGTAATCATTGCTAAGAAGCTCGTCTTCCGGGAGCGAAGCTACACCTCTCTTTTCAAGACTCTGGGCGCCGGGAAGACGCCTGATCTCCTCCGACAGACTGCGCGCCATCACTCTGACGCCGCTCCCGCCGGCCTTTCTCTCCCTCTTCTCGCTCTCCTCTTTGGTTTTCTTCCTGAGGTGCTCCATCCTGTATGGATCCTGTCTCATCTTGTTGTACGCCTCATCAACAACATAGAGGTTGGAGGAGCGCATTTCGGTATACCCCGAAGTATCAAATGTCGGGTTGCTGAAAATACTCTTGGTCTTGTTTATATCCTTAGAGTCATTTTTATTAAGTTTCTTCTGAAGATCACCATATTCCTGACCGCTCATATCTGTATCTCCT
>CAMNOS010000231.1 GCA_946546925.1 uncultured Butyrivibrio sp.
TGAACTCGGCGTTCTCTCTCTTTAACAGCTCATATTACGCCAGGTGGTTCTATATTCCGGTGCTCTTTATGTCACTTATGACGGTGCAGGCGGCAGAGAGAGGAAGAAGCCTTCAGATGAAAAAGGCGGCTGTTCTTCAGGTGTTCTTCTTTTTGTTTTTTGTACTTGTTTACTTTCTTCCTTCGGCAGGTGAAGATGGAGGGATCGTTTTCTTTAATATGACAGGGAACAACTCGATCTTCTTAAGGAATGTGGCGTGGACAGGCGTTCTTTGTATTTTCCTGATCGCGACAGTATTTCTTTTGCCCAAAAAGAGACATGTCAGGGATATTGCGGTTCTGTGTTTTGCTGTGATCTCCTGTATCATCACGACATCGGTTCCTGTGGTAAATGGAAGCAGCATTATAAGTGACAGAGGAAAAGCCAAATGGCAGGAACAGATGCTGGAAAACAGCGTGGAGATTGACAGAGAGGTGTTTGCAAGAGGAGAAGTCGACTCCACATCCACCAACTACGATATGGTCTGGGGAATTCCTTCAGTTCATTGTTTCTTAAGCACAGTACCTGCGCAGATATTTGATTTTCTAAAGGGCACAGGGGACATTGAAAGGACTGTGGAGACGAGCATTCCCGTGGAGAGGGCGGGGATGAGGGCAATACTCTCTGCAAGGTACTACTTTGAAAATGCGGATATTAGCAAAAACAGGGTGTACTACAACGACGAGGGCACTAAAGGGTATGTCTATTCAGACACCGTCAACGGTTTTGATATCTTTGAGAACAGCAATTTTATCCCCATGGGCTTTACCTACGAGTACTATATAACCGAGTCTGAGTGGGAGGACCTTGATCCAAAGGAGTGCGACTATGAGCTTTCAAGAGTCATTGTGCTTCCTGATGATGCGGAGTTCGAACTTCCCTATGGCACAGAGCTCAAAGAGCTGACGGCAGAGGATATCCTGGACAGACCTCTGAATTATCTTGAATTTACCAAAGAGTGCCGGAAGCGGGCAGAGAGTGCCTGCAGCATCTTTAAAACGGATACTTATGGATTCAGTGCGGTAACAGCCAATAATCCCAGGGATACGATAGTTTTCTTTTCCGTTCCGAATACGAAGGGATTCAGCTGCAGGGTTGATGATAAGGATGTTGACATTATAACGGCGGATTATGGGCTGATGGCCATTCCGGTGAAAAGAGGTGTGCATAACATAAGGGTTACGTATACTCCGGAGGGCAGAAAGGCAGGACTTCTGATATCGGCGGCAGGGCTTTTGATGTTTGCGGGCTTTTGTTTGATGTTAAAAAAAGGTCAATAAAAACGATTAAATTTGTTATGTTGTTGATGCGTGCATAACTATGTTATATTTATATACAATTAATTGATTTTTATTAAGGAATCAAAAGGAGAATTTTAGGTATGAGCAAAATGACTATGAGCCAGAAGATACTGGCAGCCCACGCAGGCCTTCCCGAGGTAACTGCAGGACAACTTATTGAGGCGGACCTTGATCTGGTGTTGGGGAATGACATCACAAGTCCCGTGGCCATCAATGAGATGAAGAAATTCAGCAAGGAGGGCGTTTTTGACAAGGATAAGATAGCCCTTGTTCCCGACCACTTTGTTCCCAATAAGGACATCAAGTCAGCTGAGAACTGCAAGTGTGTCAGAGAGTTTGCTATTAAGAATAAGATAACCAATTACTTTGAAGTGGGGCAGATGGGTATTGAACATGCTCTTTTGCCTGAGAGCGGTCTTACGGTTCCCGGCGACCTCATTATCGGAGCAGATTCACATACATGTACATATGGAGCGCTTGGAGCTTTCTCGACAGGAATCGGATCGACGGATATGGCTGCGGGAATGGCCACCGGTAAAGCCTGGTTCAAGGTTCCTTCTGCGATCAGATTCAACATTGTCGGCAAGCCTTCAAAGTGGGTCAGCGGCAAGGATGTGATCCTCCACATCATCGGACTTATAGGGGTTGACGGCGCTCTTTACAAGTCCATGGAGTTTGTGGGAGATGGGATTAAGAACCTGTCAATGGATGACAGATTTACCATTGCCAATATGGCGATTGAGGCAGGCGGCAAGAACGGAATCTTCCCAGTTGATGATATTGCGCTTAAGTATCTTGAGGAGCACGCTCCCGGCAAGAAGTTTACGGCTTATGAGGCTGATCCCGACGCAGAATACGACGCTGAGTATACCATAGATCTAAGCACGCTTAAGTCTACGGTCGCATTTCCTCATCTTCCCGAGAATGCTCATACATTTGATGATATTGATGAGATCAGAGTCGACCAGGTTGTTATCGGATCCTGTACAAACGGAAGGATTGATGACCTGCGCTGCGCGGCCAAGGTCCTTGAGGGCAGACACGTTGCTCAGGGCATGAGATGCATCATCATTCCTGCAACTCAGAAGATCTATCTGAAGGCCATGGAAGAAGGTCTTTTGAAGACATTTATAGAAGCAGGTGCCATAGTTTCGACACCTACCTGCGGACCTTGCCTTGGGGGATACATGGGAGTTCTTGCTTCAGGTGAGAAGTGCGTATCTACTACCAACAGGAATTTTGTGGGCAGAATGGGCGCGATAGATTCTGAGATCTACCTTGCTTCACCTGCGGTTGCCGCTGCCAGCGCAGTGACCGGCAAATTGTCACAGCCATCGGAACTTGGACTTTGAGGAGGATATAGATTATGAAAGCTGCAAAAGGAACAGTATTCAGATACGGAGACAATGTGGATACGGATGTAATAATCCCCGCAAGATACTTAAACAGTGCCGATCCTGCAGATCTTGCCAAACACTGCATGGAAGATATAGATAAAGAGTTCGTCAACAAAGTTAAGGCAGGGGACATAATCGTTGCCGACAAGAACTTCGGCTGCGGCTCATCAAGAGAGCACGCACCTATCGCCATCAAAGCTGCCGGTGTATCCTGTGTCATCGCCAAGAGCTTTGCCAGGATATTCTACCGCAACAGTATCAACATCGGGCTTCCCATCATAGAATGTGAGGATGCTCCTGACAATATCAGTGCGGGAGATGTGGTGAGCATAGATTTTGACTCCGGCATCATCACCGATGAGACCACCGGCAAGACCTTCCAGGGCCAGGCTTTCCCGCCATTCATGCAGAAGATCATTGATTCTGAAGGGCTTGTAAACTACATCAACGCCAAGAACTAAGAGTCAATGGGGACGGTTCTGTTTGACTCCCTTGCGAGGGAGTCAAACAGAACCGCCCCCGTGACTGCCCTGACCGGTATTACATTATTTCAGCCTCTGCGCCTGATCATA
>CAMNOS010000232.1 GCA_946546925.1 uncultured Butyrivibrio sp.
AAAACAAATGGGAACAATTGATATGAGAAAATTCGAAGATGTTCGGCCATTAGTCCGTACCCGTTTGCTGAGTAGTGAAGTCTTCAACCTTGAGCAAGTCGTTAAAGAGCAAGTTTCCAAAGATATGTATAGAACATATTTCCTTGCCTTGCCTGCACCTGACGGATGTGCTCCCTGGAACATCACCTACACCCTTCTTGAAGAGTGGCCTGGTGTCACTATCGATGTTTTGAGATCAGTCGCCGAAGATAATATGGCGAGAAAGGAGAAGAAAAACGATGTTTACAGTTGTCATTGAAAAGTTCGAAAACCTCCGGCACCTTGTCCACGCCAGACTGTTGAGCAGTGAATTTCATGACCTTAAAAATATCGTAAAGGAACATGTCGCTGCGGATATTTGGAAAACTTATTGCATTGCAGACGGCAATACAATTACGAACATCACTTATTCCCTCCTTCAGCGCTGGCATCTTACTATCGAAGACCTGAGCGTAGCTGCTTCGGAGAATGAGGTAGGTACTCAAACGGTGATGAAGATGTCAGAAGTCCTGCAGGCGTACCTTGACACCCCTCCGTGGGATGACTCTCCTGCCATGTATGTAATCAGTAATAAAGGCTCCTACTGTGGCGCATCTGCCGTGCTGGATCCTGGAATACAGCAGAAACTCAGTGAAGTATTCCCCAACGGTTGTTATATCCTGCCGTCATCTATTCACGAATGTCTTGCCGTATCGTCCGAAATGGACGCCAACATACTTGCTCACATGGTTCATGACATCAACAGATCTGAAGTCAGAGAACCTGACAGGCTATCTGACCATGTATTCAGACTAGAAAACAGCACTCTTTCTGTCGCTGTATGAGGTGAATGCCATGAACGATGAGAAAAGTAAATGCCCTGACCCTAAAGTGCTGAACGCAGTAGTTGTTGCGCACGAACTGGCGAAGGGCGTTTACCGCAAGCCGAACAAAGAAAACGCTGAAAAGAGCGAGAAAGGAACAAAAGATGAAAGCGATAATCGTGGAACCTGATGCCCGTCCGCGTGTGGCAGATATCCAATCAGATTTGGAAAGCCTGCAGGAAATCGTGGCTGGCAATATACAGGTCGTATATCCCTTTGACGATACCGCTGGGATAATCTGCAACGAGGAAGGCAAATTGCTTGGATTGCCTCTTAACCGCGCCCTCCGTGATGACTGCGGTGAGATTTATGACATCCTAAGCGGCACATTCATTGTCACTGGCCTCTCAGAAGACGACTTCTGTGACCTGACAGATGAGCAAGTCGAAACATATATGAAGTTATATCACGACAAAGAAATGTTCATCCGTAAAGGCCAGCGGATCATATCGTTTGCCGTATGAAAGGAGCAATTGTAATGAGTAAAACACAAGAACTTATCCAAAAGCTGAATGATGGCGTGCAGGAACTATTCGCTTCCGACAGATATGCTGAATACCTGCGCTTCATGGCGTCGTTCCACGCCTACAGCGCATCAAATTGCTATTTGATCTTCAGTCAAATGCCAACCGCCAGTATGGTTGCCAGTTATACAGACTGGAATTCCAAACATCACCGGCAAGTGAAGAAAGGCAGTAAGGCCATTAAAATCCTGGCCCCTCACCTTTATAAAGAAATTGATGAGAAAGGAGAAGAACATGAGCGCCTTGGTTTTCATAGTGCTTCTTGCTTTGATGTGTCCCAGACTTACTCAATCAGTGGGGAAGCTCTTCCTGAGATTAGTAGGAGTCTTGACGCTGACGTGGCTGGGTTTCGCGATTTACTATGCCTTCTCCTGTGCGATGCAGTAAGTCCATGCCCTGTCGATATCGTGGATATCAAAAGCGACAATGGAGCCAGAGGCTTCTTCAGCTTGTCTGCACGGCGCATCGTAGTCCAAAAAGGTATGAGCGAAGCCGATACTATCAAGACTCTTCTGCATGAGCAGGCACACGCATGGGTCTTTGCTCAGATGCCGGAAGAAAAATACAACCGCAGAGAATCTGAGGTCATCGCGGAATCAACAGCATATGTCGTTTCGCAGTGGCTCGGCATAGACACTTCGGATTACTCTTTTGGCTATGTCGCAGGCTGGTCCAGTGACCGTACTGTACCTGAGCTCCGAGCAACTATTGATGCTATCCGGAAAACATCTGAGCTGATGATCAGTAAGATCGAAGAGGCATGGAATGAGCTATATCAAGGAGAGAATGATGTCGCTTGAAGATGTCGGAGGGTTGAGGCGTAATGGCTTCCTCCCTCTCTCTGACATCACACCAACAACACTCGATGATACGCTCGATGCCGAGTCTTATCTCGACGACTTTACTATGCCGGCGCTCAAGCGTTTTTATGACGAGCATATTGTTGGTCAGGAACGCGCAAAAAAGGCGATGGCTCAAATCGTCTATTCGACATATGAATATGAAAACGGTGTATCGACCAACTTATTTATTGGCCCTCCAGGATCAGGTAAGTCAGAGCTTATCCGCGTTACCTGTGCGGAATTCCCGAAAACCACACATGTCTGGGACATGTCGATGGTCCAAGGCTCCGGGTGGAAAGGGGTCAGTATCGATCAGCTCGCAAAAGAAATCCCCAACGATGGAAGAAAACACATCGTTTTCATGGATGAATTCTGCAAAATCATCAATCAGCGCAATACAGAGGTATCGTACCATCTGGTTCTCCAGGGGAACCTCCTCAGGATGTTCGAACATGATAAATCCATGTTTCAAGGATGCAGTCCCGAAAACATCACGTTTATTGCGTTTGGAGCATTTGATGACATTTACGCCAAAAAGAAAACCAGGAAAAAGCATATCGGCTTCTCATGTGCTCCCGTAGAAGAGTCTCCTGAACATATAGAGATTACAGCCGAGGATTTGGAAGGCTTAGGATTCATGTCACAACTTTGTTCCAGGTTTGACAGAATCATAACTTTAGATGAGCCCGATTATGCCTTGTATCGTTCGCTTGCAGAGAAGGTTGTGCCCAAGCTTGAAGCGATGATGGAGAGACCTATTACGGTCAGTCCGGAAGTGCTTGACGCTCTCGCAAAGGAAGCCCTCTCGGTATCTGCTGGTTCTCGCTTAATAAGATCTCGTTTGAGAGTACTATGTGAGGACTTCCTGTTCGATAATCCCTATGCTCGCTCAATAGAACTCGATGTCAGACCCGCTATGGATATGTAATCGATCTTTATCCCGAAGAGGACAGCCCCGCCATAATGGCGGGGCGTCATAAAACAGTAAATGTTTAAGAATTGAAAAAAGATGGGAAG
>CAMNOS010000233.1 GCA_946546925.1 uncultured Butyrivibrio sp.
TTTCCTGAGACTGCGCAAAAGCCGTAACCGGTGCAGCCATCCCCACTATAGCTGCAAGGGTCAGTCCCAGCGTCCTTTCAAAAACACTTTTCCTCATCATTTCCGCCATTTTTAGTAGCCCTGAATTCCCCAAAATCAGGATCTCACAATATATAAAAAACGCAGTGCCCCTCTTAAGCACCGTGATTTTTCCGAAAATACCGCAAGTGTGATTATATCCTTGCTCCCACCGGGCGTCAACGCAAATAGCGGCGACTTCTCACCAATTCCTGCGAGAAAGCCAAAAGAACCGTCCCCATTTACTTCTATCAGTTTTCAGCGCTTTTCAGATATATTTTCTCTTTTCCGTAATATTCAGCCAGTGATTTATTCCTCCAGTCCTCAGGATCTTCCTGAATACCAAAGTTTTCTAATGAATTAGTCCATTGTTCAATATCATTGATATGACAAATATCTCCCTGCTCATTTATACTGTTTATTATTGAATCATACTCTGAAACATATGCAGCTGCTCTTCCGGATAAGATGTCATTGCCGGTCTTGAAAGCATTGGTATTGTCTATTCCCCCGTGAACAATTCCAAATACAATGATCAAAAGACCAATTGACATGATCACTTGATGGTGTCTCATTATTTTTTCTATAACTACCGGACTTTTTCTAAGCAGCCAGCCAAGCATATAGATCGTACAGCCTGTAAGCAGGATATAATAGCTATAATAGTACATATCTATCTGTCTTTTACCTCCCTCATATGAGAGTGCATAGTACACCGGCGTCATTTGGGCAGCGTATATTCCAAACATAAAACCAATAGCTATTATTGGATAACGAAACCTGATGTCAGCATTCTTGATCATAAAATATAAGATTGGCAATATAAGGATGAACAGACCGATCTGTGGGATGTTTGTCCATCTCTTTATACTTCTCAATGCATACATTATGGAATGGAATATGGCTGAAGGCGCTGACATTGATACCACACCCGATGATGCTCTTACCACATTTCCGGGAGCGATCATACTTATAATGAGGCCTGAAAGTGCTGCAATCGTAATTATTATCAATCCCTTTGTTCTCTTTTTTACAGTAATATATTCAAGAGCCGTAAGCATGACCAGAATTATACAATGGCACAAAGCTGTTGAATAATTTCCACCTGATATGATAAATGCCAAAATGGACATACGGACAATTCTCTTTGTATCACATTCCAGTGTGCCCCAAAACAGTTTTACCAGCAAAGCCATCTCTAATAAAAAAAGAGCAAAAAAGAAACTATAATAAACTGCTCCGTTATACCAATAAAACCCCTGATGAAGGTATGGTACATACTGAAACTGCAGTATCAGCAAGAATAATCCAAGAACGCCGCCATACACCCGATTTTTATTAAACAAAACTTCTGATATAACACTCCAGAAGAAAATGTAAGCAAAACTCAAAGATCCAATAATAAGTACCGTAGTGAACCAATATGCCGGAACTGGCCATGCCCCGGGCTGTAATGCAAATAAAATTTCAGCCGCATAGGTGCCTTGCCACGCAAAATAATTACCCACCATTGTGAAAAACGGCGCCAGTAAAAATAATGGATTGTGTTCCTCAAGATATCTATGACCACCTATACTCCAGTTAAAGTCGTCCAACAATGGTCTGGCATATACCCCCATTATTAACAGCGGAATAACAGAAACCACAAACAATATTATTGCCATCCATTTAACCTTACCCAGATTCTTCATAAATTCCTCCCTTTATGCATAATAAAACCACAGCAGGTCTCTCAACACTGTGGTTTTCTCTTTTACAGATATTCCATCAGGGTATTGATATCTTCATCAGTTGTTGCCCAGTCTGTGGCGAGTCTTATCACCGTGCGGGCATCATCGTATTTCTCCCAGAAGCTGTAGCCAACATTCTTCTCAAGTTCCTTTAGCTTCTCGTCATCTATGATAATGAACTGCTGATTTGTTGGTGAATCAAGGAAAAACTCATATCCCTTATCCTTAAGACCATCCCGAAGCTTCTCAGCCATGTCGATGGCATTCCTGCTGATATCAAAATACAGATTGTCTGTAAAGAGTTCATCAAACTGAACTCCAAGAAGCCACCCCTTAGCCAGCAGCGCCCCGTGCTGCTTGATGATGGGAACGTGGTGTAAAGGCTTACCGCCCTTTGTGAACACCACCGCCTCGCCGAGCATGGCGCCAACCTTGGTTCCTCCTATGTAAAAGACATCTGTCAGCTCTGCAATGTCTTTCAGTGTTACGTCAGTTCTTTTGCTCATAAGGCCATACCCAAGACGGGCTCCGTCAAGGAAAAGAGGAATCTCGTACTTGCTGCACACTGCGGATATGTCGGAGAGTTCCTTTTTGGTATAAAGAGTTCCGTACTCCGTGGGGTGCGAGATATAGACAGCCCCGGGGAACACCATGTGCTCGTGGTTATCATCCCCATAAAAAGTCTCAAGGTAAGCCTTTAGCTCTTTTGCTGAAATCTTGCCAATATTTGAGCCGTATCTGTCAGTGTCGGTCTCCTCACCTGTTGAAGGAAGCGTCAGAACCTTGTGTCCGGAAAACTCGATTGCACCTGCCTCGTGAGCAGCAACATGGCCTGTCTGCGCCGCTACAACTCCTTCGTAGGATTTAAGCAGCATGTCGATTATGGTTTGGTTTGTCTGGGTTCCGCCGACCAGGAAGAAAACCTCAGCCCCAGGACACTCACATGCCTTTTTGATCTTGTCAGCTGCACTCCTGCAGATATCATCCGTACCATATCCCACGTTCTGCTCAAGGCCCATGCCCATGAGCCTTTTAAGGATCCTTGGATGGGCGTTTCTTGTATAGTCGCTTGCAAAAGTTATTTTCTGTCCCATAGTACCTCTCCGTTTATTTTTCTAACCTGGAAATCTGAATCAATTATCTTTGCCTAATCTCTTTCCGGTAAATGCAGAATCAGCACGCAAAAGAAAGATCCATCACTTCCTCAAGTGTGCGCACAAAAGTCTCAAGTCCCTCTCTGTCTTCCTCATCAAAGCGCCCAAGGCTTGGACTGTCGATATCAAGGACCGCAACTACCCTGCCATCTTTGTGGATTGGAACAACAATCTCCGAGTTGGATGCGCTGTCGCAAGCGATGTGCCCCGGGAACTGATGGACGTCTTTTACCAGCTGGGTCTTATCCTCTGCAACTGCAGTTCCGCAGACTCCTTTGCCCACCTCAATCCTGATGCAGGCAACCTTCCCCTGAAAGGGTCCCAGCA
>CAMNOS010000234.1 GCA_946546925.1 uncultured Butyrivibrio sp.
CGGTCAGAAGCCCATATAGAAACCTGGGATCACATCCTCGTTAAGGTGGGAGTTCTTTGAACCGTCATCCGTCTCTGCAGTCTCTTTCTTGACTACATTGACATATCCGTCGTTGATCATGTCAACCATATAAGGCACTATGCCGGGATCGAACTGCGTGCCGGCCCCCTGCTGGATCTCCTCGATGATCTCGTCCTTGGTCAGATGTCTTCTGTAGACCCTGTTGCTGGACATGGCGTCATAGGAATCCGCTACCCCAACTATCCTTGCATATAGGGGGATAGATTCTCCTCTCAGACCTTCAGGATAGCCATTTCCGTCATATCTCTCATGGTGATAAAGAGCTGTCTCCCTGATTCCTCGCAGGGATGACAATTGCTTTAGCATCTCGCCCCCCGCCACAGTGTGATTCTGGATCTGCTTTCTCTCCTCGTCGGAGAGCTTGCCGGGGTTATTGAGCACTGCATCGGGAATGCTGATCTTGCCAGCATCATGAAGAAGTCCCGCATAATATACGTTCTGAATCTCATCCTCAGACAGTCGCATTCTCTTTGCAATCTCCGCCGCATACATAGCGACACGCCTTGAATGACCGCTGGTGTAGGGGTCCTTGGCATCTATGAAGTTTATGAAAGTATTCATTGACTGAAGGATGATCTTGACATCATTCTTCTGTTTTTCACGGTAGTTTCTTAAGTTGAACTTCGTTACAAAGAAGCCTATGAAGAGCACAAACCACACAACAAAAGCAAAATACAGGATTCTTCTGTATACGGAAGCTTCGTTATAAAAGGCTTTGTACCCCTGAAGATACATCTGTCTCGGATAATACTCCTCTGTAGTATTGATAATAAATCCAAAGGATATATTGTCCCCGTTGTTAACTCTGATGTTGAAGTCGATTGGAGTCAGGTAGAGCTTACCATCCTTGACCTCTGCTGCCACATTCCAGTAGTCAGCAAGCTCTGCGTCAGCCGGAATCTCTATCTCAGCTTTCCAGTTGCTTATCACGTTTTGGGCGTTGTTGTGTATCATAATCTCGAACTGCATTCCATTGTCATGAGCATTTCTCCACTCCTTGACCTTCTGCGAAGTGGCATAGATACTGTCGGAAAGCCTGGCGCCTGTCAGACTTAAGGTGTCAGAGTATTCAAGGGAGACATTGTTGCTCACGCAGACTTCCTCTACATAGTATGCAGTTATGAGTATGACCAGAGCCGCAACAAAGATCAAAAGGGTCTCTGTCGTCTTGTCAAGCTTCATTCTCTTCTCCTCTTCTGTTATCCTTCAGGTGATGCTTTCTCTTTTCAATATACATAAGCTCGTCTATCTCTATCTGGAAAGATTTGGCATCCAAAGCCTTTCCAATGTCATAAACCATATATCCCATACTGAGTTCGATGTCAAAGGGCTTCTCTTTCTTGTAGTTCCACATCTCAATTTCATCTTCTACCAGATCGATCTTATCAAGAAGCTCCTCCTTTGAAGTGATGTCTGTGATGACGCAGAATTCATCGCCCCCGAACCTTCCGATAGCCGACTTCTGGGAAAAAACTCTGAACAGAACCTGGGCTACAACCTTAAGGGCATAGTCTCCCTCAAGATGTCCGTAGACGTCATTAATTGTCTTGAACTTGTCCAGATCCAGCATTATGGCCGAAAAAGACTTCCCTGTTGAAAGAGCATTTTTGACCGCATCTTCCATTCTTATATCGAGGCCTCTTCTGTTGAGCGCACCGGTCAGATAGTCAACGTCCAGATTCTTGGACTGCAGGTGGAAAAAGAGAATAAGAAGCCCTACAGCTATGGAACCATATGTCATGTTGAGGGATGGAAAAACAATCTGCAGAAACGCACCCGCGGCAGCAAGGGTAGGCAGCGTAAAGATTGCAGCCCTGTATCCGGAAAAAATACTGTCCCTGTAAATAATGGTGTACACTGACAACAGCAGGCAGAAAACCATCAGCAGCACTGCTCTCACCATGAAAAGAGGTCCTCTCTGGTACGTCATCCCGTCAAAATAGTAGAACCACTTCAGGTTAAACACCTGTGAGACGATGACCATTGAAGCATTCATTATCACAAATATCCTGTAAGCCCACAGAAATGCCTTTCTCCCCTTTACTCTTCCGGTCTCTCCAAGCCAGCAGTTGATGTAGAGAATGGCAAAAAGATAATCTGCCGGATCAAGCACATAAATAAGAAAATACCCGATTTTAGTCAGCCAAAGAAATCTCTCCGGGTACAGTTCGCCTATATGTCCGATATTCTCAGACGCAAGAAGAATAAGTGTCATCACATCCAGCCGAACGAACCGGTCACCTGCAGAGGTACGTATAGTCTTTCTCTCGAAGAAAAGGAGAAGGATTAAAAGCAGCGCCGTATAAAAATTTAGTATGATCCATCCCTGTATTTCCATACATTTAATTATAAAAAAAAGCGCCATGCTTTTAAATATACATGACGCTTTTTTATACTTTTTTTATTGTAATTATAATTATCTCTGGATACGTCCTGATCCGTCGCCGCCGGCAAGCTTGTTAACCTCATCAACAGAAACGAGGTTGAAGTCGCCTTCGATTGAGTGCTTGAGAGCAGATGCAGCAACAGCGAACTCGATTGTCTCCTGAGGTGCAAATCCGTTCACGCAGCTATAGATAAGGCCGCCGCCGAAGGAATCACCGCCGCCGACACGGTCAACGATGTGAAGTGCATACTTCTTGGAGAAGTAAGCCTTTCCGTCTGTATAGAGCATGGCGCTCCAGTTGTTGTCATTGGCTGAAATTGACTCACGAAGTGTGATGGCAACCTTCTTAAATCCGAACTTGTCTGTGAGCTTCTGTGCAACTTCGATGTAGCCCTCTCTGTTGAGCTTACCTGTTGTAACGTCTGTAGAAGAAGCTGCAATACCGAATACGTCGTTGGCATCCTCCTCGTTGGCGATACATACATCAACATACTGGCAAAGCTCGCCCATAACCTTGCCTGCCTTCTCCTTGCTCCAGAGCTTTCCTCTGTAGTTGAGGTCACAGGATACTGTAAGGCCGTGCTCTTTGGCCTTTTTGCATGCCTCAAGTGTGATAGCTGCAAGACTGTCGCTTACAGCGGGAGTGATACCTGTGAAGTGGAACCACTCTGCACCCTGGAATATCTCATCCCAGTCAAAGTCTGAAGGAACTGCCTCAGCGATTGCTGAATGTGCTCTGTCATAGATGCACTTTGAACCTCTCTGAGAAGCACCCTTCTCGTTG
>CAMNOS010000235.1 GCA_946546925.1 uncultured Butyrivibrio sp.
CCGTCCCCCAGTTTTACGGGTGCCCGTAAGGGCCCTGGCGTCCGTCCACGGCGGGATATGTCTGGTGGGGGAGATGCTTCAGGTGGCGCTCAGCAATGGCAAACCGCGTTTTCCTCACAATGTCCACCGTCCTGCATACCATCTCTTCTGCTGAGCCGAAGGGCTTTTCCAGTTCAAACCATTCTGTCTCAGTGAACTCTCCCTGCACCATTCCCTTTACGTGATGTGCAGTGACGTGGAGCTGCCAGCACAGAATGCCGTCCTCTCTGAGGGATACTTCCCCCTTCTCAACCTCCACCGTCAGCTGTGCGGACCAGCAATAAGAAAAAAGAACGATTTCTTCCCCATCCAGCAGGCTGCGCCGGGTGATCTCCGCGCCGGTCTGTCCATCACCTTTTAACTCTTTTAAAATGAACTCATAGTTTTCATTTTGATACAGTACTGTAAAATTCATCTCATCTTCCTCCAATATATGACTATGCAGTCATCGCGGCCATCTATTGTATCCATTTTGCAGAAGAATGGACAGCAATTCCACTAAACCATGACTGGCCCTCAAAAAACGTCAAAAAAGCATCTCACCTTATCTTAAAGAATACCTTCGCCTTTTTCCAGTATAATATAAGCGATCGGAAAAATCGGGTGCTCTGCCCCCTTGATTAGACAGACCTTGATCAGACACGCCTTGATCAGGCATAAAAAGCACCGGCCGTTTCCAGCCGGTGCTTATAAGTCATTTGATCAGTTGCCGGAGGGTATTTCTACACACTCTTCTGCATGTCATTTCTTTAAGTCGACCGAAGTAATCTCGATCTGCTCATCTTCTACGGATGTACTTGCGTCTTTGATAATCAATTTAAAAGATGCTTCGCTCTTCTCTGCGATATCCTCTTTGCTTGTCAGGAAAAAGCCGCCATATGTGCAGGACTGCGCATAAAAGCTGTTATTATTTCCATCCTCCTTTACTCCATCAAATGACACTTCCTGAGGTGTGATCGAAATATTGGATTCAGAATCATTAAAAAGCATAAAATTAGCCCGGGTCTTATAGTCATCAGATTCATCCCCTTCTTCTATAAGACCTGTATAGTAGATCTGCATTGTGTCTGATTCATAAACCAGATCCCAGTCATCGACCGGCAATGCCAGTTCAAACTCTGTCCCAAGATTTGTGATCATTTCTTCCGAAATACAATCATCTATCTTTTCCGAAGTCTCCTGATCAGTGCACTTGGAAATCAGCTGCAGAATATGAATATCTGTTATCCCATACCTTTCGAGAGCTTCTTTCAGCGGATATTTTACCGTGACTGTCTTTCCGGCCGGTATCTCATCAGCAGCTGCACATGTGGTAGTAATATCGTTGACAATAATATTATCTACACTCCAGGTAATATTTTTCTCACTGTTATTGGTCACTGTGACTTCAACGTATTTTCCGTCTGAATCACTGGTAATACCATTCACCACAGCGCTGATCCCATTCGCATCATAGATGGTTGTCTCACTCAATGTTTCAACAGGTTTTAACTCATCTGTATTCTTTTCGTCTTTGCTTTTCTCATCCTTCTTCTCATCCCGATCCTGCTTTTCCTCTGCAGAAGCGCTTTCCACACTGACATCCTTTGCAAGCGGTGTTGAGGCACAGCCTGCAAAGATCATCACTGACATCATGATCGCAGACAGAACAGCCAGTCTTTTCTTCATCATATTCATCTTCCTCCAACATTTTTTCTTACTTGTGTTCCATGTTTTTGTGTTATTGTAAGTCATCGCAGTCAGAAACAGAACTGCTGCATCAGCAAAAGCCATACTGCTAAAAGCCATACTGCTGATATATGGTAAGCCGGGTAAACTCCTATATCCTATAAGATATGACGCTTATTTCACGCTTTATGTTACTATTACTCTGTTGTCTTCTCAACTCAAAAGCAAGTATTGGCGCGAAAATATCGCCCTGACAGGAATACCCATGCCTGAAAGAAACATCCGCTCCAATCCTTTCATCTCTATTCTGATCCCGGCCGCAGTGCTCCTGCTGCTGTGCCTCTGCCTGCTGACCGCCTGCGGCCATGCCGATGGCAGCAAAGGCAGCAAAGATTCCGTCTCCTCTCCCGAAGCATCAATGGAAAATGGAGCCTCTCCCAATCAGGATCCTCTATGGTCTGACCTGGACAGTATGACTGCCATGGTCCTCTCAGACCTTCACTACACAGACAAAAAAGAGAAGTCCCGATGATACGGGTGACTCCAGGCTTCCCGGGAATGTGATGAAATACGTTTATATCAAAACTTCCCATACCTTAACGGTATGGGAAGCTATTTACACGGCTATTTACACGGTATTATTTTTTGGTGATAATCGCTCTCTTATGAGTTCCTTTTCCGATCGCTCCCTTCTCATCAGAGGCCGCTACATTGAAGAGGACCCTCTTGCCATCGATCTCAGCGATCTCAACTTCACAGGTAACCTTACCGCCTTCAGGTGTCGCGGCGAAATGCTTGACTTCCACAGCCATGCCGACAGAGCCTTTCCCTTCCTCCAGATTCCGGGCCAGGAGATCCGCACAGGTAAGCTCCATGAGATTAATCATACTGGGGGTGGAGAAGACATGAGGCAGGTCAATCTGCGGAAGCTGACTATCAAGATGATCCGCACACATCTCAGCTGTGACTTGAATGGTAATCGTGTTCTTCATCCCGACTTTTAATTCCATAACATATTTCCTTTCTTTATCATTATTTCTTTAAACATTATTACGTCTCTATGTGTCTGCTTCTGATCGATCACAGGAGCAGCCTGTTCCTATTATAACAGCATTCTTCCAAATTCGAAATTGCCCGATGCTTTTTCCCTGTGTATGTTCTTCCTGTGCACTATTTTGCCGTAGAAACAAAAGGACCGTCCCCATGTTTTAAGTCAACCGGCCACCGGTCTCCTTCGTCTATTCCGTTTGCATACAGCCAGTCGTCCTCAACCCGCAGCAGTCTTTCCTGCCCATTCTCGTCAGTGAGTGTCACAAGCACGGTCACCCCCTGGTTTTCAGGGCGCTCCTCACAGCCATAATCGTCTTCCTGTATCCTTTTTACTATCCAATCCATGATCGTTTCCGGCCCCTCATAATAATGAAATTGTCATCTCCCCACTATTGCTGTCTGTATTGTACTACAGGTTTTATGCTTCGGCATCCGGATATTTTAAAAACCATGACATGTAGGCATGTAGGGGACGGT
>CAMNOS010000236.1 GCA_946546925.1 uncultured Butyrivibrio sp.
AAGCTTGCAATAGTAGACGATGACGGCAACTACCGCAGGGAGATAATATCTCTTTTGCACAGATATGAAAGTGAATATAATGAGAAGTTCCAGATTGTGGAGCACACTGACGGAGACGAACTTTTGGAGAACTACAGGCCCGAACTCGATATCATCCTTCTGGATATTGAAATGGAATTTGTGGACGGAATGACTGCAGCTCTAAGGATTCGGGAAGTAGATCCGGATGTGCTTATAATCTTTATCACCAACATGCCCCAGTACGCCATAAAGGGCTACCAGGTCGGGGCGCTTGACTACATCTTAAAGCCGCTCAACTACTACGCCTTTTCACAGACCATGAAAAGAGCCATCGGAAGGCGCCAGAAAAGCGACAGGAAATACATAGTTGCCGCTGAGCGCGGCATCAGGCAGAAGATCGACGTCTCCGACATCTACTATGTGGAGGTCATAAACCACGATCTTATTTTCCACACCAAGAGCGGAACCATAAACGCTAAGGGGACCATGCGGGAGACCATGAAGGAACTCGAGGACCTCTCTTTTTTCCAGTGCAACAAAGGGTATCTTGTCAACCTTGCGTATGTGGACGCTGTGACAGGCTCAGATGTGAGTGTGGGCGGGGATCTGCTGCAGGTGTCAAGGGCCCGCAAGAAGCCTCTTATCGATGCCCTCAACGAATATATGAGAAAGATGGGACACTAAATGGACATGAAGATCCGCTTTATTTCAGATCTGGGGAATACCCCGGGAATATGGTATGCCATAGCTTATTTTCTATCGGCACTCTTTTTCCTCTCATTCAACCACAATACGAGAAATGGCCTTAGGAAATGGGGCCCCGTCTGCGGACTGGGTGCCTTTCTCATGGCTTTCATGCACATTACCACAGGGTGCTATGGGCTGTACTTTTTGTTTGTGATGTGCGTGGTGATAACCTGCATATACTTTATCTTCCACCTCTGTCTTGAAGGTGACTTCTGCAAAAGAGCCTACTACACCATCAGGGCATTCATGCTGGGAGAGTTCATGGCGTCCCTGGGCTGGCAGATCTTCTACTTCGGAGTCAAAAACAGAGGGGTTATCTTTGATGCTCTTCACCAGTCAATTTCCATGTTCACTGTTTACTTTGTGATACTGGGGATCGGCATCCTTCTGGAAAAGAGAAACGCTCCTAGGAACAGGGAACTCATAATAAAAAGGCGCGAGCTTGTCATGGTCTTTGTCATAATGCTCATTTTATACAGCGTAAGTAACCTCTCCTACGTCGTGGTGGGCACTCCTTTTACCACACAGAGCACCCCGGAGCTCTTCATTATAAGGACTGTCATCGACTTCACCGCCGTATCCCTTCTTGTTCTCTATCACGAGCTGTGCCTTCAGACCGTTGAAAAGATTGAGGCGCAGACTCTAAAGAGTATGTATGAGATGCAGTACAGTCAGTACCAGATTCAGGAAGAAAATATTGCACTTGTAAATCAGAAATACCACGACTTAAAGCACCAGATCCTGGCACTGAAAGCAGGCGCTTCAGAGGGCACAAACGACTATCTGGATCAGATGCTGGATGAGATCAAACACTATGAGACCAGCTACGCCACCGGCAACAGGGTGCTGGACACTATCCTTTCCTCTGAAGGCATGAAGTGTCAGGCAAGAGGTATTGAGCTGACCTGCGTCGCAGACGGTTCAATCCTCTCATTCATGAATCCCATGGATGTCAGCGCTCTGTTTGGAAATGCTCTTGATAACGCCATCGAAGGTACTGAAAAAGTTGAGAACAAAGATGAGAGGCTGATACACCTCACAGTAGATAAGCAAAAGAGCTTCGTCAGAATATTTGTCGAAAACAGATATACCGGAAATATAAGGTTCCGGCACTCTCTTCCTCTTACAAGCAAAGCCGACACCAACTTCCACGGCTTTGGAATAAAGAGTATGAAGAGCATTGCAGAAAAATATGGAGGTTCGATCCAGGCATCCGCAGAGGACGGCTGGTTCAAACTCTCCATACTTATTCCAACATGATCATTTATTAAAAGTCTATTCTGAATTACATCCAAGCCCAGTCATAAGGCCCTTTTATGAATTTGTATCAAGAAAACTCTTGATCCTTGAGAGTTCTTCATCCGTATACATGATGTCACCTGCGTGACCTGATCCCCGGACTATGTGGTAATACACCTTTTCCTCTCCGATCAGTTCTTTTAATGTGTCGCAAAGTCTTTCTGACTGAAGGATCGGAACTGTGATGTCGCAATCACCGTGCGCGATCCAGAACTTAATATTGCTATTCCCATCAAGATTTTTGCGGGCATAGGCGAATATGTCGCTGTAAGCTCTCTCTTCTTCGGTGAGCTCTTCTGTGTCTTTTCTCATCCAGAAGGATTCCACATCGCTATAGCCATTGATGACTTCCGTGTGAAGCCAGCTGTTTGCAATATCAACGATAAAGCCGGGTACTTTTAATGTCTTCCAGTCATCATCTTTCCTTGTAAGATCAACTGCACCATAGTAATCAACGCATACATCAACTTTGGCGGAAAGCTTTTCTCCTGTTCTCTCCTCATATTCCTTCTGCCCGATGTACTCCACATCCATGAACTCATCATCATTAGTTACCGCTGCGGCGACCGCAAGATATCCTCCTGCCGACTCTCCCCAGATAGCCACATGGTCCGCATCATATCCGTACTCATCGGCATGGGCTTTCAAGAATCTCACGGCAGCCTTGACGTCACAAAGTGCCCCCGGGAACGCAGCTTCCTGTGCAAGTCTGTAGTTGACTGTGGCGCAGGCAAAGCCCTGATCCCTGAAGTATCTGTACATGAGCTGTGCCTGCCTCGACTGCGAGTCGTTGAAAACAAATCCTCCCCCGTGAACCAGAACAAAGAGCTGTGGCCTTGCCCTACCATCTTCTGTATGCGGAACGTACAGATCCAGATACTGTGAATCTGAGTCCTTAGCATAGGCAAGATGCGTGTAGCTCTCTCCCCCAGCCCAGTCATCGGACTCATCCATGTTTATTCTGTAGGCTGTAAGGTTCTTAAAGACCATATGTGCAGCGTCGCGGTACACAAAAAGCACCAACGCTGCAGCAACGATCACCAGGACCGGTATCAGCCAATAAAGTCGCACTTTGCTGTTTCTCATTTTATCTCCTCTTCTAAGTCATACTTTTTTCAATTTCTACTCCGTCAGGAATCAGATAAAAGCATTCCTCTTCTTGG
>CAMNOS010000237.1 GCA_946546925.1 uncultured Butyrivibrio sp.
GACTATGCCGAAGAAAAAACTATGCCGAAGTTCATGATAAGCCCTTTACACTAAAGTGTTTATTCGATTTTTTCGGCATAGTATTCTGTACAATTGAAGTACCTTAATAAACTTTCACAACAAGGAGGTACTTCATATGAACATTGACAACTTATGTAAGCTTCTGTTGGAAGCACTCGCCGAAGCCGGTTTCAATGAGAGCACTCTGTTCAACTATCGTGGCGTTATCCGCCGGTTCAAGGCCTTTTGCAAGGAAAAGGGCTTTTCGGAATACAGCACGGATGTTGGACAGGCTTATGCTGACGATGTGATAAGCAAAAAGACTGGAAAATTTAGCAAACAGCGTTACTTTTCACAAGGGAGATTCGCAAGATTACTAAATTCCTATTGTCTCACCGGCAGCTTCGACTTATCCCCGATGAAGAGAGGTATGGAAGCCCCTGGTAATGAGATGCTTTGCGGGCTCTACAAGGATTATATCAGCTACCTTGAGGATAAATATTCTAACAACAACACCTTGTCATTCTATAGGTATGAGGCTCTATGCCTCTTCAGGTTTCTTGATTTCGTCGGTATCTCCAATCTTAACGATGTCTCTGCAGCAACCGTGGTTGATTATCTGAAAACTACAAAGCAGAACCGGCAGCGTGCCGTCCTCTGCGGGCTCAGGCTGTATTTTACCTTCATTGAGCGGGAGGATCTTTTTGCAGTCATTAATGGCATGCATGCCTACAGATCCAAGAGGATAATTCCTGTGTTGACTGACGATGAGATGTCCAGGCTTAAGGAAACGATTGAATCAGGGGATGTCTCAAACCGAGACGCTGCAATCATCTTATTAGGGCTCTCGACAGGCATAAGGGCTATAGATCTCATAAACCTCAGGCTTTCAGACATTGACTGGAACAGCGAGACCATCTCTTTCAAGCAGTCAAAGACAGGCAACCTGGTATGCATACCTCTGACAGTAGCTGTAGGGAACGCCATAGCAAGATATCTTTATGAGGATCGTCCGTCTGCTGATAATGACTACCTCTTTGTGCGGGATCTTGCGCCATTTGGGCCTTTAAGCGGGCATTCGTCCTGCTATGACATTGTTAAAAAGGCATTCGAAAAAGCAGGCATAAGCAGAGACGGCCGCATCTTCGGAATGCACATGCTGCGGCATAACGCCGCATCAGTCATGGTGCGGAACGAGGTGCCGGTATCAACAGTAGCTGCTGTTCTTGGGCATTCAAGCACAGATACGACAGATATATACATCACAACCGATGAAGCGAAGCTCAGGGAGTGCGTGCTCCCCATGACGGGCATCTCGAAGGAGGTGAACGCATGAGGGAATTTACAAGCAATCTTGCGCCAAAGCTCAAAGATTTCCTGAGTTATAAGAACGCTCTCGGCATCAAGTATGAGACAAGCCGCGTTTATCTGCTGCAGCTCGACCGCTATAATCTTGAACACGGCAACAACAGTTCTCTTACAAAGGAGGTGGCTGAGGGCTGGGTTATCCAGCACACAGAAAAATCTGAAACTCGAGACAGGAGCTTTCTGCCTCCAATCAGGGAGTTTGGGAGGTATCTTCGCAGCATCGGAGACAGCAGTGCCTACGTCCTTGACGACAGGTTCTCCATCCAGCACTATCACGCAGAAGTTTATCTTATGACAAGCGATGAGATATCGAAATTCTTCAAGGAGTGCGATTCTTATGTGCTCCGCGTGAAACTTCAGGGAAGGCCATATGTCTTTCCGGCGTTCTACAGATTCCTCTACTGCTGTGGTGTCAGGTGCGCCGAAGCAAGAAAGCTGAAATGCCATGATGTCCATCTGGACGATGGATATATCGACATCCTGGACACCAAATCTCACAGAGACCGACGGTTGTATATTTCTGCCGAACTTACAGACTATTTAAGGAAATATGAGGTTGCCATCTCGCGATGCTTTCCTGAAAGAGAATACTTTTTTCCTGGTGGTCACGGAGGCAACTGTTCCTCTTCTGCGGTTTCGGCGAACTTCCGCAACATATGGATTTCAGCCGGGCTGAAAAGGGATGGAAGGATCAAGCCTCGGGCTTATGATTTCCGGCACCACTTCGCCTGCGCCAACATCATGCGTTGGTCCGAAGAAGGCAGGGATGTCCAGGCGATGCTTCCATATCTCATGAGGTATATGGGGCATGCCTCGCTAGAGAGCACCTACTATTACATCCATCTGATTCCTGATTACTTCCCTCAGTATTCCTCTCTGACGGCATCATCTGAAGACTTGATACCGGAGGTGGAAGACTATGAAGTATAACAGGAAGAAGGACAAGGACTTCTGGCTGCTTGCACGTTCATATCTTCATGATTACATGCCTGCTGTCAGAAATCTTTCAGATAAATCTGTGGAGGCCTATAAACAGTCACTTAAGACATACCTGTCGTTCCTTAAAGAAACGAAATCGCTGACCGAAGACAGGGTTACCTTTGAGGCCTTTACAAGGGACAATGTAAAAGAGTATGTCGCATGGCTAAAGAACAAAGATTATTCGGCAAAAACAATAAATCTGAAGCTGACCGCAATCCGCTCATTCCTCAAGTACTGTTCAGAGGAAGATTTTGAACTCAGGGGAGTTTATACTGATGTCTGCACTGTCAAAAAGATCAAGGAAGATAAAAAGCCTATCGAATATCTCGCTCCGGAAGCAACTGCTGCAATCCTGAGCGCTTATGGACTGAAAACAGCAAAGCAACGACGTAACCGCATGCTGTTGATCCTGCTGTATGATAGTGGTGCCAGAGTACAGGAGCTTGCTGACCTTATGGTGTCTTCGCTTCACATAGATGCTGCCAATCCGTACATAACACTGGTTGGAAAAGGACGGAAGAGTCGCAACGTTCCTCTGATGTCCAAAACCGTGAAGCACCTGAAAAACTATCTCAAAGAGTTTCATCCTAATGGAGATGACTCTCCATTGTTTTACAGCCTCATGGACGGCAGACCACACAAGCTTTCAACCGACAGTATAAGCCTCATTTTAAAGAACGCTGCTGATACTGCCCAGAAGTCCTGTGAATCTGTTCCTGAAAACGTTCATTGTCACCTCGTGAGGAAGACCAAGGCTATGGATCTCTACAAAAATGGTGTGCCGCTTCCCTTTATAATGCAACTTTTGGGCCATGAGAGTATGTCCACCACATCCGGCTTTTACGCTTTCGCTACGTTGGAGATGATGAG
>CAMNOS010000238.1 GCA_946546925.1 uncultured Butyrivibrio sp.
GACAACCTTGTACTCGTCATTGTCCTGATAGTAGGGGCACTCATTGTTGCTGCCGCTCATGACTCTGTAGTAATCGTCCTCATCCATGTTGACCATGCAGGTGTAGCACTCCCAGTCATCGTCATATGCATAGTTGGCACAGCTGTCACAGATCATACAAAATCCTCTCTCATCGGGTTGAAGATATCCAGAAGTATTCCCGCTTCAAGGCAGGTGCATCCATGGATCACATCGTTAGTCTTAAGCATGGTGTCGCCGGCTCTCACAACCTTTTTGACACCATCGATCTCAAATTCAAATTCGCCGCTCACAACATAGGTGATCTGGGTGTGAGGATGATGGTGAAGGGCACCGACTGCCCCTTTTGCAAAAGTATTCTCAACGCACATCAGATCCTTGCTGTAGGCAAGAACTCTGCGCACCACTCCGTTCCCCTGATCCTCAGCCTTAGCATCCTTGTGAAACACCCATCTTTCATCCTGCATTTTGTTTCTCCTTCTGCTTGTCGCTTTCATCTGATAAAGTTCATCGCGTTAATATAATCCTCCCCAAAGCTCTCAGTCTCGGAGAGTTCTATGACATGAGCTTTGGATCTTATTTCATTCAGGTCCTTAAGAGCCTTCGCCTTAGCCGCTTCGCCCTTCAGGCACTCGCCTGCGTACCTGACAGCACCCTTTAAGGAGGTGTTTCCTGATGATATTATTTTATCATCAAATGTGTCCGGAAAGAGGGATAAGTTTTTTATTCTGTCAGCACTAAGCCCTGTTCCGAAGCTGCCTGCGAGGTAGACTTTGTCCGGGATGCTCCCTTTAAGCAGCGTCCCAAATCCCGAATAAATGGCCGCTTTGGCAAGCTGCACATTTCTTATGTCCTGACAGGTCACCCTGACAAGTCCGTCCCGGGTCAGGGGAAATCCCTCTTCGAAATACTCGTCCGGCAAGAGCCCCGTCTCATCACATATTCCCGTTCTCACCAGTTCCGACACCGCTTCCATTACTCCTGTGCCGCAGAGGCCGATCGGGTCCTTTCCCGCAATTGTCACTAATTCCGCCCTGTGAGTCAGATCATCTATCTTAACATGGCTGATCGCCCCCTCCACTGCAGGTACTCCGCAGGAAATACCGCAAGCTTCAAATACAGGCCCTGCTGCCGCTGAGGTCACAGAAAGCTTTTGCCCGTCCCAGAAAGCCATCTCGCCGTTGGTCCCAAGGTCCACAAGAGCAGCGCTCTTAGCCCCGGTAATCTCAAGGCCGTAGATACCCGAGAGGATATCAGCGCCGACAAAAGCCGATATCCCCGGCATAAGCACGACCCTTGGTCCATTCTGCCACGAAAACAGCTCTTTGCTGTCATAGATCCTCTCATCCAGAAATGCCGGTGTATATGGATATCTCCCCAGTCCCTTAGGGTTCTCCCCTGCAAGAATTGTCAGCATTGTGGTATTAGCAGCTATAACGATAACAGACAGCTCTGCTGCCTTATCATCTCCAAAGCCCAGGTCTCCGATCAGCCCTGCGATGTCGCGCCTTACCATATCCCTCATGGCATTAAGAGAAGAGTCATCCTCTGATGCCGCTACCCTGGATATCACATCTGCGCCGAAAGACCTCTGGTGGTTGATTCCGGATGTGGTCCTCGTCACTTCAAAAGAGCTCCCGTCGCCTTCAACCAGCGATGCAGCTATTGTAGTGGTTCCAAGGTCAAAGGCAATAGCCTTCCTTTGATGGCGCATGGTCGATCTTGCTGCATCTTCGCTTATCGCGCTTTCGGTTTCAGACCCGCTTCCTGCAGCCGTGGATCTGTTCGGTCCCTTTGCAGCAGCCGCAGATGCATCAGAGCCTTCGACATCAGAAAGTTCCACCTCGCAGTCTTCGGTAAGGACGACCCTGCAGAGAAGTCTTTTTCCCTCCGACAGCTCTTTTGCCGAAAAAGCTCTCTCATCAGCGGAAGTGACAGCCGTCTTTCCTTTCGTGATCCTGCAGACACACCTGTGACACCTCCCCATTCCGCCGCAGGGAAGGTCCACATCCATACCCTCACTTATGAGCAGATCCGCAAGTCTCCTTCCCCTCCTGCAGGCAAGAGGCTGTTTTGAGCCGTATTCATTTATCACAACCTTGATTTCATCAGTGTTCATACATATTAAGTGTAACACATAGCCTATGGAATTTTGACTTTAAATGTGCGAAAATAAAAGTTACAAAAAATGTTTTTTAAGTATGAAAGGAGATAGTTATGGGGCTTATTTCAGCAGCACTTTCAGCAGGTGGCAGCGTTCTTTCCGACCAGTGGAGAGATTATTTTTACTGTGAATCTCTTCCGTCTGACATCCTCCTGACCAAGGCTAAAAAGAAACAGGGAAAAGGCAACGACAATATTATTTCCAACGGATCCATCGTTGCAGTCAATGAAGGTCAGTGCATGATCCTTGTCGATCAGGGACAGATCACAGAGATCTGTGCCGAAGCAGGCGAGTTTGTTTACGACACATCAACTGAGCCTTCACTCTTTTACGGAGATCTTGGGGAAAACATCGTTAACTCCTTCAAAGAGTTCTACAAGCGTCTGAGTTTCGGCGGAAACGCAGCCAAGGATCAGCGCGTTTACTACATCAATACAAAAGAAATTCTCGGCAACAAGTACGGCACGGTCAATCCTGTTCCTTTCCGTGTTGTTGACACCAACATCGGCCTTGATATGGACGTGAGCATCAAGTGCCACGGCGAATACAGCTACAAGATCGTAGATCCCGTTCTCTTCTACAAGAACCTTGTTGGCAATGTTTCCGATGAATTCAGAAGAGACAAGATCGACTCTCAGCTTAAATCAGAGCTTCTCACAGCTCTTCAGCCCGCTTTTGCCAGGATATCGGAGATGGGAATCCGCTACAGCGCACTTCCCGGACACACCACAGAGATTGCAGATGCGCTCAATGACGTCCTCTCCAAGAAGTGGTCAGGCGTATACGGAATCAGGATCAGCAACTTCGGCGTAAGCTCAGTCACTGCAGACGCAGAAGATGAAAAGACAATCAAAGAGCTTCAGAGAGCAGGTGCTCTAAGAAATCCCAATATGGCAGCCGCAACCATTGCAAGTGCACAGGCTCAGGCGATGCAGGATGCAGCCAAGAATACCGCAACAGGTCCCATGATGGCCTTTGCAGGAATGAACATGGCACAGCAGGCCGGCGGAATGAATGC
>CAMNOS010000239.1 GCA_946546925.1 uncultured Butyrivibrio sp.
CCTGTAGCAGCCTCGATACGACGAGCCATTGATGTTGAATGTCCGATACCCTCAGCGTTAACGATGATGTGATGAGTCTTACCCTTCTTACGGTTATCGATGATGTTATCGATAATTCTCTGCTCGTTGTAGTCATACTTCTCAGGAAGAAGGATGTCATCAGCTCCGTTAGCGATCGCGCACCAAAGAGCGATATATCCGGCATGACGACCCATAACCTCTACGATACTAACTCTCTCATGTGAAGAAGAAGTATCACGGATCTTGTCGATAGCTTCCATAGCTGTATTGATTGATGTATCAAATCCGATTGTATAATCAGTGCAGGCAATATCAAGGTCGATTGTACCAGGAATACCTACTGTATTGATTCCCTGAGCAGAAAGCTTCTGAGCACCACGGTATGATCCGTCACCACCGATAACAACCATTCCGTCAATGCCGTGCTTACGGCAGATCTCAGCACCCTTGGCCTGACCTTCAGCTGTTGTAAACTCCATACAACGAGCTGTTCCAAGGATTGTACCACCCTTCTGGATGATATCAGAAACGCTACGTCTGTCCATATCAATGATCTCTTCGTTAAGAAGTCCCATGTATCCCTTCTTGATACCCTTAACTTTGAGTCCGTTAGCAAGTGATTTACGTACAACAGCTCTGATAGCTGCGTTCATGCCCGGTGCATCGCCACCGCTTGTAAGTACTCCAATAGTCTTGACCTGTTTTGCCATAATTATTTCCTCGATTCCAAACTAAAAATTGTAGAATTCTTCTCTAATAAATTCACTCAAAAATCTAATTTAATATAATACAAAAGCCTTAAATTGACAAGAGTTTGTCACACTTTTCTTTTATCTTATCGCAAGTTTTTTCAATCTGCAATGATTTAAAAAACTTTTAATTTTTATCTTTTTTATGTATTCATGTTAACTCTTTTACGGTTAATTATTATTCGCTTTCCTACTAATATATGTAACTCTTTTTCCAATCCATTTGTGTTATAATTTCTTCATATATTTAGTTGGGGTTAAAGATATGGCATTTACTCATTTGCACGTCCACACAGAATACTCTCTTCTGGACGGATCCAATAAGATAAAAGAATATGTTAAACGCCTTGGTGAACTTGGCATGACCGCCGGTGCTATCACAGACCATGGTGTCATGTATGGCGTTATTGATTTTTATAAAGCCTGTCGCGATGCGGGCATCAATCCTGTAATCGGGTGCGAGGTTTACGTTGCTCCCGGTTCCCGCTTTGAAAAAGAGGCTGCGGTTTCAGATGACCGATATTATCACCTTGTTCTTCTTGCTGAGAACAATGTCGGCTACTCTAACCTTTCACACATTGTCAGCCGCGGTTTTACTGAAGGCTACTATTACAAGCCCCGCGTAGATATGGAGCTTTTAGAGCAGTACCATGAAGGAATTATTGCGCTTTCTGCCTGTCTTGCCGGCGAAATTCCCAGGAACATTGTTAAAGGCACTCCTGACAAGGCCAAAGAGGCAGCAATCCGCCTTGATAATATTTTTGGCCATGGAAATTTCTTTTTGGAGCTTCAGGATCACGGAATCCCTGAACAGAGGATGGTTAACGCTTCTCTCATGGCTCTTTCACAGGAGCTTGATATTCCGCTTGTTGCGACCAACGACTGCCACTACACTTATGCAGATGATGCGGAAGCTCACGACCTTCTTCTCTGTATTCAGACGGGCAAAAAAGTTTCCGACGAGGACCGCATGCGCTACGAAGGCGGCCAGTACTACGTTAAGAGTGAAGAAGAGATGCGTTCTCTTTTCCCATATGCTCAGGAAGCGCTTGATAACACGCAGAAGATTGCCGACAGATGTCACGTTGAGATTGAGTTTGGCGTTACCAAATTGCCTCATTTCGAGGTTCCTGAAGGATACGATTCCTGGACTTAC
Source organism: uncultured Butyrivibrio sp. (assembly GCA_946546925.1). Taxonomy (GTDB): domain Bacteria; phylum Bacillota; class Clostridia; order Lachnospirales; family Lachnospiraceae; genus Butyrivibrio. Next base: position 1,927 of record CAMNOS010000239.1, read on the forward strand.
CTTAACAAGCTCTGTCTTGATGGTCTTCATGAGAGGTATCCGGATGACGATGGCACGCTCAAAGACAAACTTGATTACGAGCTCGGTGTCATCAAGCGCATGGGTTATGTAGATTACTTCCTCATTGTATGGGACTACATAAATTACTGCCGTGAAAACGGCATTGCTGTCGGCCCGGGACGTGGTTCTGCTGCCGGTAGTATTGTTTCCTATTGCATGCATATCACAAACATTGATCCTATCAAGTATGATCTTCTCTTTGAAAGGTTCCTTAATCCTGAGCGTGTTTCCATGCCTGATATCGACGTGGATTTCGAGTACGAGAGGCGTCAGGATGTTATAGATTATGTCACTGAGAAATATGGCGCTGACAAGGTTGTGCAGATCATCACTTTCGGTACACTTGCTGCCAAGGGAGTTATCCGCGATGTTGCAAGAGTCATGGACCTTCCTTACAGCTTTGGCGATACGATTTCCAAGATGATCCCTACAGAGCTCAACATCACTCTGGACAAGGCTCTTGAGATGAATCCAGAGCTTCGCAGCCAGTACGAAAGCGATGAAACAGTTCACAAGCTGATCGATATGTGCAAGAAACTGGAAGGACTTCCTCGTCACACCTCTATCCATGCGGCAGGTGTCGTAATCTGTTCAGCTCCGGCTGAGGATCTGGTGCCACTCTCCCGCTCTGCAGAAGGAAACGTCACAACTCAGTTCACCATGACCACCATCGAGGAGCTTGGCCTTCTCAAAATGGACTTTTTGGGCCTTCGCACCCTTACTGTTATCAAGGATGCAACTAATTTTGCCAACCGCTCTCTCGGCGCCAAGCCCGGAGATGCCAATTATATTAATATAGATGAAATAGACTACAATGACCCTGCTGTTCTTGCTTCTATCGGAAGCGGACGCTGTGACGGTGTCTTCCAGCTTGAATCAGGTGGAATGCAGTCCTTCATGAAGGAGCTGCGCCCTCAGTCGCTTGAAGATATTATCGCGGGCATATCTCTTTATCGCCCGGGCCCTATGGACTTTATTCCCAAATACATTGCGGGTAAGAATGACGCAGGGTCTATAACCTATCAGACGCCTGAACTGGAGCCTATCTTGAAGCCCACCTATGGCTGTATCGTTTATCAGGAGCAGGTAATGCAGATAGTTCAGCAGCTTGGTGGCTACACTCTTGGACGAGCTGACCTTGTAA
>CAMNOS010000240.1 GCA_946546925.1 uncultured Butyrivibrio sp.
TGGCGTTAAAGTCGCGGAAAGGTGTGTGTAATCATGGCTTTACATATTGTCGCGGGAGAATAACCCCATGTCCGCCGTCTGCGTCATTGTCTGCGATCTTCTAAGGGGCTGTCTTAGTGCGACAGCCCCGCTGAACATCATAATGGTATAATACCGAAATAATTCTGAATGTATTTAATGAAGGCAGATACGGCATTTGATATATATCTGTCGGGATGGCTCAGGATGTAAAATGTCCTGAGACTTTCCTTATCTTCAAGCTTGAAATAGTTGAGATTTGAATTGTTGTATTTTATCAGACGGTCACTGATAAATGTGGTTGCAAAGCCTGACTCTGCAAGATGCTGGGCTGTTACAAGCTGTGATAACTGAATCTTTACAGAAGGAGAGAAGCCTGCATTTTCAAAAATCTTCATTGAGCGTTCATAAAGGTTGTTTCCTTCTTCAAGAAGAATAAAGTCCAGGTTCCTGAAGATTGAGATGGAAACTGAAGGATATTTGGTTGAAAGGTGCTTCTTATTTATGATGTCGGCTGCGGATAAAGTGCATTGAGAGACCTCATCCGGAACAGGAATATGCTTCGGAACAGCTACAAGCAGATGATCTGTGAAAAGTTGAAATCCTTTAAAATTAACGATTATGTTTGGATTACAGCTGATGCTTAGATCAATGCTTCGCTCTTTAAGCATGTTTTGCATCTGGTAAGCACTTCCTTCTTTAAGATTGATTTTTAATTCCGGATACTCCCGGTTAAAGCCAAACAGGATATCGGGAAGTATATATGAATTAATATAATTTGTTCCACCAAGAGATATGTTTCCCGTTTTAAGTGACCTGATATCGTCAAGCTGTTGAGACAGATCCTGTTCCAGATTAAGGGTTTTCTTAATGGCATCTATATATATCTCCCCGGCAGGCGTAAGTCGCATAGGACGGGTACTGCGGTCAAACAGAGGCATTCCTATAGAGGCCTCTGTTTTTTGTATGGCCATACTTAATGCGGGCTGTGATATAAAAAGCTTCGCTGCAGCTTTAGAAAAATTCCCCTCTTTATACAGTTCATAGACATATTGCATATCCTGTTGCATGTAAATCTCCTTTATCACTATAAGTTATGGCTTATACATATGTAATTATCATTGATTGGATTTTATAATGTTTCTCTTTTAAAATAAAGACATAGATATTGAACACAAGATAAACAGTCTTAAATAGAGCCGGCTAGATGTACATCTGTGTGTCATCTATTAAGGCTCTAAAAACAGCGTTAATAGATGAGGAGGAGAACGATGAAGATTAATGCTCTAATGATGGATGATCTTGATAATGTAGTAACCTGTATGACTGAGATAAAAGCAGGAGAACAGGTTTTTTACATGAAAGATGATAATGTTTGTTCACTGGTGGCGGTGGATGACATTCCATTCTGCCATAAGATCGCAATTAAGGATATTAAAAAGGGTGGTCAGGTAATCAAATATGGTGAGAGTCTTGGTGAGGTGTCAGAAGATCTAGGCACCGGTCACTGGGTAGCAGAACATAATCTTTTCAGTGTATCAAGAGATTATAACAGTGAGCTTGTGGGTGATGACTTTGTGATGCGTGCAAAGCAGTCAGAGGGAGCGCCGGAACTTGAGGGATTTCAGTTTTGGGGTTACAGAAGAGCAGAAGGACGTCCGGGGATCCGCAATCATGTTTTGATTCTTCCTACCTGTGCCTGCGGAAGTGAAAGCTGCAGAATAGTGGCGAGTCAGGTAAGAGGAGCCGTAAATATAGTATTTAACACAGGATGTTCAGATGTCGCTGCAAATACTGAAATGAGCCAGAGGGTTCTTACAGGTTTTGCATGCAATCCAAATGTTTACGGAGTAGTAATCATCGGACTTGGCTGTGAGACAGTACCTCATCAGAAGCTCAAGGAAAAAATACAGTCAATGACAAGTAAACCTGTAGTATCCTTCGGTATCCAGGATGAGGGTGGAACACTTAAGACCATAGAAAAGGCAGTAAGGGCTGCCAGGGACATGGCAGCCGAAGCGGCGATGCAGCAAAAGGACCTCTTTGATGTTTCGGAACTATTTCTCGCTATAGAGTGCGGCGGTTCCGATGCAACCTCAGGAATAGCAAGTAATCCGGCGGTAGGAGAGCTTAGCGATATCCTTGTAGATATGGGTGCCACCACCATGATGAGTGAATCTATAGAATGGATAGGTGGAGAGCATGTGTTGGCGAAGAGAGCTGCTAATGCGGAGATTCATAATCAGATTATAGAAGCGTGCCGCAGCTATGAGGAACATCTGTCAGCAGCAGGACAGGATTGCCGTGCCGGACAACCTACGCCGGGAAATAAAGCAGGAGGTCTGTCAACGCTAGATGAGAAGAGTCTTGGTTGTATAAGAAAAGGAGGTACCCGTCCGATTGTAGAGGTTCTTGAGCAGGGAAAGCGTCCTGCAAAAAAAGGAGCTATCGTGATGGATACTGCAGGATACGATATTTCATCAGTAACGGCAATGGTTGCAGCGGGATGTCAGGCAGTAATATTTACCACAGGAAGGGGAACCCCAACTGGCAATGCAATCGTTCCTGTACTTAAGGTAACTGCCAACGAAAGAACCTATAAGAAGATGGAAGACAATATGGATATCGACCTTAGCGCTATAGTTCGCGGTGAGAAAACGTTCCGTGAAATGGGAAAGGAAATGGTCGGTAATATTGAAGATATCTGTAACGGAAAGATGACAAAGGCAGAAGCATTTGGATTCTCTGATATAGCAGTGGATCATGTGTGCAGATTCGTATAAGGGAGGGAGATTATCTTGTCACAGGCTACAATTACTCTTATCATTCTGGCAGTTGCCATCACGCTTTTTATAGTCGATAAATTTCCTATGGGACTTGTCGCATTCTGTGTGCCACCAACAAATGATAAGAAGTTTAATGAAACCCCAAGTGGTATATGACACAGAAGACAGGGGGCATTACTGCTGTTCAATATATTTTTATGATATGATGATATAGATATTGAATTGTTGGATTCGATACCATAAATAATGCAGTGAATTGTGAAGAGGTATAATCAGATGTTAAAGACAGTCGGACTTGGATTACAGGATTATGAAAAGGTCATA
>CAMNOS010000241.1 GCA_946546925.1 uncultured Butyrivibrio sp.
GGAAGCAGAAAAAAGATGCTTACTATATTTACAAGGCCTGGTGGTCAGATGAGCCTTTCGTCCACCTCTGCGGCAGGAGATATCACGACCGCATAGAGGATACCACCGAGATCAAGGTGTATACGAACCTGACAACGGTCTCTCTGTTTGTGGACGGGGCAGAAATTGGAAGTAAGAACGGCGAGCACGTCTTTAAATTCGATGTTCCCATAAGCGGAGTGCATATAATAAAGGCAGTTTCAGGAGATTACTCTGATGAAATGGAGATAGCAAAGGTTTCCGAGCCCAATCCGGCTTACTTTGCTCCCGACAAAAAGGTCAGGAACTGGTTCGACAAGGTAGATGCGCCTGAGGAAAAAGAGGGCTACCTATCCCTTTCAAGCACAATGGCAGAGATTCAGGCCATACCTGAGGGAAAAGCGATTCTGGACAGGATGATGGCTGCAATGACCTCAAGGACGGCAGGCGGCATGGGTGAAGGAGTGGAGATATCCGAAGCGATGCAGCAGATGATCGCCCGCCAGCCCCTCATCAAACTTTTGCAGCAGGGCGGCATGGACATAGAGTCAGATGAGATCAAGGCTCTTTCCAATGCCCTTATGAATATTAAAAAGCAGTAATGAATACAAGAGGTATTAAATGGAAGCGGCTAAGATTTTTGAAAAAGCAAAGTGGATATCACCTGAAAATGCGACAGAACCCGATAAGAGAAAGGGAGCAGGGTATCTTAGGACTACTTTCTCTTATAAAGAGGGGGATGTCAGGATATATGCCACAGCACACGGCTTGTATAAAATACTTATAAACGGCCGAGAGATCACCGCTGCACGACTGACTCCCGGATGTGATGAGTATGATAAAAGACTTCAGTATCAGGAGTATGTGATCACAGATGCGCTTAAAGTGGGAGAAAACGAGATTTTCGTCACACTGGGTGATGGCTGGTACAGAGGCTGCAACGGAATTGACGGCGTAAGGAATCTGTTCGGAGAGGATATTTCGTTTCTGTGCTCGATCATAGGTGGCGGAGACTTTGAGAAGCCGATCCTTGTATCGGATGCAAGGTGGGATGCCTGTGAAAGCGGACCTGTGAAGCTGTCGGACCTTGAACTTGGGGAGACTTATGATGCCAATGCACCGCTTGATGAATGGCATAAGGCGAGGGAGATGTCTTTTGACAAATCTGTCCTCGTGGCCCAGACCTCGCCGTATGTTACGGAACACGAAGTGTTTGAGGGAAGGCTGATCACAACACCAAACTCGGAGAGCGTGTTTGATTTCGGGCAGAACCTCGCCGGCTACACGTCCTTTGTGGTAGAAAACGCGGGGGGCGGTGAGAAGATACAACTCATTCACGGAGAGACGCTTGATGAGAATGGGAACTTCACAATCGCGAACTTCCAGCCGGGAGACAGGAATAAATCCGGCGGGATCAAGCAGGAGATAAACTATATCTGCAAGCCCGGGAGAAATGAGTTCAAACCACATTTTTCCATATTTGGCTTCAGATATGCTAAGATAACAGGCGATATCAAACCCTCCGATATCAATATTAAGAGCATAGCTGTGTATTCAGACATGAAGGAGACAGCGAGTTTTGAATGCGGAGAAGCATCAGTCAACAAACTCTTTTCTAACAGTATGTGGTCCATGAAATCAAACTTCTGCGACATACCTACGGACTGTCCCACCAGAGAGAGAGCCGGCTGGACGGGGGACGCTGCGGTCTTCGCGGAGACAGGCGCATATCTAATGGACTGCAGGAGCGTTTACGAGAAATGGCTTGCAAACGTGAGAATAGGGCAACACTCCGATGGCAAGATTGCGTATATATGTCCAAGGAACTCAAATCCCGGCAAGATAGCAGAGATGTTCTCGGCTTCTGTGGGCTGGGGGGACGCTGCGGTCATCGTGCCCTGGAATCTTTACAGGATATATGGCGATAAGCAGATACTTGCAGACAACTATGAGATGATGAAGAAGTGGGTGGACTTCCTTGGGCGAAGGGCAGGAAAGAGCAAACTCAAGAACCGGTTCGGGAAGAATCCCTACAGAAAATATATCATCGACACTGGAATGGACTACGGCGAGTGGTGCGAACCCGGGGCAGATGTCATGAAGACCATGATGGCTGCATTTAAGGACGGGCAGCCGGAAGTCGCAACCGCCTACTATGCTTATTCGTCAGGGATCCTGGCAGGGATATCAGATATTCTGGGATTTGGAGCCGATGCCGACAGGTACAGAGAAATCTCCAATAAGGCGAAGGAAGCATACAGATATCTGGTTCTTAAGGATGGACGCATAAAGTCTGAGAGGCAGTGCGAGTATGTAAGGCCCCTTGCATTTTCTCTTTTGCCGGACAAAGAGGCAGCTGAGGCAGCCGGGGATCTGAATGACCTGGTAGCAAGGAATGACTTCCACCTGAACACTGGATTTCTCTCGACGCCTTTCCTCTGCCGGGTGCTTGCGGATTATGGTTATACTGACACCGCATACAGACTGCTGTTGCAGAAGGGCTATCCATCATGGCTTTATGCGGTGGAGAAAGGTGCCACCACTATCTGGGAGACCTGGGATGGCATCAGGGATGACGGCACCGTCCATGACTCGCTGAACCACTACGCCTACGGAGCTGTTTCAGGGTGGCTCCTGTCAGGTGTTCTGGGTATCAGGTACTCTTTTGACGAGGTTCTGATAAAGCCTGTCCCGGATAAGAGACTGAAGTTTGCCAAGGGCTACTATGACTCCCCGAGAGGACGCATAGTTTCCGAATGGAGATATATCGAGGAGACGGACTCTTTTGCCTGCCATTTTGAGATCCCGACGGATATGAAAGCTGAGCTGGAGCTCCCCGGGCAGGGTAAGAAACTTCTGACCGGCGGCAGTTACGACATGACAATAGAAAACACAAAGTGATTTTTGGAGGATAGAACAATGAACAGATTTGAGAGAGGATTTATGCTTGGCGCATCAACAGCGGCTCACCAGGTTGAAGGGAACAATACAAATTCGGATTACTGGCTTATGGAGAATATGGAGCATTCCCAGTTTGTAGAACCTTCTCTTGACGCTGTCGACCACTATAACAGGTATGAGGAAGACATCAAAATGCTGGCAG
>CAMNOS010000242.1 GCA_946546925.1 uncultured Butyrivibrio sp.
ACGCCAAACTCCTCCTCGCAAGCCTTTACAAGATCGTTAAGCTCGAGTACTGTTAACTCTTTGATAGCATCAATAAACTCTGCTGTAGATAACTTTGCCATTTTATATTCCTCCGTTTAAATTTGTTTAAAATTACTGATCATTTGTTAATATTCTGCACAGATAATATTACTCTGCTGCAGGTGCTGCGGCTTCCTCGGCTGCGGGTGCCTCTGCCTCAGCAGGTGCTTCCTCAGCTGCCTCTTCTGCCTTAGGTGCAGCCTCTCCACCATTCTCAGCGATCTGGTTAAGAACGCGAGCAAGGTTTGTGATAGGTGACTGCATAGAACCAAGAAGTCTTGAAAGAAGAACTTCTCTTGAAGGGATAGTTGCGATCTCGCTCATAGCATCTGCATCGTAGAACTTTCCTTCAATAACACCACCCTTAATCTCAAGAGCCTTTGCCTTCTTGGCAAACTCATAAAGCACACGGGCAGGTGCTGCAGGGTCTGTTGCTGAAACTGCCATAGCTGAAGGTCCGTTTAAAAGATCCTTGAGCTGTGCAAAATCAGTTCCCTCGAACGCGAAGTTCATCATTGTGTTCTTGTAAACCTTGTAAGAAACGCCTTCTTCACGAAGCTTCTTACGAAGCTCAGTGTCCTGCGCAACTGTAAGTCCGCGGTGATCTACAAGTACGAGTGCCTGAGCGTCCTTGATCTTATCAGCGATCTCCTGAACTACAGGCTGTTTAAGTTCAACCTTTGCCATCTTTTTACCTCCTTATAGAATTTACCGCCAAAGAAAAACCTCTCGAAGACATCGAGAGGCATAAAAGTTCATTAAGAAAACTTTCCTCGGCAGGCGAGTAATCTTTACGTCCCGGATGGGACACCTGCTGTCTTCGGCATATTGCTCGTCTTATCAGACGACCTTAGATAAAATAACATACGCAAATCAATTTGTCAACACTTTTTCTATCTTGGGCTGATATATCCGTTCTCATCTATTTGTATACCGTCAGACATGGCAGCCATTTCATTGATGATCCTTGAATATTCGCCGCCTGTTGCCTCATTGACCCTGCTGCCGCTCTGAATGGCAGGAACAAACTGCAGATTCACCGCTCCGTCTTTATGCAGGGTTGCAAGTACCATGCCGGTATCAAGTGTCTTGGAGTTAAAAATAAAATTCCCAAGGCTGTAAACAACCGGCACCCCGCTGACATAATCAATCTTCTGGAGGACATGAGGGTGGGCTCCGATGATAAGATTGGCCCCGGCCTCAGCTATCTCTTTTGCCTGATCTCTCTGAAGATAGTCTATCTCAGCAGTACTCTCGGTACCCCAGTGGATAAATACAACTACAAAGGCATTTCTCTCTCTTGCCTGTCTGACTTTATCAAGCAGCAGGGTGTCATCAAGACATCTGAATACTCCGGGGCTTGTATCCGTTGCCCCTTTCGTATCAGGATTGGAAAGTCTTTCGATCTGCGTGGCACAGATTATTGCGATCTTCATGCCATTGTCGGTAATGTAATAAACCGGGTGCGATGCCTCTTCAAGGTCAGAACCGCCTCCCGCATAGACAACTCCGGCATTGCTTATCGTCTCCAGCGTATCAAGAAATGCCTCCTGTCCGAAATCATACGCATGGTTGTTGGCTATACCGACTATGTCAACGCCCATGGTATTAAGTATCGAGGCAGTTGCAGGTCTCGCCCTGAATGTGTATGCCTTGTCAGGTGTAGGTGTTCCCCTGTCAGAATACGGGAACTCGTTGTTGACCATCATTATGTCTGCCTTACGCATCCTCTCAAGAAGGCTCTGTCCTATAACGCCCTCTGCGGTGTTTCCTGCATTTTTAAAAGAATTGCCTGCTGCATAGTTGTCGTCAAATAAAATGTCACCCGCAAATCCAATGGTCACCGTCTCCGGATCAGAGGAACCTATCACATGGGTATAATCCTCATCCCCCTCGTAGATCTCAACAGCTTTCTGGGCGGATTCCTGCGTTGTAACTGCAGCATTCTCTGCAACAGAAGCTTTTGGTATCGCCTCAAAACGGCTTTCGATTGGCGTCTCTTCACTCCCGGCGCCTTCCTTAAAGCTCTTAAAAAGAAAAAGCCCAGGTACACCAATTGCCATCATCAGAGCAAAAGTCAATAAAAAAGCCACAACCTGCGGCCTGGCAAACATCTTTTTTATATTGACCCTGTCGCGCAGGGTGTCCTGATCGTAATAACCTTTTCTTCTCATGGCTAGAGTATAACACAATATCTTGTATCATTCCAGCCCTCGCACTACTAGAAGATGGAAAAAGCGAACCACCCAAGAGTGGTCCGCCTCATTCACAAGTTTAGCACGATCAAAAGATCAATACTTGTTTGCTGCAACTTTGACACCAGGGCCCATTGTTGTAGCAAGTGTGATGCTCTTTAAGAACTGTCCCTTAACTGATGAAGGTCTTGCCTTTACGATTGCATCCATAAGAGCATTGAAGTTCTGTGTGAGCTGCTCCTCTGAGAAAGATGCCTTTCCAACAGGAACATGGATGATGTTAGCCTTGTCAAGTCTGTACTCGATCTTACCGGCTTTGATATCAGCAATGGCCTTAGCTACATCCATGGTAACTGTGCCAGCCTTGGGGTTAGGCATAAGGCCCTTAGGTCCGAGTACCTTACCGAGACGTCCTACAACGCCCATCATGTCAGGTGTTGCAACTACAACGTCGAAATCAAGCCATCCATCGTTCTGGATCTTGGGAATGAGCTCCTCGCCGCCAACATGATCCGCACCTGCAGCCTGTGCCTCGTCGAGCTTGGTTCCCTTAGCGAATACAAGAACCTTAACTTCCTTACCTGTTCCGTTAGGAAGAACAACAGCGCCTCTGATCTGCTGATCAGCGTGACGTCCGTCGCATCCGGTTCTGATGTGAACTTCTACAGTTTCATCAAACTTTGCAGTAGCTGACTTCTTAACAAGAGAAATAGCTTCTGCAGCTTCATACTGCTGAGACTTATCGATAAGCTTAGCAGCTTCTAGGTATTTCTTTCCGTGTTTCATCTCTCATCCTCCATCAGTCTTCTACTACAATTCC
>CAMNOS010000243.1 GCA_946546925.1 uncultured Butyrivibrio sp.
AGCACAGGGTTGTTCTTAGTCTTCCTCGACAAAATCCTGATGACATTGCGGATCTCGGTATCTCTGCCGATCACGGGATCAAGCTTCTGCTTTTTAGCCTTCTCAACCAGCTCAGTTCCATATTTGTTCAGAGTATCATAGGTTGCCTCCGGATTATCCGTTGTGACATTCCTGTTGCCTCGAACCTCGGACAGCACCTGAAGAAATCTGTTCCTATCAATCCCAAACTGAGCCAAAAGCTCTTTTACCGCCTTGTTGGGCTTCTTGATGATCGCCATGAACAGATGCTCAACGGAGACGTAGGAATCTCCCAGGGCCTTGGCTTCATCCTCAGCTGACAGCAGTGCCTTATTAAGCTCCGCGCCGATATAAGGCTGGCCTCCGGATACCTTGGTTCTCTTACCGATGGCCTCTTCTATCCTCATGATAAAAGACCTTGTATCAACACCCATCCGCTCCACAAGCTTCTCAATGAGGCTGTCCTCAATTGTCATGAGTGAATACAGAAGGTGTTCCTGTTCAATTTCCTGATTACCATATTCTACAGCAACCTTCTCGCAGTTCTGAACTGCTTCTATTGATTTCTGAGTGAATTTCTGTATATTCATAAACACTCCTCTCCGACAGGTTCTAAAGCTCCGCTTGAGATAATACGGCATAATCCGCTGTCAACCTGCCTTGTGTTTTCTGTTCTATTTAATGTATAACACAAATTAGCACTCTCGTCAAGAGAGTGCTAATAACATTTTTAATAACTCATGATAAAAACAGATACCCATACTTTCTTCTTGTCTGAAGTATGATCTCTTTAACGCGTTCTTTTTCTTCCGCAGAGTAATCCGGTAATTTAACGATGGTCCTGTCAACATCTTTTTCCGAGTAGGCAAAAGAGATATTGCTTCCATATAGTTTCTCTGAAATCTCGAGCTGTTCTTCAAATGTCTCTCCGAAAGTTTTGGGCCTGACCTGCTCAACCTGTTCATAGACATTTCTTCCCAACGGATAATCCATGCTAGTATCTGAAAGCAGAGCTCCTCCGTTATCAAAGACAGGGCATAAGCGGAACTCTTTCCTGTCATTCATCAGAACAGCCATATTGTGAGTATGCCTGTCCTCATTAAGAAAGAGTGCATCCAGTGTAAGAAGCCTGTTCATGTATGGTCCGAAATCTTTTATGCCGGTGATCCTCTCAGTCTGGTCAACAATAAGCCGCAGCCTCTCAGTATGATCCTCAGTACTATAAATCATCCTGTTAAGAGATTTTCCATACGTCTGCAAAAAGAGCCTCTCCAGAGTAATGAGTTTCCATCCATCAGTGAAGTCATGGCTTTTGCATCCCCTGTACCTGATACCATTATATTCAATGGATTCCGGCTCATAGTCGGTAAACTCTTTTTCATCAAATGACGACTTATGCAAAAGAGAAGATACAACACATTCAGATAGTCCCTCGTATCCAAGATTATCAGTCTTATACCAGAATCCGTCTCTCTCAAATTTAAGCTGATTTCCCTTTGATGATTTTCGCTCTGTAGTTTTAATATCCTGCTCAAATAACTTAACCATATATCATCTCTCTATTCTTATCCAGAAATCGTCATCTGCCATGCGCCCCTTAGTCTTTTCAATTATCATGATCGGGTCAAAGAATGGTATATCCAGTTTTTTAAGTTCGAGCTTCAGCTTATCTCTACTTTCAGGAAAACATCTGCTCCTCAAAAAATCTTCATATTCTTCAAATGTTGGTTCTGTGTTCGCCCCCATAGCTCGGTATAGCGGATTGGTTATATAATTGTGAACTTCAACTTTCCGTTCCATCTCATCCACATCAATTATGGAACAGACAAAACTGTGATACATGTACCACAGTCTCAATTTGTATTTTCTCTCCGGTACCTGTATTTTCTGAGGAAGGTCATGATTTTTGATGAGCAGATCTGCAATCAGAGTAATCGGTCCCGTTATCTCATCATCCGAGTACTCCCAGCGCTCAACAGTACGCTTGGATACGCCGACAAACTCAGCAAACTCTTTCTGAGTCATGCATGTGATCTCTCTCAGAAGCCTGATCTCATCTGACGTTATTCTGGCAGGAGTTATATATTTTTTCATAGAATGCAATCCTCCCTGCATAAATTAAATCACATTTTTGTCGGCAAATCAACGCGAATAAACCGTCAAAAATGTGATTTTATTTTTTATCTCTCTGCCGAATCATCCTCATCGATGATCCTGGCTTCAACATCGATTGCTTCAGCCTCCTGCCTGGCTGCCTCAAAAGCCTTTTCAACCTTTCCCAGCCTCGATGCCGTCCAGAGGTTTGAGATACCGTCGTAGGCAAGGAATCCGCCGATGAGTCTTACTATCAGCTCGTTGGCCTGCGATGCCTTAAAGATCAGCCCCGCGCCAAGTCCAACAGTTGCCAGTGCAAATATCAGTGACAGCCACCAAAGGCCGTATTTATATCTCACAAGAGAAAAAGTCTGACCCAGATTTCTAATGCCGCTAAGTAGAATGAATGCACCGAATATCTTGGGAATAAAGTCCGTGAACGCAACAGGATTAAGGAAGATCCACACACCGACTGCTGCTACGATAATGCCGAAGGCAAAGGAACCCGAGTCCACAAAGCCTCTTTCTTTTTTAAACAGGTACGAAAGTACAAAAAGCAGTCCAACCACAAATAAAAGTGCCGCAAGGATCCTTGCCATAAGCGGTATCACTGACGGTGCCCAGGCAATGAGTACTATGCCTATTGCAATTATCACAATCGACTGTACAACATATTCAGCTTTTACTTTTTTGAAATAATCCTTCATTCTTCTGCCTCCGAATCACTTTCTGTAAGGATGCTGTCCATCAGCTCATATATCTCATCTCTCCCCGTCTTCTTAAGTGCGGAATACGGATAGATCCTGATTTCCTCCGGAATCCCAAGACCCGCTCTTAGCATGCTCAGGTGCTTCTCAATCTGAGAAGGCTTTATCTTGTCAGCCTTGGTCGCGATGATCACCGGCTGAAAGCCCTGGTGCAC
>CAMNOS010000244.1 GCA_946546925.1 uncultured Butyrivibrio sp.
GACAAAGGCAGACAGCATCCGCGACGTCATTGCCTTCCCCAAGAACAAGGACGCGGCCGACCTGATGAGCGGCGCGCCGGACGTAGTCGAGCAGAAGCAGCTGGATGAGCTCTATCTGCAGATCGAACAGGAAGAAGAGAACTGACAAATATACAATCCCTCTGCGGAATACCGTAATAACCGGTATACTGCAGAGGGATTTTAATGCGTGTTTGGTGTCAAATCATTGCAAACGTAATGATTTAGCAGTATTATTGTGCTAAAGGAGGAGATATGAATGTCTAGTACCATACAGATACGTGTCGATGATGATCTTAAAAGAAAAGCAGATGAACTGTTTAAAGAACTTGGCACAGATACAACTTCTGCGATAAGAATTTTCTTAACACAAGCTGTTGCAAGCAATGGATTCCCCTTTGAGATAAAAAAAGTACCTCGCAATCCGTATGTCGGCCTTAATGAAGAAGAGCTATTGTACAAGCTGGAAACAGCAAGAAGTCATGCCGGTCAGGGAATGCTCGTAAGTGCTGATGATATGATTGCCGAACTGAGGGGAAAATATGAGCTATGATGTTTTTGTAACGCTTGATGCCAAAGAAGATCTGGAGGGATTTATATACTATCTTCTGGTCGAAAAGAAAAGCAGACAGGCAGCAATGAATGTGCTGGATGATTTTGAGGCAACAAAACAAAGTCTGACGACAGTAGCCGGCAGTATCAAGCTTTGCGACAATCCAAGACTAAAAGCTCTCGGGTATAGAAGGATTAATTTTTTGTCACACAGGTACTTTATGCTATTCAGAATCGAAGGCAATCAGGTAACAGTAGATAGTATATTCCATGAGCTGCAGGATTATGAAAGAAAGATGTTTTGAACGTAACAATGACAGCGCTCATCGCCATAATAAAGTGGCGGCGGGCGCTTCGTTTTTATAAGCGCTGTGGGTTTGAGTTTGATGGTCATACATAAGAGATTAAGCTGGGAACACTTGTCACGGAGGAGAGGACGATCTTACGCCTCCAAAGGCGATGAACGGAAGCGGTCAAAATCATTCCTCTTAACGAAGCAAGAAATCCTCAGAGGATCATAATCATCAGGTTCCCTTCGAAGAAAGAGCTGTCTGATTGCTTTTCTTCGCAGGAATACAGGGACATACAGGAGAAGCGGGTCAGTAGTGTTGACGCAAGAGCGGTGATAGTGGAAGAGTAGTTTGGATTGCTTTTTTGACAAGTGGGGATGCCTGTTGAATTTTTGGAATGATTAAGGTACTGTTTGCTTGAAGAGATTACAGAGTGGACTGCTGGACAGGGAAGAGCATAGATGGAATCCGAAAAGTTCCGCAGGAGGTACGCCATGGAAAAAAACAATAAACCGCCGTTTCTGATCGAAGAAGGCGTGCTGAAAAAATACAATGGTCCCGGCGGGGAGGTGTCCGTCCCCGCAGGCGTGACAGCCATCGGTCCCAAAGCGTTTATGGAATGTGACAGCCTGACAGGGGTCACACTGCCGGAGGGTGTGACGTCTGTTGGAGAGCAGGCGTTCATGTATTGTCAGAATCTCAGGAGCATCAATTTCCCGGAGGGGCTGACGAGCCGTGGAAAGATCTCTGGTACGAAAACTTTTATTAATTCGTGTAACTATTTCAGAAAAGACTATAAGAATCATGTCTGCCTGTGAGAGAGATAAGGAGGTGCTGTGAATTATGAAAGTAATGATTATCAACGGCAGTCCCAGATTGAAAGGAAATACAAAACAGATGATCCAGGCTTTCTGTGAAGGCCTGGAAAACGCTGGGCACGAGTATGGCGTTTATGATGTCTGCAGGATGAATATTCACGGATGTCTTGCCTGTGAATACTGTCACACCAGAGGAAATGGGCAGTGCGTACAGAAGGACGATATGCAGGATGTATATCATGAGCTTCAGGAAGCAGAGATGCTTGTGATCGCCTCACCAATCTATTACCATGGTTTTTCCGGGCAGCTGAAATGTACCATTGACCGCTTCTATGCAGCCGCATATCCAAATAAGCCGGCAAAGCTGAAGAAAGTGGCCATGTTCCTAAGCTCCGGTGATCCGGATATGTATGACGGAGCGATGTTCTCTTACCGGGGAGATTTTCTGGATTATCTGCAGCTGGAAGACATGGGAGTCTTCACTACTCATGGCTATGATCCCGGTGTACCGGAGGAAAAGCTGGAGGAACTTCGCAGGTTTGGGGAAAGCTTGAAATAGTACTATAGAGAGCAGATCTGATTTATGAGATGACGATATGTTGGCAGACAAAACAGAGGAAAAGCCGAATATGTCTTCCGGGCGAAGCATATCGGCAGACAAATACCAGGAAAACCTGAAAACGTCTGCTTGCAAACACATATATATTAAGAAAGCCTTTGTCAGGGGCAGTGTTGTTGATAAAAATATGTTCCGAAGGTCAGTAGCATTATCATCCGGCAGGAAGGAGATCAGAGAAGTGAAACGGACGATACATCCAAAGTATTTTGAGCTGAAAGCGGAGCAGGAACGCCTGCTGTCCCGCAGGATCCCGGAAGGAGTCCCCTGTGTGTACAGCAGCGGTGCGGCCTGATCCGCCGCAATCTTGAACTGCTGGGAGAAGATTTATAGATTAAGACTTATAGATTGATTAAGACTTATAGATTATAGATTGATTAAGACTTATAGATTAAGGAACATATGCCTTGATTTTTGCGGAGGAGAAGACATATGAAATATCAGATACTGGGGAGCCCTGCTGTTCCGGATATGCCCTGGCAGGAGAAACCCGCTGACTGCGGGGATATTCCGGTCTGGAGATATACGGAGAATCCCATTATCGGCCGTAATCCGATTCCGGGAGTAGCCAGAGTATTCAACAGCGCCGTGGCGCCCTATGGGGATGGATTCATCGGGGTGTTCAGAGGAGAACAGAAAGACGGAATCTCTTTTATTTATCTGGGCCGCTCCGCGGACGGCATCCATTGGAACTTCCAAAAGGAGAAGATTCATTTTCAGGATGAGGCGGGAGAG
>CAMNOS010000245.1 GCA_946546925.1 uncultured Butyrivibrio sp.
GTAAGTATAAGCATTCGCTCCATATCGAGAAGGCTGGTTGAGCTGTCCGTCCCGTCCATCCACCGGTAATGCTCGATTATCGAAACATCTTCGATAGTTCCTGGAAATCTATCCAAAAGCCATTGCTTCATGGGCCAGACAAGGCTCGGATTTTTCGAGGTGACTATGGCGCACTGTATACCTTCGGCTTTTTCTTTTAACCCCATTGCAATGTATAAGGCCACAAGCGTGACTTCGGTTTCAGGAATCCTGAACCCGAAGCTTTTTTCAAAACATGACACCACGATATGCGTTGCCAGGGGATAAGCCCTGTTTATCTCTCGTTTATTGTAGTTACTTATGTGGTGTCCCACATCAGTCCTCTGATAAAGCTTCCAGATATGAAGAAGCAGTCGGTTCTTATCCTCCTCTTTCAGCTTCGGTACGATGCCGAAGGTTTCTTTGATATTATCCAGAAAAAGCAGATATTTAGGTTCCCATTCCAGAATCCAGCCCATTTTTTCCGAAGAAACGTCCATTAGAAAAGTCGGAAGTTCATTAAGCTTTGCCTGAAGATCCTGCTTCTCTGACTCCGAAAAGCTTGTACCTGTGACCTTCCTTATACCGTCCAGAATTTCCTCCATAAGGGATGAGATTCTGAGTCCATGGTTTATTTCTTCGAGTTCGTATCCGAGATCATTTCTGATTATGGAAAGGATCACATACCTTCTGAAATTCCGCAGTGCTTCCCCTGACACATGATATTTATGTGCTACAAAAAGCTTCGTGAAATATCCCTTTAAAAGCTTATCAAGCCCTCTGTATTTTGCACCCACCTCAGGCGCATAAAGATTTACAGAGTCAATATCAAAGACCTTGGTGAGATACTGCCTTTTTTCAAATTCCGGCAGATCGATACGAAGTCCCTTTGTTTTACTTATGGTTATGATCTTTTTTAAAACCTTCGAACTTTCTATGGTCCTGAACACGGTTCCCTTGGAAAGAAAAAGCTTTCCGGCAAGGGCTTCCATGCTTATGTGATCCTTTTCAAATATCAGAGCCGCAAGAATATCATTGACCCGCTTCTCCGGCATGATCATGGTCTGCCGGTCCTCCGCGAGTTCCAGTATCAGTGCTCTGGCCTTTGAACTGAAGTCCTTTGCGACATAACCATGCTTTCCGACATTGACAATGCAGGCCCCATCCTCAAGTGAGTCATTGATATCCTTTATCTCGTTCTGAAGTGTTCTTAATGAGATATTGCTCTGAGCGGCAAGTCTCTCCGCATCAACTCCGCCTGAGTGGTTAAGAAGATATGAAATGATGTAAATCTGTCGGTTTGTCAATACCATAGGGTTCAGCTCCGGCCATTCCATTTTTTGCATTAAAAATTTGCAATTAATGGAATGGATTAATTATTTATAAACTTTTAATCTATATACAGTCAGTTGCAGATGTATGCGGAGCCCATTATCTGATTGAGGCATCCGCAAAGTATAAAAACATGATGTCTGCATCATACCATAAATTTCAGTAAGGAGGGCGTTAAATGAAGTTTCCTTCAAATTTTCTCTGGGGAGGAGCATTAGCCGCTAATCAGTGCGAGGGTGCCTGGGACGTGGACGGCAGAGGACTCAGCGTCCAGGACGTGCAGGCCTTTAAACCAAACGTTGATCAGAAGAATCTGAAAGCACATACTTCAGTTACATTGGAAGGACTTAAACAGGCTGCACTGGAAACAGATACAACCTACTATCCAAAGCGTCACGGCATAGATTTTTATCATCATTATGAAGAGGATCTGGACCTTTTTCAGGAGATGGGTTTTAAAATTTTGAGAGTATCCATCGCCTGGACCCGTCTCTATCCAACCGGTCATGAGACAGAGGCCAATGCTAAGGGCGTGGAATTCTATCACAAGCTTTTCAGTGCCATGAAGGCACGAGGCATTGAACCCATGGTTACGCTCCATCATTACGAGATGCCTCTGGCACTTGCCTTTGAAGGTAACGGCTGGGTATCCAGGAATGTTATCGATATGTTCCTGAGATTCTGCGAGACCTGCTTCAGAGAATACGGTCAGTATGTAAAATACTGGATGGGATTTAATGAAATCGACAGCTGCGGAAGACACCCGTTTACCTCTGCGGGAATCATTCCGGAACTCAGTACAGAGGGTATGGACCAGGCCTGCTATCAGGCACTTCACCATCAGTTCGTGGCATCAGCGTTGGCAACGAAGATGCTTCATGAAATGGTGCCGGGTGCGATGATGGGATGCATGCTCACAAAGCTTACCTGTTATCCTTATACCTGTGAGCCCATGGATGCATTGGCAACCCAGAAGAGAAACCTTGAGAATCTGAGTTACACAGATGTTCTTGTATTCGGTGAGTATCCGAAAATGATCCTTCGTGATCTGGAGAAGAGAAACATTAAGATAGCCATGGAGCCGGGCGACCTTGAGGTAATTAAACAGTACACCTGCGATTATGTAAGCTTCAGCTACTACATGAGTATGACGGAATCGGTTTCCCCGGACGCGCCCAGAACCCCGGGCAATACAGTACTCGGCGTAAAGAACCCGTACCTTAAGTCCAGTGAGTGGGGATGGCAGACAGATCCTGTTGGACTGAGATATTCCCTCATCGAGATGTACGACAGATATAAAAAACCAATCTTTGTTGTAGAAAACGGACTTGGTGCCAGGGATAAGGTTGAAGAAGACGGAAGCATTCACGATGAATACAGAATCGAATACTTCAGACGCCACTTCGAAGAAATGGCAAAGGCAATCGATGACGGCGTAGAAATGCTCGGCTACACCAGCTGGGGACCCATCGATATCATCAGCGCCTCCGGCAACCAGATGAGCAAACGCTACGGCTTCATCTACGTCGACCAGGACGACCTCGGAAACGGAACGTTGCAGCGCTCCCGAAAAGACAGTTTCTACTGGTACAAGAAGGTTATTGAAACCAATGGAGAAGAATTGTAAATAGAAAGAAAAACTCGTAGGAAAAAGCAAGGGAT
>CAMNOS010000246.1 GCA_946546925.1 uncultured Butyrivibrio sp.
GAATGACAAAGTTCGCATGAAGGAGGCTTTTTCACTTGCTGTTTCGCAGATAAAAGAGCAGTTTGGAGAAATGTCTTTTGACAAATACGAGGACGTAGTGTTTGTCGGAAAGAGTATAGGCACAGCACTCGCAGCATACTTCGACAGTGAACTTGAGATTGGTGCCAGGCAAGTAGTATTTACACCGGTTCCGCAGACCTTTGACAGGATCAGAAAGGGCGCGGGCATTGTCTTTCACGGACTGGCTGATCCCTGGTGCGGCTCTGATATTGCGCGGGAGAAGTGCGCTGAACTTGAGCTGCCTTTGTACAAGATAGAAAGAGCCAATCATTCACTGGAGACAGACGATCCGATTGAGGATTTGTCCAATCTTAAGCGAATCATGGAGAAGGTTGAGGTTTTTTTCGGGGTATCCACTGACAGCTGAATAAGCAATAAAACAAAAGGGCATTCCGGTGGATGCCCTTTTGTTATGAGAATGCAATGAGAATTATTGATGAATATCAACATGGGAAAAGATTTAAGATATAATAATGATATGGACCGGGCAATCGTCAGCAGGAATAACACCACACACCGCTGATCAACATGATAAGGAGCGATCTTATGGCAAAAAGCACACCCAAATCCTATAGAAATCAAGTGATGTATCAGATTTATGTCAGGAATTTCAGTGAGGAAGGCACGTTTAAAGCCGTCATTCCAAGCCTTGACAGGATAAAAAGCCTTGGAGTTGATATTATCTGGTTTGCGCCAATCCATCCGATTGGGGAGAAGGCCAGAAAAGGAAAACTTGGGTCTCCCTATGCCATCAGCGATTACAGGGCAGTTAATCCTGAATACGGAACCATGGATGATTTTAAGGAGACGGTGGACGCCATACATGCTGCAGGCATGAAGTGCATGATCGACGTGGTCTACAATCATACTTCGCCTGATTCTGTCCTCTCTGTTGAGCACCCTGAGTGGTTCTACCATAAAAGTGACGGCTCTTTTGGAAACAGGGTTGGAGACTGGTCTGACATTATTGATCTTGATTATTCCAATGAAGAACTATGGGACTATCAGATAGAGACTCTTAAAATGTGGGCAGAGATAGTTGACGGCTTCAGGTGTGATGTGGCACCGCTTGTTCCTGTGGACTTCTGGAAAAAGGCCAGAGCTGAAGTTGAAAAAGTTCGCCCGGGTGCCATATGGCTGAGTGAATCCATAGATCCTCAGTTCATTATGACCATGAGAGATCTTGGGCTGATTGCACATTCCGACTGTGAAATGTATGAGGCCTTTGATATTCTGTATGACTACGATATTTATGGCCAGCTCACAGGATATGCGTCAGGGACCGGAGCACTCCGCGATTATTCCGATGCCATCAACAGGCAGGAGTACATATATCCTGACAATTACGTCAAGCTGCGTTTTCTGGAGAACCATGACCAGCCTAGGGCAAGATTTCTTTTCCCGAATGAAAGAGTATTAAGGAATGCCACAGCATTCCTGTATTTCCAGAAAGGTATGACGCTTATTTATGCCGGACAGGAATATGGAATATCCCATCTTCCCGATCTTTTCAATAAAGACTCGGTGGAATGGGACTTTGCAGAGCGAATTGACCTGACCGGACTTATGAAGAAGATGTCTGAGATCAAGCAGGATCCTCTTCTGGCAGACAGTACGTACAGGACCAAGACCTATGACGAAAATGTTATGAAGGCCATACACAGCCGCGGTGGCAGTAAGATGATCGGCATGTTTTCCTTCAGAGGAGAGCCCGGGATAATTCCTATAAATGTGGCTGATGGATGTTATAAAAACCTGATTGATGGAAGTATGATAGAAGTCATGCACGGCTATGTGAGCCTGCCCGGGGATCCGGTCATCATCCGGGTCAGCTGACATTTTTTCAGAATGCGCAATTTACACGGGGTATTGGAGACAACATTATGAACTATATAGCAGATTTAAGAAAATATGTAGGACACGACCTGTTAATGACAGTCGGCTGTGGTGTGCTTATTGAGAATGACAAGGGACAGGTTCTTTGGCAGGGACGATATACCTAAAGAACTCTTTTCTCCTGATGCAAGACCGATACTTGACTGGGCTAAGGGGCTTGACCGTATAGAAGTGAAGTGAATGTTTTACCTTAGGGCGGTGGCAGTTATATAAATATGAATACTCTTCCTTGGCTATTTTGAAAAAAGCAGTTGATGCACAAAAGCACCAGCTGCTTTTTACTTTCATGTTAGTCAGAGCTAACAAAAAGGTGTATCATTGATTGAGATGATCAAAATGAATGACAGAACAGAGAGGTGCATACAATGAAAACAGCTGAGCAATATAAGAAACTTACTATCAGAGAATTTACCAGGGCAGCGGAAGTATATGAGACAGATCATGCAGGCATTTATGAAATGTGTAAGGATGATTATCCATATATTGAAAAAGAACTTTCACATATTGATTATCAGAACCTGTTGGATTGCGGTTGCGGCACAGGTCCGATGATCTCACTTTTGTATGAAAAAGATAATTCGAAGCATTATGTTGGACTGGACCTCACCCCCAGGATGATAGAGGTGGCAAGAAGCAAGAATCTTAAAGGAACTGAGTGGATTGTCGGAGACTGTGAAAACCTGCCGTTTGAAGATGAGTCTTTTGACGTGATCATATGCACAAACAGCTTTCATCATTACCCGAATCCACAGAACTTTTTTGACAGTGCAAAGAGAGTATTAAGACCCGGAGGAAGACTTGTCCTTCAGGACTATACTGCACCGGTTCCTGTTTTGTGGCTCATGAATCACACAGAGATGCCTCTTGCAAATCTTATCGGCCATGGAGATGTGGGGGCTTATTCACTCAGTCAGATTAAAGGATTTTGCGACACCTGCGGACTTAAGGTTGAAAAACTTGAAGCTGCCAGGAAATTCAGAATGCATCTTGTGGCAAGCAAGAGATAAGAGGA
>CAMNOS010000247.1 GCA_946546925.1 uncultured Butyrivibrio sp.
AGTTAAACATTTTTGAAATGCAAAAAGCCTGCAAACGCAATGTCTGCAGGCTTTTCTTTGGCGGAGCCGCAGGGATTCGAACCCTGGTGCCCGTGAAGGCAAACGGTTTTCAAGACCGCCTCGTTATGACCACTTCGATACAGCTCCATATGCCGTTCAGGTGTACCGAACGGCAATTAGTATACAAAAATCAGTCAGGAATTTCAACCAAGAATTGAAATTAACCTGTCCAGGTCATCGTAATCTTTATATTCGATCACGATCTTGCCCTTACCGACGCTTCTGTCGGTCAGCTTGAGCTTTACTCTTGAGCCAAGCTGTTTCTTGAGTTTAGTCTCAACTTCCTTAACGCTGAGAGATACGCGCTCATCAGGAAGCTCAACTGCCTTAGGTGCTTCAGGATTCTCTTTAGCCTCAAGGATCTTCTTTACATAGATCTCAGCCTGTCTGACGTTCATCTCTTTCTGGAGGATCATCTCAGCAGCCATCTTCTGGTCTTCCTTATCCTTGAGCGAAAGGATAACCTTAGCATGACCCTCAGAGAGATCTCCGCGTCTGATGTATTCCTGGAGAGAATCATCAAGGTTAACAAGTCGCATCGTGTTTGCAATCGTAGCTCTGGGCTTGCCGAGTTTCTTAGCGAGCTGTTCCTGAGTAAGCTTATGAGTCTTGAGCAGGTTCTGCATAGCATATGCTTCTTCAATGGGGTTAAGATCTTCTCTCTGGAGATTCTCAAGCAATGCCTGGACCATAGTCTCACGGTCGGAGAGTTCACGTACAATTGCAGGAATGACCGTAAGACCGGCTATACGAGCCGCACGCCAGCGGCGCTCACCTGCTACTATCCTGTAGCCTCCATTCTTCTTCTGAACGATTATAGGCTGTATAACGCCGCTCTCAGATATTGAAGAAGCAAGTTCCTGAAGAGAAGTATCGTCAAAGTTCTTACGGGGCTGTCCTTCGTTGGGTGAAATATCATTGATCTTAAGCTCTACTACGGAATCGCCGGAGGAAGCCGGAATGCCCTCAACAGACAACATGGCACCAAGGCCTTTACCGAGAGCACGCTTCGGAGCGGGAACGGCCTTCTTAGGGGCTGCCTTTGCTGCAGTTTTCTTTGCCGCAGACTTTGCTGTATTTGTTGCTCTGGCTGGCGTCTTTGCAGCAGTCTTTGTCTTGGCAGGTCTGCCTGCCGGTTTCTTTGCTGCAGGAGCAGCCTTCTTCCCTGTCTTCTTGATATTAGCCATTTGTAATTCTCCTTATAATATATAGATATATATCTATATTTGTTATTTGGTCTTCTTTATGACCTCGTTGGCAAGGGCCTCGTAAGCCTTTGCGCCCTTGGAGTTCTTATCGTAGTCAGAGATCGACTGGCCGAAGCTGGGAGCCTCTGCGAGCCTGACGTTTCTCGGGATGATCGTCTTAAAGACCTTAGGGCCGAAGAACTTATCAACCTCTTCCTTGACCTGGCGTGAGAGCTGGGTACGCATGTTGAACATGGTAAGAACAACACCGAGGATCTCGATGTTCTTATTGAGCTTCTTCTTAACCACATTGACTGTCTCGATCAGCTGTGTAAGACCCTCCATTGCATAGAACTCGCCCTGGATAGGGATGATGATCTTATCAGTTGCCGTGAGCGCATTAATGGTCAGGAGAGAAAGTGACGGAGGGCAGTCTATGATGACATAATCATAGCTGTCACGGACAGGCTCCAATGCGCCTTTGAGGACCTGCTCACGTGAGATCGCAGATACAAGTTCTACCTCAGCGCCGGCCAGATTGATGTTTGCAGGGCAGATATCTACATTGAGCGTTCCGCTCTCATAGATAACCTCATCGATCGGAGTCTCATTGATGATGACATCATAGATGGTCTTCTCAAGCTGTGACTTGTCGATCCCGAGTCCGCTGCTGGCGTTAGCCTGAGGGTCAAGATCGATGAGCAGGACTTTCTTCTTTTTCTTTCCGAGATATGCTGCGAGATTAACAGACGTAGTGGTCTTCCCTACTCCGCCCTTCTGGTTTACCAGAGCAATAACTATACCCATAGGGTTATCTCCTTTTCAGAGTTTATTATCGTACAAACAGATTATAACCTTATTTATGGAATATTAAATAAAAATAATAGGGCAATTGTTCCACATGGAACAATTTTTACAATTTAACGAATTTTGTGTTCTGATATCACAAATCTTCGATCAGTAAAAACAACACTCTGTTCCACGTGGAACAAAAAACAGCTCCGGTTTGCCGGAGCTGTCTGTGTTTTGAATTGATGTCAGTATCAGTTGTCGATATTGGCAAGGCTTGCGTTCTCCTGGATGAATTCCTTGCGGGGTTCAACCTGATCTCCCATCAGGAGTGTGAATGTCTCATCTGCTGCCTGGGCATCAGAGAGTGTGACGCGGAGAAGCTTTCTTGTGAGAGGATTCATTGTCGTATCCCACAGCTGTTCGGAGCTCATCTCACCAAGGCCTTTGAATCGCTGGATAAGAGGATTCTCCCAGTGATGTTCAGCCTTGATCTGTTCAATCTCCTTGTCGTCATAAGCATAGTATGCTTCGTCACCCTTATAGACTTTATAAAGCGGCGGGCAGGCAATGTAAACGTATCCGCCGTCAACAAGAGGACGCAGATATCTGAAGAAGAATGTCAGGAGCAGAGTTCTGATGTGTGAACCGTCGACGTCGGCATCCGCCATGATGATTACCTTGTGGTATCTGAGTTTGCTCTCATCAAACTCATCACCGATTCCTGCGCCGAGAGCCATAACGACAGGCTGAAGCTTCTCGTTGGAATAGACCTTATCGATCCTCGCCTTCTCAACGTTCAGCATCTTACCCCAAAGCGGGAGGATAGCCTGATACTTTCTCTCTCTTCCCTGCTTTGCGGATCCTCCTGCGGAGTCTCCCTCTACGATGAAGATCTCGCAGAACTCAGCCTCATTGGACT
>CAMNOS010000248.1 GCA_946546925.1 uncultured Butyrivibrio sp.
GAGCTTGATGATGAGAGAAACGATATCTATATTCACATAGATAAGAAGACAAAGTATGTGGATGAGGGAACAATTTCATCATGGGCAGATAAGTCATCGGTGTTTTTTGTTCCGCGAATCAAGGTGTTCTGGGGCACAATAAGTGTAGTAAGAGCAGAACTTGCACTTCTTGAAGAATCAGTAAAAAGAGAGTATCACTATTATCACCTGATCTCCGGGTGCGATCTTCCTTTGAGGAGTCAGGACGAGATTCACAGGTTTTTTGAGGATAAGGACAGGGAATACATCGACTGTCACAGAAATGGTGAACATGAGGATTCTTTTTTACCCCGGATAAAGTATTATCACCCTCTGCTTAAATATATAGGAAGGGATACTTTTGAAGGTCCCGGTAAGAAAAGAGCCTTTATGAGGTGGCTGGTCAGGCAGCAGCCGAAACTTATAAAGTATCAGGAAAAGCTTGGAATAGACAGGACCGGAAAATATAAGGATTTTACATTTTATAAAGGGGAGCAGTGGTTCTCCATAACGCACGATTTCGCCTGTTATATTCTCTCGCAGAAGAAAAAGATACTGAAAATGTTTCGACTTACTGACGGTGCTGACAAATTTGTGATGCCAACGTTTGCGTTGAATTCCGAATTTGCTCAAAGAGTGGAGAGTCTGCCTCCGAGTTTTTTTGAACGGAAAATATCTTTTGACTTGTATCCTCTTCCCGTTAACCGATTGAGTGCTGAACTGCATCATGTCGGAGTGGAGGATAATAATCCACTTATCAGTATTATTGTGCCGTGTTATAACGTGGAGGGATATCTGAAAGAGTGTGTGGATTCTCTTATCGCCCAGACTTACTCCAATATTGAGGTACTTCTGATCGACGATGGATCAACAGATGCCACATCTGCTATAGCGAAGGACTACGCTGAAAAAAATGATAAGGTCTTTTATCATCATCGGATTAACGGGGGCTTATCTGCTGCAAGAAATACCGGGATAGAATTGGCTAAGGGTGAGTACATTGCATTTGTCGATTCTGATGACTGGGTTGATGAGAATTATATCAGCTGTTTATATGATGCCCTTAAGACAGGCTATGCAGATATGGCGGTATGCGGTTATGTAAAAGAGTTTGAAGGTAGTGCAACTGCAAGTGAGCCCGTTAGCTTTGACCAGGACATGGTAATTTCGTCTCATTCAGCCATGAAGATACTTGGCGATATTTATCCTAAAGAAAATGTGCTTCTGGTAATTGCCTGTAACAAGCTGTTTAGGCGCAGTATCCTGGAGAATATCAGGTTTCCGGAGGGCAGAATTCATGAAGATGAGTTTACAAGCCACAGGTTTATCGGAGCTGCAGATTCAGTGGCTGTTACAACAGCTAAGCTGTATCACTACCGGATACGCGAGGGAAGCATTACTTCAGGTGAGAAAAAACAGGATCTAAGGCATCTTGATTATCTGGATGCACTCAGGGACAGGCTTGAGTATTCCGAAACAATGATGTATGGAGATCTGCTCATTTTTATGCTCTATACCTACTATGAGGGCATGAAACAGCTCATGGTGATGTATTCAGATGAGACAATCTCACAAAAAAAGCTTTTGCGATACTTCAGGGAAAGAGCATCTGAAATATATTTTAAATATTATAATGATCTGGACGGTTATCAGAAGCGTGACTATCTGAAGCTGATTATTTTTACCAAGAGCTACAGAAATACTGTCCTCAGACTTAGGAAGGAAAGCTGACTATATTATTATGTTGGAAAAAGCAAAAAAGACATGCAAAGACATAATAAAATTTTTTATGCCTACAAAACTTTTTTTAAAAC
The DNA here is from genome assembly GCA_946546925.1 of uncultured Butyrivibrio sp. GTDB lineage: Bacteria > Bacillota > Clostridia > Lachnospirales > Lachnospiraceae > Butyrivibrio. Next base: position 1,833 of record CAMNOS010000248.1, read on the forward strand.
GTTATGCCAGAGTACATGCAGATGAGTATCGATGGCTCATGGAGCAGGTGGATGCACCGGAGCATTATAAAACTGATGAGAGGGTTAAGGAGGACTATTTCAAATCCCTTAGTCTTTATGGATTTCCTGTCAAGTATTACAAAGAACTGGGATTCTATGAGATTAAGGATGAAGCGCGAAGAGATTCCTATGTTCCTCCGGCAAAGCTTTTGTCTATGTGGTACGGAGTCAATTCGGGACCTTCCAGAAAGCTTCTTGATAATAAGGTTGCCTGCATGGAGACATTTTCTGAGTATCTGGGCCGTGCATGGATATATGTTCCCCGTGTTTCTTTTGATGAATTTCTGGATTTCTGCAGGAAGCATCCCAAGATGCTGGTTAAAAGCGGAACCGGAAGCGGCGGAAAAGGGATTCATGTTTTCGAATATGCCGGACAGAGCGAAGAGGAATTAAAAAAGATATATCGGGAGAATATCGAAAACGACAGCCTGATTGAAGAGTTCATCAGGCAGACAGGTATCACCCATGATCTGAATCCGGATTCTGTTAACTGTGTACGTATCTGTACGATGAGATTTAAGGATCATGTTGAGATCTTTCAGTGTTTCCTGAAGATGGGAAGAGGAAATGTATGCGTTGACAACGCCGGACAAGGCGGTATTTTTGCTCCGATAGATGTCAATACCGGAATCATAACACGGGATGCATATGGGCCGATCTGGTCGGAATTTCCTGTTCATCCAATATCCGGAATCAAGATAAAAGGAATACAGATACCTCATTGGAATGAGGTCAAGGATCTCGTTATCAAGGCATCTGAAAAAGTAAAGGACCTGGTTTATGTGAGCTGGGATGTGGCAGTCAGTGATGATGGAAAGCTCTATCTGATCGAGGGCAATTCCTGCGGTGATGGAATGTGGCTGAAAGAAGGCGGGGAATGGCCTGTGTATAAAAGGGCTATCAGAGATCATCATAAGAC
>CAMNOS010000249.1 GCA_946546925.1 uncultured Butyrivibrio sp.
CGCATCTGATAAAGACCAGATTCGGACTCGACGTAAGATTCGGCAAGGGAAACATTGTCTATAAAGAGACCATCACTTCCCCTGTTGAGGGCGTGGGACACTTCGAGCCCTTGAGGCACTATGCAGAGGTCCACCTTCTTCTTGAACCCCTTGAGCCCGGGAGCGGACTTGTTTTTGACAGTGACTGCAGCACGGATGACCTGTCCCTCAACTGGCAGAGGCTCATACTGACTCACCTTAGTGAAAAGAAACATCGCGGAGTCCTTACGGGCTCCGAGATCACTGATATGAAGATCACGGTCATTGCGGGAAAGAGCCACGTCAAGCACACTGAGGGAGGAGATTTCAGGCAGGCCACCTACAGGGCAGTGAGGCAGGGACTTATGACGGCGGATTCGGTGCTCCTTGAGCCTGTACTCGACTACAGACTGGAGATTCCGGCAGAGTACGTGGGCAGGGCACTGACGGATATGCAGCGAATGAATGCGACTTTATCCGGACCTGAGAGCGAGCAGGGAATGTCAGTGATCACGGGAGATGTCCCTGCTGCATGTTTTGGTGATTACGCCGGAGAGGTCTCTTCCTACACCAGGGGTGAGGGCAGGATATTTACCACACTGAGCGGCTATGCGCCCTGCCATAACCCTGAGGAAGTCATAACCCAAAAAGGGTATGATCCCGAACTGGACAGAGCCAATTCTCCCGATTCCGTGTTCTGCATGCACGGTGCCGGAACTGTGGTGCCCTGGGATCAGGTCAGGGATCACATGCATGTTGACAGCGGCTGGGATCCGGAGACGGGCCATATAAGGACCGACCTATCCGACAACATAGACATGGAAGCGCTCAAAGAGCTTCAGAAGAAGCTGAGAAACAAGGACAATATCGAGAGGTCTTTTTCCGATGTTGAAAGAGAACTTCGGGCGACAGAAGGGGAACTTAAGGAAATCTTTGAGCGAACCTACGGACGCGTCAAGCCAAGATATGTTGAGACCGAGACAGTATATACCGGCATGACCCCGGAAGAAAAAGAGGCCCAGCGTGACCTTGAGGTTGAGAAGCAAAAGAGGGAGAAGTACGAGAACACGAAGACTGCGGACAGGGATGAGTACAAGGAGTATCTTCTCGTTGACGGCTACAATATTATTTATGCTTCCCCTGAATTAAAGGAACTTGCGGTAAAAGATCTGAAGGCTGCAAGGGACAGTCTCATCGACTGGCTGGTGAACTTTCAGGGCTTCAGAAGGGAGAAAGTCATTCTCGTATTTGATGCCTACAAAGTCCCCGGCGGGAAAGAACATATGGAAGAAAACGCGGGACTTGTGATTATTTATACAAAAGAAGCAGAAACAGCTGATCAGTATATCGAAAAGGCTGCCCACGAGATCGGGAAGAAATACAGGGTCACAGTGGCTACATCCGATGCCATAGAGCAGGTGATCGTCATGGGAAGCGGTGCCATAAGGCTGTCTGCCAGAGATTTTCTTGAAGAAATTGAGAGAACCAGGCAGCTTATCAGGGAGAAAATAGGTGAGTGACTTTGATGAATAATTATCAGATAATTGTCTAAAAAAAGTATAAAATTTATCGGGTATATGCGTTTTTATGAGTGGGAAAGATTATAATAAGGGTATCGGACTCATATCAAGGAGGTAGTTATTATGAATCAAAAAGGTAACTCAAAGTTTAGTACACCTCTTGGCGTGTTACTGGTTTCTTTGGCAGCTTTGCTGATGCTTATGACTGTTATCAGCCTTGTTGTAACAAGCAGTCAGGCTAAAAGCATTGAGCAAAGCGATGAAGAGCTCTATTATGATATGCTCTATACCATCAGTACAGACCTTATAAATGCGGACAGAGATCTGTATCAGGCTATGCTGGCTGCTGTGCATGTGAATGCTTACGCGCAGTATATGTCCCCTGAGCAGACTCAGGGATATGTTGACGACTATAACAGTAACCGTCAGCAGGCTCTTGACGGAGTAAATGCCGCTGCGGCCCTGGCCCAGAAAAACAGCTATCTGTTTAATGAACTTAAAGATGACGATGGAGATTCTTTCTCGCAGATGAGCGGGAACTTCAGCGCCCAGTATCAGAAGTGGATATCCAAATATGATGTTGCAGCAAACACGGGCGACATAGAACAGTTTGATATTGAATTCAGTGCCACAAGGGATTGTATCAGTAATATGTCTGATATTGTTGAAAAGTGGGCACTTGAAGAAAAACAGAACAACGAGGACAGTAACGACAGAAGGATCCTTGTTAATGCAATTGTATTTTCGGTACTCATTATCATAATTCTTATTGTTGTACTTGTAATTATCAGAATCATTCTTAACACACTTAAGAATATGGTTGCCGATGTCAACAGAATGTCGGAGGGAGACTTTGTTACCAAGATAAGGCCCAACAGCTTTATCATCGAGTTCAACGACATACTTTCATCCCTTGAGTCCATGAGACATGAGCTAAGGAATGCCCTTGTAAGAGTCATTGATCATGCTGACACAGTAAATACAAAGGCAGAGCTGGCCAGGGATTCCATCTCCAATTCACAGAAGACTACAACGGATATTTCATCTGCTGTCAATGACCTTGCTACCGGTGCGACTGCAATGGCAGAGGATGTTCAGAGCACATCTTCGGTTACTGTCAATATGGGATCATCTGTTGACAACGTACTCGATTCCGCCAACTCCAACCTTGAGAGAGGCCGTCAGGTCTACGAGGAGTCAACAAGAGTTAAAAATCAGCTTGAACAGATCAAGGTTCAGGATCAGAAGAACGACGAGATGGCTTCACA
>CAMNOS010000250.1 GCA_946546925.1 uncultured Butyrivibrio sp.
TTCCCTCCATTGCTCCTCCAAGCACCATCCATATCTGCGAGGCAAAAGAGATCTGGCTTTCCGCTCCGCTTACATAGAGCTTCTTCTCAACATCATAAAGGAATCTGTTGGAAGCTTCCTTGAGCTTGAGATAAAGCTGCGCATATTCCTCCTCCGCAAGAACGTCTCCGACGCACTGGGCAAGCTCGATGGCTGCCTCAAGGGCATACATGAAGATTCCCTGAGCGGAGGCCTGTTTGTTGAGGGCAAGATTCCAGTCCACAAAACACCAGCCAAGAACATCCGAGTCCCTTACCACATGCCGCTCATCGAGGCTGTTACTTGCCAGCTGGATCTGTCTTTTGCAGACGTCGAAAAGGTCCAGCACAGCTTTTTTATCCCCGGTCCTTTTGTAGTAATCCCGAAGTATCACAATAAAGAACAGGGAATAGTCAAACATATTCGTGTCATCAACTTCAGGCTTCGGATCAAGGAAGATACAGGCTCCCACCCGTCCGTCTTCCTGGGTCAGAGCCCCGAACAGATAAAGATTTGACTTTACCATGTCATTCATGTTGTAGGTGACATAGTTCACCAGAGCCTGAATTCGCAGGTCTCCGATCCAAAGCCTTCTGTCCCTTTTGGGTCCATCCTCAAAGACCGTCTGCATACAGTCATGGAGTGTTTTTACAGCCACCCTGTCAATCTCCCTGTCCAGCTCATTACTGCTGTAGTAGGGCAAAAGAGCTTCATCCGGGGCAGAGGATACTGCTGTGAGGGATGCATCATTTACCCTTAAGGAGAATCTGGAGCTGATATCAACCACCTCTATCCTCACGTATCTGAAGGAGTATCTCCTGTCCAGTTCCACAACAGACGGCACTATGTCCACATGGATAAGCTCCTCCTCAATCCAGGCCGGTGAGACCCAGCCCTTATATTCTGAGGCATCCTCAAAAAGCTCGATCTCTCTTTCCGCAAAACGGATTCTCAGAAGAACCGGTGAATCGGGGTGTGCCCCCTCATAGCCAAGGTCCAGGGACAGGTACCCCACATAGTGGTCCTCAAAATCCAGGATGATGGAGTCGTCTTTTTTCAGTGCGATAGACTCATATGCCGGACGGGGATCTCTTTTTATGACATCCCCATCCTTCTTTAAGTCAATACACTTGCATTCGTTTATCTTGTTTTTCTTTATTTCAGGGAAAAGAGCTGTCGCTTCCCGTAATAATTTTTCGTTATACATGTGCAAATATTCTCTTGATCAAATGATTATTGTTTAAATAGATTAAGAAGATCACCAGCAGTACTGCGTTTATGATCGACTGAGTTGTGGCATTTATCCGGTTTGAGAAAACCGCAAAGGTGGAATTCAGAAGGGACATACACAGGGCAGAGAGCAGAAAGCCCACCTTCTCGTTTCCGAACCTTCCGATATAGCCTGCAATGAACATCGGAAGGAAGGCCGTGAACATAATGGCTATACTTCCGAAATTCAGCTGTCCTCCGTTTATAGTGGTATTTCTTGCGGCATTCAGCATACCCACAAGTCCCATAAGGCCGCCGCAGATCGTGTAACAGATAAGGGCGTTTTTAACCTCATTGATACCGGTGGCTACAGCTACCTTCTGCCCTGACTTAAGGGCGTTGTAATCATAGCCGAAGGAGGTCCGCTCAAAGACAATGATCATAAAGATAAGAACCGCCGCAATGATAACAGCTGCGTAAAGCCAGGTTCCAACAAAGCCTGACATGGATCTGTTCTGAACCTCACTCATAAGGTATTTGCCGCCTGTTATGGTATACATTATTCCCTCGTATACCAGGGTCACACCAAGAGAGACGATAATGGGCGGAAGCCTCAAAGCGCAGTACACAGCTCCCGATATAAGTCCCAGCAGTGCTCCCGCAAGAACCGTTATTATCAGCATAAGAAGTGCAGAACCAGAGCCCCCTTTAAGAAAACCGTATGTGATCTTCGCACCTATCACAGATGAAAGTCCTGCCATTGCCCCCAGGGAAAAATCAAATCTTCCGCTGTTTAAGTTTATGGAGAGCGCCATGGTGGTGATCATAACGATGGCTGTATACACCACAAAGTTATCAAAGCTCTTTGCTCCCGATATGATGGTCTGCCCGTTTGCAAGGCAGATTCCTTCCAATACCACTGCCACAGCCGCAGGGATTGCCAATGTCTTTAAAATTTTCTTAAGGGTGCTCATGAACTGCCTCCATTCATCACTTACTCTCGATAAGTGCCTTTACATCATCATAGGTAACATCCTGACCGATAATGCCATCAAGACTTGCCTTGTCAAAAATAGGTGTATCACCGTTGTCATTTACATAGTACTGGTCAAAGGATTCTGCATCTGTTGCCACAAGATAGCTCTGAGTAAAAGAGACCGCATTTCCTTCGGGATCTCTTATAACATTTCCGTTAATCGCATCCATTACCAGAGCAAATACAGGTCCGATGGAAGAAGAGTACTTGCCTGCAAGATACTCAAGAGAGCCGTTCTTCATTGATTCGCTGTTCATGGCTGTAAAGGAGTCGATATCGGAGAAAGGGATGTTCTCCTGGCTAAGTGTCTGAGCAAAGAAAGTTGTTGCCATTCCCACTGAGATAAATGCCTCAGGAGCTTTCTGGATTGCTGCATTGAGCTCATCGGTGGTTGTGTCGCCATATCCCTGGAGGTAAGCTGCCACTTCAACATCTCCCGAAACCTTTGTAAGGTCAACACCCTGATCCTGGAATATCTGTCCGATCATACCGT
>CAMNOS010000251.1 GCA_946546925.1 uncultured Butyrivibrio sp.
CTGATAAATTATGTCTGCTTTGATACATATAGTAAACGCCAAAAGTCTTTTTACTTTGGTTCTTGCTAATTGTCTATAGAAAGTAACATTTCAAAGGATCAAAGTGAAAATTTCAATGGCGTTTGCTATAACTGTCAACTCCTCGTAAATTGCTTCTAATGATTTTTGGCTGTGTTTCGTCCTAAATCTTTACTGTGTTTTTCTTTCTTCTTATAAGTCCCGCATACATATCTCTCTGTGCCTGAGGAACATTCAACGCATCCATAGCCTGTTCAACCGTAAGTTTCAGATTATTCATAATACTCAGAATACTCTTTTCCATGACTTGCTTCGTATTTTCATTTCTCATATCTTCCATAACTTTACACATGGTCGCCACTCCTTTCTCATCTTCCTTGAAATAACGAACCTTATCAGCTAATTCTTTGTAGTTCATGTCGTCCGGATCTGTACAGAAAAAGTCATGCATCAGCTTTCCTAACGCTGTGGATGCATCCTTATCTGCTCCGTTCACATAGATGATATGCTCTCCATCCTCAAAAGCCTTGTCTGTATTCGTAATAACCCTGTCAATAGTGTACAGCGGCAGGCCCTCCCCGATCATATCGCTCTCTGTAATGAAAACCACAAAAGTTTCTGGCAGATTGCTGAAGTCCTCGCCCGGCTGTAGCAGGTGTGCGTCAAGAATGCTGGAATGGTATCGTGCCCGTTTCCTGTCCGCTCCCTTATCCGCCCTCTGTACTTCGACATTGTATTTCTTACCGGTTTCATCATCCGCGTCAATGTCAAGACAGATATCCCTGCCAAGCAGATTCTTCATCCGTCTCTGTGTTTTTACACTCTTCACTCGAATGTCAGGCTTATTCAGGATAATCCTGAGCAAAAGCTCTGCGCCATCAATGTAACCATCAAAACAGGCATTCATGAAGTCATCGTCAATGAGACGCAATCCTCTGAGACGCTGCAGGTCTTCCTGATGCTGTTTTTCTCTCTCAGCATCCGACATGAATGTGCTCAAATGAGCATGGCTTTCCGCCTCATCAAATTCGTCAAGCTGCCTTTGAAGGATAGCCATCTGCTGTAGTATTTCTTCTCTTGTCATAAGCACCCTCCTCGTTTCGGGGCATATGCTCCAGGCTTATATAGCATTATTTCAGCTTTTTGCTGAACTTCAACTTCACCGCTCGGAATTATAACTGTCCTTTGAGATGACATAAAGATACAAATAATATATACAAAAAATGGCTCTAAATCAACGAATTTTCAAGATTTAACGGAACGGAAGGCGAAAAATACCACCTTGCCTAAATAGAGTGCGTCACAAATGAGGATGTGGCAGCAAAGGTAAACATCACCACTTGCGATTACTTCAGTATAAACATCATACTGCGCTTTACCGCCATCATGTTTAGTAATATCCGCATGTGTCTTGAATGCATAGAAGTCCCAATCCTTGGTATAGGTAGCAAGTCTGTTGCATCGGCAAGCTGAATAAGATGTGCCATTCATCTGTCAAGTAGCAGCGTGAGTGGCTGATCTGGCCGAAATCTTTGCCGTCATCAAAAGCTATGCGGTTTTCGGCTTGGTAAGGATATCAATTTTCGTTACTTGCCGGATGCAAGTTGAATTCTCTTCTTTCTTCCACATCTTCCTCACAATATGTTTCGCATTGCACCGTCTTTGATCGCCCTCTACGCATTCTGGCAGGGGTTCCTGCTATCTCCTGCCACAAACGGGGACATGGAAGATCCCGCCGCCTGCCGGTTCATCAGCCACGCAAAAGCTTTCGCCGTGCGCTGATCAGGATCTTTGAAATGATTCCCCTGATTCCATTCAAGAACACAGTCAACACCGGCATTTTTCAGAATTCCATAACCTGCACGGACAGCATTCCCCACCTGTGACATCACCGGATGCCTTGTCCTCTCTTCCCTGTCGCCAAGACTGAGATATACCGCCCCTGTCCGGATCTCATGGTTCTCCATGTAATCCGTGAAATGTGGAAACCATATGGATGGAGATGCCGCCGCGATCCCATCAAAGCGGTCAGTCTGATAACAGGCCCACAGCGCAAACAGACCGGCCAGTGAATAGCCGCCCAGAAAGATCCTGCTTTTTGGGTCATCTATTCTCCCTGAAAAATCAGGAATGGCCTCTTTCAAAAGCAGTGCCAGTGTCTGACACGCACCGTCCCCAAAGTCCTCATTCCCGAAAACAGCCGGTGCCGGCCAAGGGGACAGATCCCGGTTCCAGCTGTTCACTTTTACCGCCTTAAGGCAAAACTCCTGCCCACATGAATAATCACGAATGTAAGATACCTCCTGCTCTATCACTTCCATGTCATGGTCATCTACCATCTGCAAAAGCAGAGTATCCGCATCCGGATTCCCGTAAGTCATCACATTCATACTCATCCTCTGTGTCCTTTATCCATCAAGAACAAGGTATCAGGTATCACTTCTGATCGCTGGATACTACAGCTCTTATGTCGAACAGTATCATCAACTCCAAGAGCAGATAACCGGAATCTTCGCTCCAACGGCATGGAGCAGGCAATACAATCCAGCCAGAACGACAACTCAAACCTGCCAGAACAAATACAGCAAAAAAGACAATTCAGCCCTGCCGGATCAAATACAGCCAAAAGACAATTCAGCCCTGCCGGAACAAATCCAGCAAGAAACAGCAGGCCGCCCGGATCAGGCGCAATGCTCATCGAGGAACTTCAAAACAATCTTCAT
>CAMNOS010000252.1 GCA_946546925.1 uncultured Butyrivibrio sp.
GCATCTGATAACAGCCATCGGGCTCAGAGTAAAAGACGTAAGGATCACGGAAGTCGTTTTTGGCATAATCATCACCTGCATACAGAATGTCTTCCGGGATCTTCTCCCAGTTTTCCATGTCATCGCTAATCGCGTGCATCACCGCTTCCTTGGGTTCAAACATGTCGTTGTGTCCTGTGTAGAATGCGTGGTATCTGCCATCATTGCCCTTTATGACGCTCCCTGTGCCAAGGGCAATATCCTGGTCCTCAACATCGTCAGCGTAGTTAAGTACGACACCTCTGTCATCAAATTCTGTAAAATCAGAAGTTCTGATAAGTCCAAAGGGATGGTAACCCTGGCTTCCGTTTCTCTGGTCCGCAAGGTAAAAGACATTGTAGACTCCGCCGTCGTAAAAAGGCATTGTATCTCCCACCAGTCCCTCGACAGATGCAGGGAATAAAACATGATCCTCTATGCTTTCGCCAAGGTATTTTTCTTCTTCCATCTGCTCTTCTGTAACGCTTTCTTCGATTTCTGCTCCCTGCGCCGTTTCAGCAGCGCATCCCACAGACGCAGCTGTCACCATACAGGTCATAAGCACTGTAACTATCTTTTTCATTGTTCCTCCTACACATTCTATCCGGCAGATGCAAAGCAATTTCTTGATTGGTGCATTTGCACTATTCTTTGATGAAAATATATTATCATTACGTTTCATTTGTCGCAACATAAATGTGCATATGTCACACATTTTCGTGCAAAACCATGTTTTTAGCTGTGATGATTTGTACAGAATGCACACAGATTGTTTTTTGCAATGTTACATTTGACACATTCGTATCATTACGATATTATGATTTCACAAGCAAAAGGAGCGCAAGCGTGCCCGAAGTGATTTTGCAATATGCGTAGATACAACCTGCCGGACAAGCTTAATCGGACAGCTCATTGTATAAGAGGTATAAAATGGGAAAACGAGTTACTTTACAGGAAATTGCAGATGCTCTTGGAATGTCACGAAACACTGTGTCCAGAGCGCTGAATAATTCAGGGAGCGTATCAGCAGAAACAAGAAATAAGATATGCCAGATGGCGACCTCAATGGGCTACAAGCAGTTCAGCCCGATCGAACCTTCGGTGCCGCAGGCAGCTGCCGATGCCGCATCCACAGGCAAGACAGAGATAGCTCTTTTCACCCACTCTTTTCCCGGTGCATCCCACTCGGGAACAAGACTGTTAGAGGCTTTCCAGAACAGAATAGACTCTCTTGGGTACAAGCTGTCCATTAACATAATAAGAGATGTTGAACTTGAAAACCTTGCGCTCCCGGCCAACATAAATTTAGACAACGTTGCCGGTATACTGTGCCTTGAGCTGTTTTCTTTGAGGTACAGCAGTTTTCTTTGCAGCAAGAACATCCCCATCCTCTTTGTGGATACGCCTCTTCTTCAGAGCGGTGCACTCAAGGCCGACACCCTGTACATGGAAAATACATCCAGTGTCTACCGGATGATCAATACACTGATCGGAAGCGGACGTAAAAGGATCTCATTTATAGGTGACCGCTTTCACTGCCAGTCCTTCTACGAGAGATGGCAGGGGTACGTATCAGCGATGACAGACAACGGGATAACTCCGGATTCTTCGCTGTGCATCCTCGATGATGACAACTACCCGTATCACGACATCGCATGGCTTTCAGAGAGGATAGGCTCTCTTAAGGAGATGCCGGAAGTCTTTTTCTGCGCAAACGACTTCCTGGCGACCTGTACCATAAAGGCCCTGCGGCTCCTTGGAAGGAGCGTCCCCACAGATGTACTTGTCTGCGGCTTTGACAACGCTCCGGAGGCGACCATAATAGAGCCCAATCTCACAACCGTCAAGATCCACAGCAGTTCCATGGGATACACCGCAGCAGACCTGCTGCTCTCAAGAATCGCCAGACCACATATGCCCTATAAAAAGACATATATTGAAACCGACGTAATATTCAGACAGTCTACAGGGACGGTGGGGTAAAATACCCGGCCGCCTGCAGGATCATAACAGCCTGATACTGTTTCTTTTAAGGAAACGGTATCAGGCTGTTCTTTATTCTACATAAATTTAATTGCATAGGCATTTATTACCCATTAAGTTTATTATTTTTTAATATCCTCACAAATACAATTAATCTTAGAATTGAAGGGGATATTATGAATAACGAACTCGACTACATTGGAATTGGCAAAAGAATAAGGCACTACAGAAAGCTTCGGGATATGTCCCAGGAGCAGCTTGCCGAAAAAATAGACATCTCAGTAACTCATATGAGTCACATTGAAACCGGAAGCACTAAACTGAGTCTCCAGGTCATAACAAGCATTGCCAAAGAGCTGGAAGTAAAGATAGACATGCTTATCTATGACCAGGACAAGCAGTCAGATTACTGCTATGAGATCGAAGATATTGTGAGCAGCTCTTCAAAAAAAGAGCAGAAACTCCTGTACAACGCCTTAAAATCAATCAAGGCATCCCTGAACAGCTAACATGGTTATATCATCAAACTGATCCATGCTTCCCTTGAAGTCGTCAAGTATAGAAGAATAAGAAAAATAACCACGCCTGAGAGGACAGCCCTGCCGACTACCCTCTCAGGCGTTCTTTTGTTGTCACGTTCCTCATTTTTCATTCAATACACTTATCAAAGCGAATCAGAGTTGTCGGGATCAGCATCTGACCCCCAGTCCGGAACTCCCGGCTTTGCT
>CAMNOS010000253.1 GCA_946546925.1 uncultured Butyrivibrio sp.
GATGCAGCAACGGTTGTATGCTTTGATAAGAACGGAGAATTCGACGGAGAGAAGACCAACAAAGCGATGGCCAAAAAGCTGGAGAAGACTCCTAAGGCTGTAATCCCCGGATTCTACGGCGCCTACCCCGACGGAAGGATAAAGACCTTCTCAAGAGGAGGATCCGATGTCACCGGATCCATCGTATCAAGAGCAATCAAGGCCGATGTATACGAGAACTGGACAGACGTTTCGGGCTTTCTTGTAGCTGATCCCAGAATCATCGACAAACCGCCGTACATCGAGACGATAACCTACACAGAGCTCCGGGAGCTTGCATACATGGGCGCATCGGTCCTTCATGAGGATGCCATCTTCCCTGTTAAGAAGGAAGGTATCCCGATCAATATCAGGAACACCAATAAACCTGAGGATCCCGGAACCTGGATCGTTGAGTCCACTGCCAAGAAATCCAGATATGTCATCACCGGAATTGCCGGAAAGAAGGGCTTTTGTTGTGTGAATGTACTCAAGGATCAGATGAACTCAGAGGTGGGCTTTGTGAGAAAAGTCCTTCAGGCCTTTGAGGATCAGGGAATATCCATTGAGCACGTTCCCTCAGGAATCGACACCATGACGGTCTTCGTTCAGCAGGACGAGTTCATCGAGAAGGAGCAGTCAGTAGTCTCCGAGATCCACAGACTGGCTCACCCCGATATGCTTGAGATCGAATCTGACCTTGCTCTCATCGCAGTCGTTGGACGCGGCATGAGATCCACTCGCGGAACTGCAGGAAGGATATTCTCAGCCCTCGCCCACGCATCAGTCAATGTCCGCATGATCGACCAGGGCTCTTCCGAGCTCAATATCATCATCGGCGTGGAGAACAGGGATTTCGAGAAGGCGATCGCAGCCATCTATGATATCTTCGTGACAACCCAGATGTGACCTGGAAGGCAAGGGGATGGTTCTTTTGACTAACAAGTCAATGAGTCAAAAGAACCGTCCCCTTTGACTTGTTTTTGTGATAGAATGTACTCTATGACATTTTCAACTAAAAAAGGAGTACATTTACATGGCAGTAAGGGATGAGATAAGACAGCAACGCGAGAAGCTCAAGGGGCAGGGATTTAAGGCTCACTGGGATTACTTCTGGGAATATTACAAGATACATACCATAGTTGCAGTGATCGCCCTGTTTTTTGTTGTTACGCTGGTAAGGGATATGCTGAATCAGAAACCCTATGCGCTCTACGCAATGTTTATCAACAATCAGGGAATTGAGACGCAGAACTTTCTTCAGGACGGCTTTGCGGAATATGCAGGGATCGACAGGAAGAATGAGACAGTACTTGTGGACACGACTGCCAATGTGATCACCTCATCCATAGATACCACAACTGTGGCGACAAGTGAGAAGATAATGGCGCTCATAGCAGCTTCTGAGCTTGATGTGATCGTATCTGATGTAAGTGTTGCTTATCACTACGCATCTCAGGATACTTTTATGGATCTGAGGAATGTCTTTGGAGATGACGAACTTAAAGCTCTCTCCGACAGGCTTTTCTATGTGGACAGGGGTTACATCGATTATCTTGCTTCGGATGAGTATACCGACTATATAACTACCGGAAAGTTTGACCATGACAACAGGTATGCGGTCATGGCAGATGAGTACAATCAGACTTTTACCTATACAGTAGTTGATCCTGCCACGATGGATGACCCGGTTCCTGTCGGAATAATGCTGGACGACTCAGCACCTCTTGAAGAGTGCGGCGCTTACCCCGCCGGAGGAGCTGTGGCGGCAGTGGTTGTAAATAGTGAGCGAACCGATAATGCCAGGGCATTTATAAGTTTCCTTCTGGACTGAAAGAGCTGACCCTGCCAGGTTGAGACATATACAGATGTGTGATAAAATATAACTGTAATTTAGTTAAATTTGTCACGCATTTTTTATTATGAGAAAAAATATAATAAATCTCATAGCCATAATCTCCATAATCGCAATCGCATTCCTGTTCGCTGCCATAGCCGGCAGCGGACTTTTGTCTGCGCCCGACGCATATTTATCAGATGCTCTGTATCAGAAGACCGGTGCTGCTGACGGTGAGATAACGGTGATAGGCATAGACGAAAAGGCAATTGAGGAGCTGGGACCATTCCCCTGGGACAGGAGCGTGATGGGGGATGTCCTGATGTATTTGAACAGCGCAGAGGAAAAGCCTGCAGTCATAGGTATAGACGTTCTCTATGCAGGCAGCGGCGCATCGGAGAGTTCTGATGAATATCTGGCAGCCGCCGCATCCGAGGGGAATGTGGTTGTTGCCTGTTCCGCCAACTTTGAAAGTGCCCTTATCACGCAGGAAGACTCCTTTTACATGGATGATCTGGCTGTGTCATCAATAGATGAGCCGTATGATGCACTAAGGCAAAGCGCTGACTGCGGGCACATAAACGTGATGCCTGACCAGGACGGCGTGATTCGACATGCCCTCACTAAAGTTAAGAACCCAGCAGGTGGGGAAGTGAGCTCTTTTTCCAGAGTGATCTACGAGAAGTACTGCAGGGAAAAAGGCCTTGAAATAAATCCGGAACCTGCAGGGAAGCAGGATTTCTGGTACATACCATACACGGCCGCAGGCGGCGGGTATTATGATTTTGTCTCAGTTGCCGATATATATTCTGGCAGGGTCGATCCGGAGTTCTTTTCCGGCAAAATAGTACTTGTGGGGGC
>CAMNOS010000254.1 GCA_946546925.1 uncultured Butyrivibrio sp.
ACCATGGTATCAGGCTATGGCAGGTGAGGTTCCGATCCTTACAGCAGCTGTTCAGTCTTATGCAGATGATTCCATCAACGTATGGGATGCTGAAGGATTCGCAGAAGCTACCAAGGACCTTGACAAGACACAGGTATTCGCATTCGGTCTTCCCAGCTGGGGCGTTCTCACAATGAGAGACAACGTTGGCGACAACGCAGGTAAGTGGGGCGTTTGCTCAGGACCTTCTTACGGCTTCGGCGGCGGCACATTCATCGGTATCTCTGCTATGTCTGAGCACAAGGATCTTGCCTGGGATTTCCTTAAGTGGGTAACACTTGACGAAGAAACAGCAGAGTGGTGGATTGAGAAGTCACAGGGCGATACAGTTTCACTTGTATCTGTTCTTGAGAAGCACAAAGATGACGCTAACGATATCTACGGCGGCCAGCACCTCTACAGCTTCTGGCAGAAGCAGGCTGAAGGCATTGACTACTCAAAGGTTACACGTTACGACAAGATCATTGGCGATGCATGGGGAGCAGCAATCACAGCAGTTAAGACAGGTGAGGCTGACAAAGAGACAGCAATCAATGAATTCTACGATGTAGTTGAGTCTACATATCCTGAAATTACAGTAGAACGCTAAATTCTTTTCATAAACCCACTTTTATAATCCGGGGCGCAGGCAAAAAAAGCCGGCGCCCCGAATCCCTCAAAGAAAATGAGCTTATCGGGAGGAAAAATGAAATCATCACATAAAAAGAAGAACAGGAACAATGCAGCATATCTGTTTGTACTCCCGTTCATAATCGTTTTTTTGATCTTCAGTGTGTATCCTGTACTGCGGACACTTTTCTTAAGCTTTACCGAATACAAGGGCTACGGCGATCCTACCTTCAACGGAATTGCCAATTATACCCGTGTTCTCAAGGATAAGTTTTTCTGGCGCGCACTCAGAAATACTGTGAAGATGTGGTCACTGAACATCGTGCTTCAGCTGGGACTTGCATTCCTTCTTACCATCATCTTCAGTGATATCAAGTACAAACTCAGAGGTCTTGCAATCTTCAGAGCGGTTTACTACCTGCCAAACTTAATAGCAGCAACCTCTGTGGCATTTCTTTTTAAGACACTTCTTGACTGGAAGTACGGAACCTTCAACCAGATCCTTCTTGCAACAGGTCTTGTACATGAGCAGATCAACTGGCTCGGGCAGAGATCTACAGCCTGGGGAGTAATAGCAGTAATACAGGCATGGATGTGGTTTGGCAATTCCTTCATTATCCTCATGGCCGGCGTTCAGGGTATTCCCACAGATTACTTTGAAGCAGCTGCAATCGACGGAGCAGGAAGGTGGAAGGTATTTGGAAGCATAACACTGCCTCTCTTAAGACCTATCTTACTGTATGTGGCAGTTACATCACTTATCGGTGGACTTCAGCTCTTTGACCTGCCTTTCCTTATGAACGGAGCAGGCGGCCCCTCAACTGCAGGTGAACCCGGAGGAACCCTTCAGACAGTGGTTATGTATCTATACAAATTTGGATTTGAAACCCGTCAGGTGGGCTTTGCTGCAGCAATAGCTTACACTCTGTTCTTTATAATACTTTTTGTTTCAGTTATGGAATTTAAATTTATCGGCGGAAAGGAGGACTAATACATGGCAACCAAGATCAAAAGAATCATTCTCTATGTGGCACTTATTGCGCTGGGAGCCCTGTGTCTGCTTCCCTTCTGGCTGATGATGGTCAATTCCACCAGATCCGGCGTTGAGATAACGCATTCTTTTTCATTTCTGCCGGGGCGGAGTCTTAAAGACAACTGGAAAGTTCTCTTTGACTATGTCAACCTCTTCAGAGGACTTTGGAACAGTTTCAAAGTCGCCGTTCCGGCAACACTCCTCACAGCTTATTTCTCGGCTATCACAGCTTTTGGAATGGCTATGTACGAGTGGAAGGGAAATAATACGTTATTCAGAGTAATAGTAGTATTCATGATGATTCCCGGCCAGCTGTCACTTATCGGTTTCTACAACCTGTGCCAGAAGCTGCACCTTATCGATTCCTACATACCCCTTATAATACCAGCCATCGCTTCACCGGGCATCGTATTTTTCCTCCGGCAGTATGTAAAGGCTACTCTGTCCAAGTCACTTATGGAGGCAGCCAGGATCGACGGAGCATCAGAGGTACACATCTTCCACAGAATAGTGCTTCCCATCATGGCTCCCGGAATCGCAACGATGTCGATCGGAGTATTCATCGGCAACTGGAATTCATACCTCGTTCCTTTGATTCTCCTTAATACACCAAAGAAGATGACTCTTCCTGTTATGATCTCAACCCTTAACGCGGCCACAGATCTTCAGAAGAACCAGGGTGCAATCTACCTTGGAGTAGCTATTTCAGTTGTGCCTATCCTGATAGCATTTGCATTCTGCTCCAAGTACATCATCAGCAGTATTTCCGCCGGTTCTGTCAAGGAGTAATGGCTTCAGCTCCGGGGGATATGCCCGGGGGGTTACCGGCCGGGCAGTGATGTCCGGGGTGTTACCGGTCAGGCAGTTATGTCTGGATAGTTACTTGCCAGACCGTTATGTCCGGATAGTTACGGGCTGTGAAAAATATGTTCTGAATTGCATGTTTTTCACAGCCCGCTTTTTATGTATATGCTAATACATTTATATATCTAGAGATATATTCAGAGATATATCTAG
>CAMNOS010000255.1 GCA_946546925.1 uncultured Butyrivibrio sp.
GGCTCATCTGACCACCAGGCCTTGTAAATATAGTAAGCATCTTTTTTCTGCTTCCTGTCAAATGTGATGACACCCTTATGATTCTTGCCGGGATCTCCTGCCTCGTCTCTTCCTGCTGCTGCGAATTCAAACATGTTCCAGAGATAGGTGCCCCAGATATAAGGGCGTGTGCTGAACATCTCAAGCATATGCTCGTGGTAAACAGCCTGATAGCTCTCCGTGTAGTCGCCTTTTTCAGGTATTGGTGATTGGAGCGTGATCACGGAATCTGCGCCATACTCCGTAAGTCCGATCGCAACATCCGGATGGTCCTTGTGGAAGTCGTCAAACCACTTATCGTTGTCCTCCATCTCTCCCACATACCAGCCATAATACAGGTTGTAGCCGCGAATATCGGGAAGTGTCACCAGGGGAGAGTCTGTCTCAAGAAGGAACAGATTGGCCATGGCAGAGAATCTTACCGGGTCCATATCGTGGACAATATCATTTAATATCCTGTGGTTCTCCAGGAGGTCCTCAGTTACTCCCTGCAGTGAGATCTCATTGGACAGCGCCCAGCACATGATCGATGCATGGTTGTAGTTCTGGCTTATCAGCTCTTTCATCTGAGATATTGTGTTCTCTCTACCACTGTTCATATGTACCGTGATATATGGGATCTCAGCCCATACTACCAGGCCCTTTTCATCGCACAGATCATAGAAGTACTGATCGTGCTGGTAGTGCGCAAGCCTTATGGAATTGGCTCCCATGGAGAGAATAAGGTCAATGTCCTCCTCGTGCATTTCCCTTGTAAGCGCATTGCCGACGCCCGCCCTGTCCTGATGTCTTGATACACCACGAAGAGGGTAACTTACTCCGTTCAGGAAGAATCCCTCTTCAGGGTCGACATGGAACTGTCTGACTCCAAACCTGTCATAGACCCTGTCGCGCTCTTTTGCTCCATCAAGAAGAGTCGCTGTAATTCTGTACAGATAGGGATCCTCAAGTCCGCTCCACAGGTGAGGGTTGTCTATCGTGACAGTGCCGCAGGCAATATATCCGCAGGCAGCTTCCTCTGTCGGGAGTACCTCAAGTTCCTTCTCGGTTACGCCGTCAATTGATACCCTGACGCAGTCGCCGCCGTTTACGTAGGCTTTTATCTCAATTTCAGCAGAACTACCACTTATTCTCGGAGTTACATAAAGGCCGTTGCCGCCATAATAGTTCATGTCAAAGTGTTTATCATCCACGATTACGAGGTAGACATCCCTGTAAATCCCGCCGTAGAAGGTAAAGTCCGCTTTCTGCGGATACACTCTTGTGTTGGGCTCATTTGATACAAAGACTTCAATCTCGTTTGAATCTGTAAGAGCCTCTGTAATATCTGCCCTGAAGCAGGAATATCCGCCGTCATGTGTTGTGAGCTCACAGCCGTTTAATACGACTTTTGCGGAGCTGTTTGCGCCGCGGAATTCCACATATGCACGCTGATCTTCTTCCATTACAGGTCGTTCAAATGTCTTTTTATAAGTGCAGGTTCCTCTGTAATACTCATCAGGGCCGGTCTGTCCGTCAACAGCGTTCCATGTGTGGGGAAGAGTTACCTCTTCGCTCTTTCCCTCTTTTTCAAATATCCAGTTATCATCCCAAAGAATTGTTGTTCTCATGCTTCACCTCTCCTGCTCCATTGCTGCCTTTTTCTTCTCACCTATGCTCTTCTGGATCTGTTCCATCCTGTCGTATGTCAGCTCGGAATTCTTCATTGCAAGAAGTGTGCAGACCCATCCGATGATGGGGAAGCCGATCAGAAGCACCACGGTCATGATCCTGACACTGAAGGTAAGCGGATCACCCTGCTGGGGAGCTGTAGTTGTGTATCCGATAAGTCCGATCATGAGTGTTGCAATCGTTGCGCCAAAGGAAGAAACTATTTTGTCAATGAAGCTGTAGGTTGCTGACACTGTCGCAGGCATGTATTTGCCGGAGCGGTCCATCTCATAGTCAACCACATCCATCCTGAAGGCACTTGTTGATACGGAAACCACCATCTTCATAGCATTGTTTCCGAAGGTGAAGAGCACGTAGGTTATCGCCATAAGGACCGCGCCGGTGGATAGATTGCCGCCAAATACTGTCCCCACAAGGGTTGTGGGAGTGAACAGCAGATATACCGCAAATGCGATATTGAGTCCGATGCAGTTCCTGGTCCAGTCGATCATGACCTTTCTGCTACCCTGTCTGCCTGCGATCCTGGCGCCTATAATCGCGAAGATGATGGAGGGAAGCATTGCCACAGCAGACAGGATTGATGATATGGCCATTGATCCAAGCATTATACCGTTAAGCATTGTGGAGACTACCGCCGCAGAACCTATTGTCTGGGCCAGCTTGTCCGAGGCCGCGGCCATGATGAATCTCTGAAGTTCCTTATTCTCTTTTATCAGCGTCAGCATGTCCTTAAAGCTGGGCTTCTCATCAGCCTCGCCATCCTTCCTGATCCCCTCGAAATTCTCGGGAATGTCATAAGGAGCAATTCCTATGCATGCCAGGATATAGAAAAAGAGCGAAACGAGTATCACCACTATGTTGTAGGTTGCGAAATACTCTGTTCCCTGAATGTTGTTAAATCTCGGGAGGATCACAGCCGATGCCACAACGCTCATGATCAT
>CAMNOS010000256.1 GCA_946546925.1 uncultured Butyrivibrio sp.
GAAAGCACAAGACTCAGCAGTTTTGCAAGATGTCTTTTCTTCATAAACTTCTCCTTTCGCAACACACTTTGATTTGCCAACACACCGATACTTTATCTGTAAACCGCTTTTGGTTTTATGAACAATAGCAGATCAAAAGCGCGCTCAAAGTCCATAAATCCCCGGCACAAAATAAAGCCATATAATTAATTCTCATATATGGGCATCGTCAATACCATTATCGCCATATAAATAATATATAATCAATTTATAAAGTAAACGATTAAGTTTTGAGTAGAAAAATAGCACCGGATAGGATTATCCGGTGCCGAGACTGTTGACAAAATTATAACATTATAATTATATCGTTAAATAAGGGGCCACAATTCATACGATGAAATATTATCCTCTGAGCATGAACTTCCTGACAATACTGATTCCGATCCTGTAAGGAAGAGGACGAACAACCCTGTCGGCCTCTTTGATCTTCTCTCTGATCGGAATGCTCTGCGGACAGTGCTGCTCGCACTTGCCGCAGCCAATACACTGTGTGGCGAAGGCGGGTTCTTTTTTGAGACCAACGGTCTGTGCATACTCAAAGCGGGCATTGCTCTTGTTCTCAAGCGCTGTCATGTTATAACTTCTGAAGAGTGCCGGGATATCAACTCCCTTGGGACATGGCATGCAGTATCTGCACCCTGTGCATCCCACAAGTTCGGTCTCCTTGATGATTGCCTTGACCTTCTCTATTGTATCAAAATCATCCTCAGTAAAGCTTCCTGCCTCGACATCAGACGCAATGCGGCAGTTCTCTTTTACCATCTCAATCGAATTCATCCCGGAGAGAACGCATGTAACCTCAGGCTGATTCCAGAGCCAGCGAAGTCCGTATTCCGCAGCGGTATATCCTGTGTACTTGGATGCTATGAGCTCTTTGGCCTTATCAGGAAGAAGATTGACAAGCTTACCTCCGCGAAGCGGCTCCATGATCACAACAGGAATCCCCTTGGCAGCTGCTGCCCTAAGTCCCTCTACTCCTGCCTGGGAGATCTCATCCACATAGTTGTACTGGATCTGACAGAAATCCCAGTCATAGGCATTAAGAATTGCTATAAAGTCTTCAGTGTTGCCGTGGTATGAAAAGCCTATGTTCTTTATCTGACCGGAGGCCTTTTTCTCTTTAAACCAGTCTTCAATCCCAACATTCCTTAGTTTGTCCCACTGGTTCATGGCCGTCATGTGATGCATCAGATAGTATTCCACATGATCGGTCCTAAGGCGCCTTAGTTCCTCTTCAAAATACCTGTCAACAGCAGCCCTGCTGCCTATGAGGTACTGCGGAAGCTTGGTTGCGATGTTGACCTTGTCCCTTATATTATTCCTCTCAAGTATCTCACCTAGTGCTGCCTCAGAACCGGGATAAACATATGCTGTGTCAAAATAATTGACTCCCTGATTGTAGGCCTCCATCAACTCCTTTTCAGCCTTGTCGATATCAATTCCGCGTCCGTTTGTGGTAAACCTCATGCATCCGTATCCGAGGATGGAAATGGGCTCGCCGTTTCTGTTGTTTCTGTACTTCATGATCATAATCTCCCATTGATGGCGCTGCTTTGGAAATATGCTCGCTGCGCACATTTTGCACAATTTGATTTACTGCAATATTTATTACATTCTAGTATATTGGTCAGTTTTTTTCAATAGAGAGGACAGTATTCAAAACGTGGATAATGATAAAAAATTAGATTGGGGTCCATTTTAAATATTTGCCGTGTATGGTTACAAAAATCGTAAATATAACAGCTGTTATTATTGTCTTCTATTAGTTGCATACAATTAAGTGTACCATTATGAAGATTTGTTACAATGGTGCCCCCATTTTTTCGGATTATGTTGACCTGTTAAAAGAATCAGCATCTAACGGATACATCTATGCAATAATTATGATCAAACAAACCATTAAACAAATAATGTCCAATTCATCCGGTCTGCATTTTTTGTAGCTGTAGGAGCGATTTTTTCAAAATGGCCCCCATAGGTATAAAAATAATACCGGGGTACCTTCATAACAATATCTTCTATATGGTACAAAAGTCTTTGATAGCATCACATAGTACTTAAGCGCAGCGACTAAGCAGGCTGCTCACCGATCGATTACCGTCACCTTAGCATCGTAATATTCGCCTGACAGGCTAAATAAATCAGCGACTCCTTCAGTGATATAGACGTCACCTTCCTCAGTTATAAACACTGCCTCGAAGTCATCTGACGTCCGCCACAACTCCTCTGCCTTTTCAAGTCCCATCACGAAAAGAGCTGTGGACAGGCCGTCGCACAAAAGACCGTCATTTCCTATTACAGTCACTGACACAAGACCGTTCCTGGCCGGGCGTCCTGTAGACGGATCAAGGATGTGCCAGTAGGTCTCTCCGTCCTCTTCAAAATACCTTTCGTAGCCGCCTGATGTTATGATGGCGGTATCTTCTGCTTCAATCACGCCGTAAATTCCGGACTGACTGTCCTCAAATGGACTCTTGATGGCGACTTTCCACTTAGAACCGTCAGGCTTTGTGCCGACGCACTGCACATTGCCGCCAAGATTGATAAGAGCAGAGGTCACGCCCTCATCCCT
>CAMNOS010000257.1 GCA_946546925.1 uncultured Butyrivibrio sp.
ACGCACAGACCCACAGTTCTGTCTATGTGCAACAGGGTTTATCGCATATCTGACAAGAAGACACAGGTGATTGATGAAGATGCAATTCAGAAACTGATGAACGATTTCTGATGGGAGGTTACAGTGCAGGGACTTATATTGGCAGCCGGAATGGGCACAAGACTCGGGGAGAGAACCAAAGACATACCAAAGGTCATGATGGATGTTGAGGGGAAACCTCTGATAATGTATGCTCTTCAGAGACTTTATGAGCAGAATGTATCGGAAACCATAATTGTAGTCGGATACAAAAAAGAATACATCATGGAAAAGTGTGGCGATCATTATAAAGAGATGAAGCTCATATATGTGATCAATGACCGCTACGAAACTACCAATAATGTGTACAGCTTTTATCTTGCAACAGAGCAGATCCATGATGACCTTCTGATGGTAGAGGGGGATCTTCTTTTTTCCAAAGAACTGCTTGATCGCACAGTTGCAGATAAGCATGATTGCAATATAGTTGTCAGCAAATATAACAGGGAAACAATGAATGGAACAGTGATCAAGGCTGAAAACGACGAGGCCCGTGCACTTATCACCAAAAAGTTTCAGGGAGAGGGCTTTGATTACGACAGCGCATGGAAGACAGTAAATATTTACTATTTTGAACGCGAATTCATGAAAAAGTTCTCCCGTATGCTGCAACTGTATGTAGAAACCGGAAATCTGAACAATTACTATGAACTGGTTCTCGGCGCCCTCATTTATTACGGAGATGATGATATAAGGATCGTTGTTGTGGATGAGAATGACTGGTTTGAAATAGATGATGAGAAAGACCTTCTTATAGCAAGGGAGCACGGAGCCTTCTGATGGATTTGTATGTTGTTATTCCGCGGACTGACACTACAGATCCGGGATTGTTGCAAAAATGTAAAAAGGCTTTATCTAATCAGTGGAGCTGCCTGTATGAGATACATGAGGTGATTTCTGAAGGATCGGATTACTGGGAGGCATTTAATAAAGCGCTCGACAGACTTGCAGACAGGCAGGGATCTGTGATCTTCCTGCTTCCATGGGTGATACTTAAGGATAAAGCCCTTGAAAACCTGTCTCTGAATGCCAATACTGAAATCGGTGGGGACCTCACTGTTTTTTCTTATGAAAAGTACAGCTTTAACGTTTCGTACCTGACCAAGTTTGATGATGAGTGTCTTGCGGTATCTGATTATGCCTTACGACTTCATGACTGTCCCGGGGAGATGGGGTACTTTGCCATATGGAATAAGGTCTTTTCTCTTGAACTGATCAGTGGCAGCGGCATAAGATTTGACCAAAGCTTGTCTGAACTATATGACAGGGCTTTTGTTATTGATTATCTGGGTGTGTGTAAGACGATAACAATTAAATCTGATTTCCTTGCGACCTTTTACGAACAGCCTCCCATAGGTGTTGATGCATTAGAGCGCATTGCAGAAAAAAAGTCTGTATTTGGAAGATTTTATGAACTTATGAAGAGGTGCGGTCTTGGAGACAGAGCAGATAAGATTCTTGATGCCGAGAAGGAAGGATATTTCATTTATGAAACCCTTCGTCTGCATGAATGCACATCCTCAGATAAGAGAGCTGTCAAAAAGGCTCTTGATGAGATAAAAAGCAGCATCTCCAATATCGGAGTTAAGACTGATATAAAGATAAACGCCAGAATAGCCAAAGAAAAACTGGTCGGTATCAGAGATTACTGGTTTAAAGATATCTGGAGGATAAGACAGAGCAGGAAAGATGAGAGATTAAAAAAGCGAGAGGAGTTCCTTCAGAAGAATTACCACATCATAAGAACTCCGATTCGTAAGCTCCATAAGCTTTTTACACATGATAAGTACGTGCTTCTCTACTGCGAGAGTACAACCATGAAGCCGCATATCATGGATTACTATAACTGTGTCAGGAATATGGACAAAGTGAAGTTCTATATCTATTATCCGGATGGCTGGGATGATGGGGCTCCTGACGGCGCAATAAAAGTGCGTTCGAGGTTTGGGGCACTGATGATGCCCTGGGATCTGGTTGTCTGTGCCGATGCAAAAGTGCCTCTTTATTATAACCGGGATGAAGCGGGGCTTTTATATATCAACCATGGACTTCACATGATCAGCTACGACGGAGGTAAGACACTTTATGCATACGCTGAGGGTAATGGCAGGTTCAGCACCATGATAGAACCCAATAAGCGTTATGCGGAAGAGATGGCACGCAGCTATCCGTCTGATACGATCGTACATTCCGGTTATAAGAATGCAGAAGGCCTTATCAAAGAGAGCGGCAATAAGTCGCTGTACAGGCAGCAGCTTGGAATCTCAGAAGATGAAAAGCTTATTGCTGTATTTGGAACCTGGGGACCGGACAGCTTGTTTCACAGAGTTGGAAACGCACTTATTACCAGGGCTGAACAGCTTATGAAGGAAGGTTACAGATTCATTCTGTCAATCCATCCCAAGGAGTATGCAAGGTACGACCAGACTACTGAACCATTGGGGGATTACATCGAATCACTTTCTTCAAAAGGATTTATTATAAGAAATCCAAAGGAGAGCAGTATCAGGTATATGGCTGCAGCCGATGT
>CAMNOS010000258.1 GCA_946546925.1 uncultured Butyrivibrio sp.
GCTGAGACACAGGCTGCTGCTGAGACACAGGCGGCTGCAGCTGCATCAGAGGATGCCAATACACTTACAGTTTACGCATGGGACAAGAACTTCAACATTCCTGCACTTCAGGCAGCTGAAGCTGATTACCAGAAGAATGTCAATCCTGATTTCAAGCTTAACATCGTTGAGCAGTCACAGTCATCTGATGTTGAGAATGCAGTAACACTTGCAGGCTCAGCCGGCGATTACAGCACACTTCCTGATATCGTTCTTTTCCAGGATCACTATTTCAAAAAGTATGTAACTGATTTCCCTGATGCATGGGCAAGCTTTGAAGGCGCTGATGTAAACTGGGATGATTTCGGAGCTGAGAAGCTTTCATATTCAACCATCGACGGCGTTCATTACGGTATGCCTGTAGACAACGGAACAGTTATATTCGCTTACAGAACAGATCTTCTTGAGCAGGCAGGATATACAATCGATGATATGAAGGGCATCTCATGGGATGAGTGGATCGAGATTGGTAAGAAGGTTTACGACACAACAGGCAAGTATCTTCTTTCCATGGATGGTGACGGAAACGATCTCCCTTACATGATGCTCCAGGCTGAAGGCGTTTCACAGTTCAAGGATGGAGACATTAACCTTTCAGAGAATGAGACTTTCAAGAAGATAATAGATGTTATCGTGAGAGGCGCTAAGGAGAATGTCATCTACCTTGCAAACGACTGGTCAGATTACACAGATCAGACAATCGTTGGTGATATGGTTGCCGGTGTTATGAATGGTAACTGGATCATTCCTACAATCCAGCAGGTAGCTGATAACAGCGGAAAGTGGGAGATCACAAGCATGCCTACTCTTGAAGGAAACGGCAAAGAGGGCTTCGCTTCAAACGGTGGTTCTTCACTTTACATCACATCAAACTGCCAGAACCTTGAGCTTGCTCAGGACTTCCTTGCAAAGACATTTGGCGCAGGTTCTACAGAAACCTATGACGCAGCTCTTAAGAACGGCGGTGTTATCACATGTTCAGCTAAGGCCGGTGAGTCTGCAGTATACAATGAGGGCGTTCCTTATTTCAACAACACACCTATTTATGCAGAGATCGTTAAGATGAGTGCTAATGTTCCTGTAGTAGAGCAGAGTGATTTCCACTATCCTACACGTACACAGGTTGCAGCTGCTATTCAGAATATCATCAATGGTGCTGATGCAGATGCTTCAATAAAGGATGCTGAAGATCAGGTTAGATTTGCAATGCAGGGTTAATCCCTTATTGGGCGGGGAGAAATGATACCTCCCCGCCCTTATTTTATCGAAAAAAGGAGAACTTTTATGAACACAAACAGTAAAGAAACCAGTGTTCTTGCCAAGCAGCATAGAGCAGGATGGTTTTTCCTGCTTCCGGCAACGATACTGATCTTTGTATTGAATTTTTATCCGATGTTCCAGGCCTTCATCATTTCCTTAAAGAAGGGATCTCCGGCTGCTTTACAGTGGACAACACCGATTTTCAATAACTATACCCGTATGCTGCAGGATAAGCTGTTTATCCGTTCAGTAGGTAATACCTTCCTTTATCTCCTGATACAGGTCCCTATCATGCTTGTACTTGCGATCCTGCTGGCGCAGCTTCTCAATAATAAGGATTTAAAATTCCGTGGACTTTTCCGTACAATGGTATTCCTGCCTTGTGCAACATCGCTTGTTTCGTATGCATTGATTTTTAAATCGCTATTTGCCACTCAGGGACTCATCAATTCGGTTCTTGTAAACTTAGGGATCTTTAAGGAAAATTTCAATTTCCTGGGAACTCCCTGGTCAGCAAAGATGGTTATCATCATCGCTCTTATCTGGAGATGGACCGGATACAACATGGTTTTCTATCTTGCAGGTCTCCAGAATATCGAGTATTCGGTTTATGAAGCTGCCAAGATCGACGGCGCTAACGGATGGGAAACCTTCTGGGGCATCACGGTTCCTCTTTTAAGGCCTGTCATCGTTATGACCTTTATCATGTCCATCAACGGTACATTACAGCTCTTCGATGAGTCTGTTAACCTTACCGGCGGCGGACCCGCAAACTCCACCATCACTATGTCGCATTATATTTACAATAACTCCTTCGGACAGGGTGTTGGTAATTTCGGTTATTCCTCAGCACTTAGCTTTATCGTATTTATAATGGTTGCTGTTCTTGCATTTATCAATCTGAAAGTAGGTGACAAACGTGACTGATACTAAATTAATAAAAGCAAATTCTTCTGCTATACAGAAACGTCTGATACCAACATATATCTTTCTTGTCTTTTGGTGCCTTTTCTCAGTGTTCCCTCTTTACTGGATGATCACTGCTGCCACCAATGCCTCCATCGAGGTTGCAAGAGGTAAGATTGTGTTCGGAACATACGCGGCAACAAACTTTAAGAATCTTCTTGCTGCAGAGCCGCTCTTTAAGTCTCTTGCCAACTCTTTTAAGTATTCTATAGTTCAGACAGTACTCTGCCTCTTTATCTGTTCACTGGCAGGCTATGGTTTTGAGCTTTACCACGACAAGGCAAAGGATAAGCTTTTCGGAATACTGCTCCTCGCAATGATGGT
>CAMNOS010000259.1 GCA_946546925.1 uncultured Butyrivibrio sp.
ATGATGATGACCAAAAAAGAGGTCAAGGATGAGTACAAGAACTCTGAAGGAGATCCTCAGGTAAAGGGCGCGCAGAAGCGTAGAATGATGGAGGCTTCAAGGCGAAGGATGATGCAGCAGCTGCCGCAGGCAGACGTCGTAATCACGAACCCTACTCACTATGCAGTGGCTATCAAATATGATGCGGAGGAAGCCGATGCTCCCATTGTTGTTGCCAAGGGAGCTGATTATCTGGCACAGAAGATCAAGGAGACTGCAAGAGAGAACAATGTTGAGATTGTAGAGAACAAGCCTCTTGCGAGAATGCTCTATGCCAACGTTGAAGTCGGAGAACTTGTTCCACCGGAGCTTTACAAGGCAGTTGCTGAAGTTCTGGCGTATGTATATCACTTAAAAGGTAAGATCTGATAACGGATGTTTTTCCCGTGATGACTGAGAGAAAGGAGGACAGGGATGGATCTTAAGAAAATGGCCGGTCGTGTATACGACTATGGACTTGCACTTTACATTGTTGCCGCTATTGTTATGCTCATTATTCCTTTGCCGGACTGGCTTCTGGATGTGCTCCTTGCTTTTGATATGTCGCTGTCTTTCGTTATCATGTTCACGGCGATGTTTGCAACAGAAGTACTGCAGATGTCTTTCTTTCCGACGATACTTTTGTTCACCACGATATTCAGGATTGCCCTGAATGTATCTTCCACAAGACTTATCCTCACACAGGGCAGTGCGGGTGAAGTTATAGAAGTTTTCGGCTCCTTCGTGGGCGGCGGTGACCTGATCGTCGGTGCGATCGTCTATGTCATCCTCATAATAGTTCAGCTCATGGTCATTAACAAAGGTTCTGAGCGTGTCGCTGAAGTATCAGCCCGTTTCACACTCGATGCCATGCCCGGTAAACAGATGGCTATTGACGCGGATCTTAACACAGGAGCCATCACAGACGAGGAAGCCAAGCACAGGCGAGATAAGATACAGGAAGAAGCCAGCTTCTTCGGAGCCATGGACGGTGCTACCAAGTATGTAAAAGGAGACTCAACTGCGGGTCTTATCATAACAGCTGTCAACCTTGTTGGCGGTATTGCCATGGGCGTTCTCAGAATGGGAATGGATGTCAACACCGCTATCAACACCTACTCGATACTGACCATGGGCGACGGACTTGTAAGTTCGATTCCTTCACTTATGATCTCTATGTCCACTGGTATTCTTGTCACCAAGGGATCCAAGGAGGCGGATTTTGGACATGCTCTCATCGGACAGCTCTTTGGAACAGCCAAAACACTTTATCTTGTTGGCGGAGTTGTGGCAGGACTTGGTATCTTTTCACCGCTGCCTACCGTTCTTTATGTCACCTTCGGAGCTGCCTTCATACTTCTTGGAAGAATAACAAGCCAGACCATGGAAGAAGTTGCAACTGAAGGTGAGGTTGCGACAGAAGAGGAACAGCAGGCAGAAGAGATCAGGCAGCCTGAAAATGTAACTTCTCTTTTACAGGTCGATCCTATTGAGCTGGAATTCGGCTACGGAATTATCCCGCTGGCAGATGTCAATCAGGGAGGTGATCTGCTTGACCGTGTAGTAATGATAAGAAGACAGGTTGCACTGGAACTTGGTACTGTTGTGCCGATCATCAGACTTCGTGATAATATACAGCTCAATCCAAACCAGTACATAATCAAGATCAAGGGCATACAGGTAAGTGACGGCGAGATTCTGTTCGACCACTACATGGCAATGAATCCGGGTCATGTTGAGGATGAGATAACAGGTATTCCGACCGTTGAGCCATCCTTCCATCTTCCAGCTATCTGGATAACTGAGGGGCAGAGGGAGAGAGCTGAGAGCTTTGGCTATACCGTTGTAGATCCTCCTTCAATTATTGCGACACATCTTACCGAGGTTATAAGGGAGCATATTGCCGAGCTCCTCACAAGACAGGATGTGCAGAACCTTGTTGACAATCTCAAGGAGAACAACCCTGCACTTGTAGATGAACTTGTACCCAAGCTTATGAGCCTTGGCGAAATTGAGAAGGTGCTTCAGAACCTTCTTTCAGAGGGCATTTCCATAAGAGATCTTGTCACTATATTTGAGACTCTGGCAGATTTTGCTCCTTCGACGCACGATCCGGACATACTTACGGAATATGTAAGACAGTCGCTTAAGAGAGCAATCTCCAACAAGTACTTTGCTCCAGGTGAGACAACAAGCGTTCTGACTCTCGATCCCAAGCTTGAGCAGGAGATCATGAACTCTGTCAAGCAGACAGAAACGGGAGCATATCTTACCCTTGACCCTGCAAGAACCAAATCAATACTTACTGCGGTTGGTGATAACATCAGAAGGCTGGAGGAGGCCGGCAAGATGGCCATTATTATGGCATCACCCATTGTCAGAATGTATTTTAAGAAAATGACTCAGGATTATTACAAGGATCTTATTGTAATTTCTTATAATGAGGTGGAACCGAATATTGAACTTCAATCTGTGGGGATGGTAACGGCATAATATGATTATCAAAAAGTATGTTGGAAAA
>CAMNOS010000260.1 GCA_946546925.1 uncultured Butyrivibrio sp.
GAAGATTCAGTACATGTTTCCAAAGGCCCATGCGGCAGCTTATGTAATGATGGCCTGGAGGATAGCGTATTTCAAGATTTATATGCCGCAGGCTTTCTATGCTGCCTGGTTCTCAATAAGGGCCAAGGCCCTTAACTACGAGAGGATGTTCCAGGGATTATCTGTCCTTCGACGCCATATGGCTGAGTACAGGGCCAGAGAGGATGATCTCTCCGCAGCAGAGAAGGATGAACTGGCTGCGATGAGACTTGCGGAGGAGATGTATGTAAGGGGCATTGAAGTTGAACCCATAGATATCTACAGGGCAGAATCCAGGTCTTTTAAAGTGGTCG
Source organism: uncultured Butyrivibrio sp. (assembly GCA_946546925.1). Lineage (GTDB taxonomy): Bacteria > Bacillota > Clostridia > Lachnospirales > Lachnospiraceae > Butyrivibrio. The sequence continues at coordinate 333 of CAMNOS010000260.1, forward strand.
GAGACCGCATTATGCCAAGCCTTGTCAGCCTTGACCGCCTGGGCGAGAAGGCTGCGGATCAGATAGTTGAAGCTGCGAAGGACGGACCATTTACTTCAAGGGATGATTTCAGGTCAAGGACCAAGTGCCCGCAGGTTGTCATTGATAACATGCACAAACTCGGACTGTTTGACGATCTTCCTGAATCCAGTCAGCTCAGCATTTTTGATTTTCTATAATATTAAACCAAAAGATACAACAGGAAAGGAATCATTATGAGTGAAAAGAATTATGAATTTATCGATGTAATAGCAGCTGAGTATCTGCAGTCGGTTAAAGGAGACATGGCAGTTAACGGTGTGCCGAGTGGATTTACGGAACTTGATCAGATGACAGGAGGCTTTGGGAAGGGAGAGCTGACAGTTGTAGCTGCAAGACCCGCTGTTGGGAAAACTGCACTGGCACTGACATCGGCAAGGTTTCTGTCTGTAAAGAACAAAAGACCTGTTCTCTTTTTCTCATTGGAGATGTCGAAGGAACAGATCGCTGCAAGGATTCTTGCTTCCGAAGCACAAATTGCATGCAGCAAGGTCCTGACAGGACAGCTGACAGAGCGGGAGAGGACTTGCCTTGAGATGAACTGCTATGCGATCAAAGGTGCAAGGCTGATCATAGACGATACTGCGGGGGTTACTGTCAGCGAGATTTGCGAAAGAAGTGCGCAGCTCAAGAAGGAGTATGGCATTGAAATGATTATCATCGATTATTTCCAGCTGATAAGCCTGGATGAGCGTCTTGCAAGCAGACAGCAGGAACTGTCGGAGATAGCGATAAAGCTTAAAGCCATGGCCAAAGAACTGGATATCCCTGTTGTTGTGCTCTCCCAGTTATCACGTTCGGTAGAACTCAGGGAGGATCACCATCCGATGTTGTCAGACCTCAGAACGTCCGGCTCATTGGAGCAGTATGCTGATACGGTTCTTTTTATTTACAGAGATAAGTACTACAACAAGGATACTAGATACGAAGATATAGCCGAACTGATAATAGCCAGGCAAAAAAGCGGATGCTGCGGGACTGTATATCTGGAGTGGCATCCGGAGTTTGCAGAGTTCTCCGATTTTGAAGGGGAGCTTCCGGCTGCAGCAATCACTATGGATGAGATAATGGAAGCGACCTGCAGAGAGTTTCAGGTAGACAGGAATGACGTCTGCTCAAGGCTGAGAAATGCGGATGTAGTGCTCGCCATGCAGGTTATCATGTATCTGTGCAGGGAGTATACAGATATGGCCCTTGAAGAAATCGCAAAGGCACTTGGCAAGAGAGACCACGTAACGGTCAAGTGCGGAGCAGATAAGATTGAGAAGATGCTGTCCGAAGATCCGCAGTTATCGGAAAGAATTGAGCACATAACGAAAAGTCTTTGAAGACTGAAAAAGTGTTTTTTAGATTTTTTTCTTGACATGGACACATGATGTCCGATATATATGATAGTGTATTATCAGTAACAACAAACAAAGATTTTTCATGATTCAGAAATGAATTTCAAGAAAGGAGGGCAATCATGAAACACACGATGAATACTAACAACATAGCAGCAATAGACAACAGAGGCATGATTGTCCGCCGTCTTTTATTCTGATCATTCGATCAGATCGTATTCCGGGCCAGAAGATAAGGTAGGATAAATGTAAGCCTCTGAGGATTCAGGAGGTGTATTTTGTGCGCCACAGATGCACAGAGCACCACAACGGAGGTTTTATTTTGATACCAATAAAAGGAAAATATGCAGATGCCATGATCATGTGCATGGGCGGTATTGCTGAGGGAAATGTTGATCAGTACGCCATTGCCCAGGTTCAGATGATCAGTGACATCGAAGCTGCAAAGGGCAGCAAGATCCGTGTAATGCCTGATGTTCATCCGGGAAAAGTGGGCCCCATCGGCCTTACCATGACAGTAACAGATGCGGTGCTTCCGGCACTCATCGGGATCGACATCGGCTGTGGCATGAGCATGGTCAGGGTTGGCAGGATCCGCAAGGACTTCCAGAAGCTTGACACCGTGATCAGAGACAATGTTCCGGTGGGCTTTAAGATCAGAAACACAGTCCACAGGGACGCCGCAGGTTTTGATCTGGGGAGACTTCACTGCTATAAGCACATCAGGGATGACAAGGCAATGCTCAGTAT